>JABDPT010000266.1 GCA_013042605.1 Paracoccaceae bacterium
TCGTCTTCCTCGGCCAAGACCTCCGCCAGCGCGGATGTCAGCGCTTCGACCCCCGGCCAATCGGCGAAGAAGCCACCACCGATGACCGCATCGAACACGCCCGAATGCCGCGAGAGATAGGTGGCAAGTTCGGGGGCGGTCGACGCAATATCGACGATCAGATCGATCAATTGGGGATTGGCGTCGAACATCGCAAAAAGCTGTACCCCCGCCGGAAGGCCGCGCAGGAACCCGTCGATATGCACCAGCGCCTCTTCAGGGTTGGCCGCACGGCCGAGGCGCGCCAGAAGCTCGGGCTTGACCCTACCGAAGATTTCGACCGCCCGCTGCGACCGAAGCGCGGGATAGGACGGCCAGCGCGCGACGATTTCGTTGGCCGCATCACTCAGCTGGGGGGTCTCGCGGGCGCTTCCGGGGGCAAAGAACCCTTCGGTAATGCCCGCCACGCGATCTAGCCGCGCGCTCAGATCGGCCCGCAACTCGGTCACATCGCGGCCCATGAACGCGGCCAGCCGCGCAAATCCTTCCTCATTCGCAGGAAGGCGATGGGTCTGTTGATCGGCGATCATCTGAACCCGGTGTTCGATTTCGCGATGCGCGCGGTAGTCGTCGATCAACGGCCCCGCGTCGTCGGCCCAGCCCTTGGCTATCAGACGCTGCAACCCAACCACCGTGCCGCGCACCCGCAATTCGGGATCCCGCCCACCGGCGATGATCTGGCGGGTCTGCGTAAAGAACTCGATCTCGCGGATACCGCCCGACCCCAGCTTCAGATCATGCCCTTCAAGCTTGCGCGACCCGTGCAGCGCCTTGTGCTCGCGGATCTTTAGCCGCATGTCATGGGCATCGCGGATCGCCGTATAATCGAGGTGACGCCGCCAGACGAAGGGGCTGAGCCGGTCAAGATAGCGCTCGCCCGCCGCGATATCGCCCGCGCAGGGCCGCGCCTTGATATGGGCCGCCCTCTCCCATGTGCGGCCAAGGCTTTCGTAATACCGCTCCGCCGCCTCCATCGACAGGCAGACGGGCGTGACCGCCGGGTCGGGGCGCAAGCGCAGATCGGTGCGGAAGACGTAGCCTTCAGCGGTGATTTCCGACAAGAGCGCCGTCATCCGCCGGGTGATGCGGACAAAGGCGGCGCGCGCGTCGAGAAAATCGTCACGGTCGAAGCGGGATTCGTCGAAGAGGCAAATCAGGTCGATATCCGACGAATAATTCAGCTCGTGCGCGCCCATCTTGCCCATGGCGATGGCCACCATACCCGCCCCGGTCTTTTCGTCGCCTGCGCCTGCGCCAGGCAGTTTCCCGCGCGCGATCTCGGCCCCTACCAGCGTCACGATCGCCCGATGCGTGGCCAGATCGGCCAGCCGCGTCAGCGCGCCGGTGACCTCTTCCAGCGACCAGACCCCGGCCAGATCGGCGAGCCCGGCCAAAAGCGCCACGCGCCGCTTGCCTTGCCGTAGACCTGTACCAAGCGCGGGGCCTTCAAGGGCCTCGATCTCTTCAAACACCGCGTCAAGCGCGGCTTCAGGCGGGCCGGCCAGCGCAGCGGCCAGCCAATCGGCCTCCCGCTCCATCAACCCTTTGAGATAGGGGCTGCACCCCGCCGCACCTTCAAGGACTTCGCGCACTTCCGGCGGCTGGTCGGCAAAGGCCGCCGCCGCTTCGGCGCCACGCTCAGGCTCGAACGCCCGTGGCGCACGCGTGATCCGCGAGGCGAAGGGACCGCTCACGGCCCTGTCCAATCATCCGCTGCGGGCGTGTCCTGACTGAAGACATTGATCCAGCCCTGCCTGTTCCGCTTCCAGACCGAGCTGACATACATCACCTCATCCGCCGTCTGCCCGGGCCTGCGATAGGTGGCGCGATAGGCGAGCAGCGCGTGGTCGGGACCCAAGCTCATCACATGCGGATCGTCGATGGCATAGGTCTTTACCGTTGCGCCCTGCGCCAGTTGCCCGACATGCGTCCCCTTTCCCGAAAACCCGTCCGGATAGACGCCCAGAAACCCATCATCCAAAGCCCCGGCATCCGCCGCCGCATTCCCGGAGACGAGCGCCTCCCACACCGCCGTTTCGGCGGCAAGAAGGCTTTCGAGGAGATCCTGGGGGGAGTATTCCATGGCGACGAATACTGCTAGGGCGTCGGCAGGAAGACAAGGATGTTGAGATGAGCAAAAGCCTTAAACGCGTAAAGGCCGCATTGAAGGCCGCGGGCATCGCGGCCGAGGTCCGCGAAATGGACAGCGAAACCCGCACCGCCGCGCAGGCCGCTGCCGAGGCTGGGTGCGAGATCGACCAGATCGCCAAATCCATCATCTTCAAGGGCACGCAAAGCGGTCATGCCATCCTGTTCATCACCGCAGGTGGCAATCAGGTCGATCACGCCAAGGCCGGTGCCCTTACCGGTGAGCCGCTGGGCAAGGCCGACGCAGCACTCATCCGTGCGGAAACCGGCTTTGCCATCGGCGGGGTGGCCCCGGTCGGACTGATCACGAAACTGCGCACGTTTTTGGACCCGCGCCTTCTGGAATTCTCGACAGTTTGGGCCGCCGCAGGCACGCCACGGCATATTTTTCCCGTCGATCCGCGAAATCTGGTCGAAATGACAGGTGCACAAGTTACTGATTTCATTATCTGAACCAAAAAAATGTAAAAAAGATTTACATCATGCCTTGAACCAAACGCTCCGCTGCCCGATATCGGTGATGTGAAGACGATTTACATCCACCCAGCAAAGGAGACCCGCATATGACGACCGCCACAGCCACCCAAATGCCCGCGCGCAGACCCAATTGGTTTGCTCGTTCTGAAGCCTGGCTTGACGAGCGTGGCAAAGGCGCTTGGATCGCCGCCATGGTAATTGGCTTCATCTTCTTCTGGCCCATCGGCCTTGCCCTTCTTGCCTATATGATCTGGAGCAAACGCATGTTCAGCAATTCCTGCGCCCGCCGCACCCGTCACGCCCACGCGGCGTTCAAATCCTCGGGCAACACCGCGTTCGACGCCTACAAGGCCGAAACGCTGCGCCGCCTCGAAGACGAGCAGACCGCGTTCGAGGAATTCCTGAACCGCCTGCGTGACGCCAAGGACAAGGCCGAATTCGACCAGTTCATGGAAGATCGCGCCAAGCCGTCGAAAGACGAACCGGAAACGGCTGAAGCCTGATCCCCCTCGCCCCATGGGTGGCCCTGAACCCGGGGCCGCCCAATTTCAACCCGTTGGACCAGAGAGAGACATGACCTCCACCGATCCCCTTTGGGGCCTGCCCGATCCCGACATCGATGCCGATCTTTACGCCGACATCCCCACCAAGCGTTTCATCGCCTGGGTGGTCGACGTGATCCTGATCTCGCTTCTCACGGCGGTGCTTGTGCCCTTCACCCTGTTCACGGCTCTGTTTTACCTGCCGTTCCTCTACATGGTGATCAGCTTTCTTTATCGCTGGGTGTCGATCGCCCGCAATTCGGCGACGCCGGGCATGCGGTTCATGTCGATCGAGTTGCGCAACCGCATGGGCGAACCGCTCGATGGCGGCCTGGCCGCGCTTCACACGCTGGGCTATTTCGTGTCGGTCGCGGTCTTCCCGCTGCAACTGGTTTCGGTTGCGCTGATGCTGATCTCGGCCCGCCGTCAGGGTCTCACCGACCATATCCTCGGCACCGCGGTCCTCAACAAACCCGCCTGAAACAGCAAGCGGCGATTAACCGCGCCTATGGCCCCCGCATCCCCGGATGTGGGGGCTTGGCGATAGCGCCATCGCTTGCTACCGTTTGCGCAACGTGAGATTCCGCGAGACCACATGCGCCACACTCTTCCCATAGCGCCACAGTTCTATGTGACTGCCCCGCAGCCCTGCCCCTACCTTCCGGGGCGGATGGAGCGGAAGCTGTTCACGTCGCTTCAGGGGGAATACGCCGAAAAGCTCAACGATGCGCTGTCAAAACAGGGCTTCCGGCGCTCGCAAAACGTGCTTTACCGACCCTCCTGCGCGGAATGCTCGGCCTGCCTTTCGGCGCGCATCCGCGTGGCCGATTTCGTGCCCTCGAAAAGCCAGCGCCGCGCGGATCGCCGCAATGCGCATCTGCGGCGCGAAGCGACCTCGCCCTGGGCCACCGAAGATCAATACGCCCTCTTTCGTGCCTATCTCGACAGCCGCCATGCCGATGGCGGCATGGCCGACATGGATATCTTCGAGTTTGCCGCGATGATCGAGGAAACCCCGATCCGCAGCCGCGTGATCGAATATTCGGCCGAAGTGGACGGCAGGCGCGAACTGGCCGCGGTCTGCCTCACGGATGTGCTCGATGACGGGCTCTCGATGGTTTATTCCTTCTACGATCCGGCGCGCGCCAACCAAAGCCTCGGCACGTATGTGATCCTCGATCACCTGCGCATCGCGCGCGAGGCGGGGCTGCCCTATGTCTATCTCGGCTATTGGGTGCCAGGCAGCCCGAAGATGGGCTACAAGGCCAAGTTCTCCTCCGTAGAAGTCTACAAGAACGGCTCTTGGCGGGATATCGGCGACCCCGAGGATCATTCCTCCGGCACGCACCCGCTCTCGACCGATCCGATTGCCGAACAGGTGGCCCAGATCAGCCTACCCGACAGCCGCCCCACCGGACGCTAACCCGAACAGACCGTCTTCTGGCCGGAAATATTCCCGCCGGAGGCATCAGCGCGTCCTCCGGAGGGGGACGCAGGCATCATGCGCGGGCGGGCCCGGCGGGCCCGACCGCTCAATTCGGGATGAGATCGGGGATGATCGTGACGATGCCCGGGAACAGCCAGAAGATCGCCAGCGCCACCACCTGGATCAAAACGAAAGGCAAGACCCCGCGATAGATATGGCCGGTCGTGATCCCCGCCGGCGCCACCCCGCGCAGGTAGAACAGCGCAAAGCCGAAGGGCGGCGTCAGGAAGGACGTCTGCAGGTTCACCGCGATCATGATTGTCACCCACTTCGGGTCCATCGTGCCGCCATAAATCACCGGCCCGACGATGGGGATGACGATGTAGATGATCTCCAGAAAGTCGAGCACGAAGCCCAGAATGAAGAGCACCAACATTACGATGAGGAAGACCACCAGTTCATTGTCGAAGCTGCGCAGGAACTGCTGGATATAATGCTCGCCACCGAAGGAGATCACCACGAGGTTGAGAAGCTGCGAACCGATCAGGATGGTGAAGACCATCGAGGTGACCTTCGCCGTCTCGCGCACCACCGGTGACAGAACGGATGTGCGGAAGAGAACCCAACAAGAATAAAGCAACCCGAAAAGCGCGGCGTGATAGGCGCCTTGCGCGATGACGATCGCGACCCAGTCAGCGCCGCTGACGCCGTCACGGTCCGGGCGCAGATCGAAATTGATGCCCAGCAGGATCATGATCACGACCGCGAAACTGGCCCAGATCACGATCTTGCCGGTGCCGTTTTCATCCTTCAGCCGCCGATAGGCGGCCAGCATGATCGCCCCGCCTGCGCCAAGCGCCGCGGCAGGTGTCGGATTGGTGATCCCGCCAAGGATCGACCCCAACACCGCGATGATCAGGACCAGCGGCGGGAAGACCACGCGCACAAGCTCGTTCTGGGCCAACCGCCCGGCGGCCACCCGCACCCCGTAAAGTGCCATGATCGTCGGAACCGCCATGATCGCGAAGGTCGCGCCCGGCGACGCGATGGGCGAGATCAGCGCGGCATCCGCAATCAGCCCAAGGCCGACACCGCCCGCTCCGATGGCCAGCGGCGTTGCGGTCTGTCCCGGGTCGACACCGCGGCCAAGGGCCAGTGCGAGGGCGAAAAGCACCATCAGCGTCGCCACGCCCGACCCGATGGGCGCGGTATTGGCCAGAAGGCTCGCGCGGGCATCGACCACTTCGTCCTCGGTCAGGTCGCGCAATTCCGACGAGGTTCCGGATGCGGCCTGTTCTTCGGCCAGGGACGCCGAGCGATCCCATTTTTCCTGCCCATGCAACTCGATCATCGCCGCCTGACATTGCGGCGAGACATTGGTCCGCAACTCGGGCGCTTGCGCATCCTGCACGGTTGTCGACATCAGCTGGCTTTGCCCGCCAACGATCCCGGCGCTGGCCGCAAGGATCAGGCCAAGAATGATGGCTGCGGGTGCGAACAGGAACCAGGTCAACGCTTCGTTGCGGCTGCGCAGGGCCATACCGACCTCTTCATCGCTGACCACGGGCGGCGCCTTCGAAGGGTTCAGAATGGCGAATCCAAAGGCATAGAGCGCATAAAGCCCTGCCAGCATCAGGCCGGGAAGAAGTGCGGCCTGAAACAGCGTTCCCACCGACACCACCGCCGGTTCGCCAAGATAGGTCAATGCGTCCGTGCAACCGGCAAGCTGTGCCCGGCTTTCCTGTGCCGAGGAATAAAGGTCCCCCGCCAGCGTGCCCAGTAGCACGATCACGATCGAAGGTGGAATGATCTGCCCCAACGTGCCCGAGGCTGCGATCACGCCGGTCGACAACTCTTTCGAGTACCCGTTGCGCAGCATCGTCGGCAGCGCCAGCAGACCCATCGTCACCACGGTCGCGCCGACGATCCCGGTCGAGGCGGCAAGGAACGCGCCCACGACCACGATCGATACGGCAAGGCCACCCGGCAGCGGGCCGAAGACCCGCGCCATCGTCGTCAAAAGGTCATTGGCGATCTTCGACCGCTCCAGCGTGATGCCCATCATCACGAACATCAGCACCGCCAAAAGCGTTTCGATCGACTGTCCGGCGATGACCCGCTCGTTCATCCGGTTGACGATGAAGCTGATATTGCGGTTCAGGGCCTGTTCCCAGCCCCCTGGAAACAGGGCCTCTTCCACGCGCGGCAATTCGGGGTATCGGAAAACGCTTATCGCGTCGCGCGCCACACCTTCGGCCACCAACGCGGCATATTCGGCCGATCCGGTGTCAATTGCCTGATGAATCAGCAGCCCGCCCGCATCAAGCGCTGCGATGATTCCGAAGGAAATCACGGCCGAACCGCCAATGGCAAAAGCCACCGGGAAGCCCGTCATGATCCCGCCGAAGAGGCAAAGGAATACGATGATGAGACCGACTTCGACCCCGTCCAGTCCGAATGGCATGGCTGTCTCCGTCCCCGATTTTAGTGGATTTCCGCGACAAGTTCGGCGTCCGGGTCGTCCAGACGGTCCTTGTCGAGGTATTTGTTCTCGCTGGCTTCGCCTTCGACGAATTCCCGGTAGCTGCGATAGAAAAACGCCACGCCCTGCAGGAAGATCATGCCGGCAAAGGCGACCATCAGCACCTTGAAAAGGAAATAGGCGTCAAAACCGTTCGGGCTGAACCCCACCGTTTCCACGTTCCAGCGCACCGCGCGCGCCTTGAGAAGCGTGCGTTCCAGCGTGTCGGTCGAATTGACCTTGGGTGTGATCAGGTGGCGCCACATGAAGAACCAGCCGTAAAGCCAGATCAGAACCGCCATCGGCATGATGAAGAAAAGCGATCCGAACATGTCGATCAGGCGCCGGGTGCGATAGCCGACGGCGGAATAAACCAGATCGACCCGCACATGTCCGCCCTGCACAAAGGTATAGGCGCAGCACAAACAGACGATGATCGCGTTATAAAGCTTCAGCTCTTCGGACCACCAAGAGATGTCGCGGGTAAAGGCAGACCCAAACCCGAGCGACAGCTGAGAATCCGCAAAGACGCGCTGAATGAAGACCACGATGATCTGTTGCAGCACCATCAAAAGCCCGGCCCACGCCGCCACCCGGCCCACCGTATTTCCAAAGCCTTCGAGGCCGCGCACCATCCCCCACATCACCGAAGGAATGGCGATGCCGATGGCCGTGACGACGAGGAATAGCGTGAAGACGACAAAGAAGAATTCGACCGATCCGCCATAATAGACAAAGCGCATCAGGCTCTCGGGATCGGACCAGTTCAACCACGTGCCCGGGTTGAGAACCGCGTATCCGAAGTTGTAGAACGCGTAAGCGATGTTCTGAAAAAACCAGGCAATGCCGTCGAGCATTGAGCATCCTTCCCCGTCTTCGCGGCCAGATCAGGGGCCGCCCCTTGTATCGGCCCGGCAGAGATTCTGCCGGACCGTCAGTCTTGGGTGCAAGACTTAGCCGCCCATCACGCGGGTACGCTGTGCGACATAGAAGCCATCCGACTGCTGGATCCAGCTCGAGCTGTTGGCAAGGCTGGCCTCGAAGCTTTCGCGAACCTTGGCATAAAGCGGATCGCCCATCGGCTCGTCACGAACTTCTTTCGACGCTGCGCCGAAGGCATCCCAGACATCATCGGGGAAGTTTAGAACGTTGACGCCCTGTGCCTTGAGACGCTCAAGCGCGGCACCGTTGCTTGCCATGGTCTGCGAGTACTGGGTGATCGTCGCGGATTTCGCGGCGTTTTCGATGATCGCCTGATGCTTGGGCGACAGTTCGTTCCAGACGTCGAGGTTGACCGAAGCGATAAGGCCCGACCCCGGCTCGTGGAAGCCGGCGGCGTAGTAGTACTTGGCCACTTCCTGGAAACCGGCGCGTTCGTCGGCCAGCGGGCCGACCCACTCAAGCCCGTCAAGGGCACCCGAAGACAGCGCCTGATAAAGCTCGCCGCCCGGGATGTTCTGAACCGATGCACCCAGCTTGCCCAGCACCTGACCGCCCTGACCGGGCATCCGGTAACGCAGGCCGTTGAAGTCTTCGGCCGACTGGATCGGCTCGCGGAACCAACCGCCCGACTGAGAGCCCGAGTTGCCGCACTGGAACGGCTTCATATTGAAGATCGTGCCCAGTTCGTCGTGCAGTTCCTGACCGCCGTCGTTGTAGTACCAGTTGTAAAGCTCCTGCGCGGTCGCGCCGAAGGGCACAGCCGTGAAGAAGTTGTAGGCCGGATGCTGACCACCCCAGTAGTAGTCGGCCGAGTGATACATGTCGGCCTGGCCTGAAGACACGGCGTCGAACACCTCAAACGCGCCAACAAGCTCACCCGGAGTTTTCTTGTCGATGCTGATCTCGCCGTCGCCCATGGCGTTCACGGCATTCTCGAACGCGCTTGCGGCATCGTCGAGCACCGCAAAGCCGCGCGGCCAGGACGTGACCATGGTCAGCGTGCGATTGCCCTGCGCATAGGCCGGCGCAGCAAGTGCGGTTGCAGCTGCTGCCGAGCCACCAAGGGCGGAATTCTTGAGGAAAGATCTACGATCCATTGTTTGCTATTCTCCCGTTATGGATACGTCCGCTCTTTTTCGGCGAGCAGATCGCGAAGTGTTGGATTTCTATACATGTGGCGCGAAAGATGAAACTCAATTTTTACGGGAGTTCAGACTGTTAGCGCAAACCGTTGCAGTGCCCTTCGCAATGCCGCTTTGAAGCCCCCCGGTTTCTGACAAGCTTCGCGCCAGAATTCGCCCCTGAGTTTTGTGAAAACTCCGTTTGGACCACCAATTGCGCAACTAATGCAAAGATTTAATCGGCCACACGACACTTTTTCCCGGAATTGGCGGTTGACGCCCTCGGACGCCCTGCCTAATGTCCCGCGCACGACAAAGGAGCCTTCGGCAATGGAACGGATCGTAGTCCTTGTAGGAAAATGGCGCATGGGCCGGTAACGGACACCATAACGGTACCCCATGCGCCCCCGAGTAACTCCGGGGGCTTTTTTATGCCGACACGCTTAGGAAGTGAGAGATAGATGGCACAGATGACAGGCGCGCAGATGGTGGTTAAGGCCCTCAAGGATCAGGGGGTCGATGTCGTCTTCGGCTATCCCGGCGGGGCCGTGCTTCCCATTTATGACGAGATCTTTCAGCAAAACGAGATCCGCCATGTGCTTGTCCGCCATGAACAGGGCGCGGTGCATGCCGCCGAAGGCTATGCCCGGTCGACCGGGAAACCCGGCGTCTGCCTCGTCACCTCGGGCCCCGGCGCGACGAATGCGGTGACGGGCCTGACCGATGCGCTGATGGATTCGATCCCGATCGTCGTTCTGACCGGTCAGGTTCCGACCTTCATGGTCGGCACGGACGCGTTTCAAGAGGCCGACACCGTCGGTATCACGCGGCCCTGCACCAAGCATAACTGGCTGGTCAAGGAAACCGACGCATTGTCGGACGTGATCCATCAGGCGTTTCACGTCGCCACCAAGGGCCGCCCCGGCCCGGTTCTGGTCGATATCCCGAAAGACGTGCAATTCGCCAACGGCACCTATGTGCCGCCCGCCAAGGCGCGCACCAAACATTACCAACCCAAGGTCAAGGGCGACCTCGATCAGATCACGCGTCTGGTCGAGATGATGGAAACCGCCGAACGGCCGCTCTTTTACACCGGCGGCGGCGTGATCAATTCGGGGCCGGCCGCAAGCCAGCTTTTGCGCGAACTGGTCGATGCGTCGGGCATTCCGATCACTTCGACCCTGATGGGGCTTGGGTCCTATCCGGCCAGCGGCAAGAACTGGCTGGGCATGCTGGGGATGCACGGGCTTTACGAGGCGAACCTCGCGATGCATGGCTGCGACCTGATGATCAATGTCGGCGCACGCTTCGACGACCGGATCACCGGGCGCATCGCCGACTTCTCGCCCCACAGCCGCAAGGCGCATATCGACATCGACCCTTCGTCGATCAACAAGGTGATCCCGGTCGACATACCGATCATCGGCGATGTGGGCCATGTGCTGGAAGACATGCTCAAGGTCTGGAAATCGCGCGGGCGCAAGGTCAACACGCAAGGCCTGGCCCAGTGGTGGGCGCAGATCGAAGATTGGCGCAAGATAGACTGCCTGTCCTTCAGGAACTCGACCACGACGATCAAGCCGCAATATGCGCTGCAACGGCTCGAGGCGCTGACCAAGGACCGCAAGGAGCGTTTCATCTGTACCGAAGTGGGCCAGCATCAGATGTGGGCCGCGCAATATCTTGGCTTCGAGGAACCAAACCAGTGGATGACTTCGGGCGGGCTTGGCACGATGGGCTATGGATTCCCGGCCTCGATCGGCGTGCAGATGGCGCATCCGGACGCGCTTGTCATCAATGTCGCGGGCGAGGCAAGCTGGCTGATGAACATGCAGGAGATGGGCACGGCCGTGCAGTACCACCTGCCGGTGAAACAGTTCATCCTGAACAATGAACGCCTTGGCATGGTGCGCCAGTGGCAGGAGCTTTTGCATGGCGAGCGGTACTCAAGCTCGTGGAGCGAGGCGCTGCCGGATTTCGTCAAGCTCGCCGAAGCCTTTGGCGCAAAGGGCATATTGTGTAGCGATCCCGCCGATCTGGATGACGCGATCATGGAGATGCTGAACCATGACGGGCCGGTGATCTTCGATTGCCTCGTCGAGAAGCATGAGAATTGCTTCCCGATGATCCCGTCGGGCAAGGCACATAACGAGATGCTCTTGGGCGAAGCCGAAACGCAAGGCGTCATCGACGCCAAGGGTTCGGTGCTGGTGTGACCGAATTTTCGCGGAAAATTCAGACAGGAAGTGAGAGACGGCCATGTCAGCCCTGAAACTCAAAAAAGGTGCGTCGAGCCATTCGGCCTATGACCTCAAGGACCCGCACGCGGAAGCCATCGAACGCCATACCCTTGCGGTCATCGTCGATAACGAGGCGGGTGTGCTGGCCCGCGTCATCGGGCTTTTTTCCGGGCGCGGCTATAACATCGAAAGCCTGACCGTGGCCGAGGTGGATCACGAAGGGCATACAAGCCGGATCACCGTCGTGACCACCGGCACGCCCAGTGTCATCGACCAGATCAAAGCGCAGCTTGGCCGCATCGTCCCCGTGCACGAGGTGCACGACCTCACCGCCGAAGGGCCGAGTGTCGAACGCGAGCTGGCGCTCTTCAAGGTGTCCGGCACGGGGGACAAGAGGGTCGAAGCGCTGCGGTTGGCGGATATCTTCCGCGCCAACGTGGTGGATTCGACGCTGGGGTCCTTCGTCTTCGAGATCACCGGTACCCCGGAAAAGATCGACGCCTTCGCCGATCTGATGCGCCCGCTTGGCCTTGTCGAGGTGGCGCGGACCGGTGTGGCCGGTCTGGCCCGCGGCGCGAACTGACGCCCCAGACAAAAAACTGCCCCCTTCCCGGTGGTTCGGGAAGGGGGCGCGACTGACGACCGGATGGCCCCGAAGCGTCTGGGCGACGGGACCGACCCTTGAATGTCGCCGTCAGCCCGCGGCGGGGATCACACCGCTTTCCTGCGCGGCGACCAGTTCGTCGGCATCAACCGCGCCATCGCCATTTGCGTCGATGGTGCTGAAGGTTTCCTCGGTCAGCGACGGCATCGCCGCCAGCATCTCGTTGAAGGTCACCAACCCGTCGCCATCCGCGTCATAGCCGGTGGCGGCCAGCGCGGCCCCGGACAGTCCAGCGAATGCGAATGCGACGGCCAGAATGAGTCGAGTCATGGTTCTTACTCTCCATTGGTTTGACGAGGGTCTTGATCGCGCCCTCACCTGATCAGATACTCAAAGGCCCGATCTCATCCCAAGCCCTGCGCAACGCGCGACCGCTTGCCGATTTCAGGGCTTCGGCGCGCGGGACGTCGCCGATCGGGGCCCGGCGCGCGCGAAGCGCGCGACAACGGCGCATCGTCTGGTCGAGATTGTCGGCAGGATGGATGAAACCGATCGCGCCCAGACCCTGACCGCCCTTCTGCCGCGCCTGCGCCGGCGGGCGCGCCGCTATGCCGCCACGGCCGATGCGGCCGAAGATCTGTTGCAGGAAGCCCTGCTGCGGGTGTGGCGGCGGCTGGCCGAAGAGCCACCGATCGACGATCTGGACCGCTATGTCTTCGTCACCTTGCGCAACCTGGCCCGTCGATCCGTCCCGCTCGCCGAAGAACTGACCGATGCCAACATGCCGCGGGTCGAACCCATGGCGAGCTTGCGGATCGCGCAAGCCGAGGTGCTGGTCGCGATGTCCCACCTGCCACCGGCACAGGCCACGCTGTTGCTCGATCACGCCATCGACGGGGAGAGCTATGCCGAACTGGCCCGCCGCCATGGCCTGCCCATCGGCACGGTGATGAGCCGCGTCGCCCGCGGCCGCGCCCGGTTGCGCGCGCGGCTCGATCTATCGCGCAACCGGCCGGTGGCGGATATGCTCAATCAGCGGGGCTAAGGCCGGGGGCGCTGCCCCCGCCGCCCGTACGGGCGGCTCCCCCGGAATTCTTCCCGCCAGAAGACGGGGCGCGGGCGCGCGCGGAAATCGTTCTAGGTGCCCAGCCTTGCCACATGCGCCTCGATGATGACGGCGCAGGCCCGGGGATGGGTGGAAATCAGGAAATGATCGGCGCCGTCCACCACGACCGTGCGGGCATCGCGGGCATGGGTCGCAAGCGCATCGGTGACATCAACGATGGGCGGCGGGCTGGTCGCACCATGGACGAGTGTCATGGGCTGGTTCACTTTGCCGAAGTCAGCGAAGTGTGGCGTAAAACTCGCCGCCGAGTGCCAGTCGCGCAGATTCGTTGGCGCCGACGCAGTGCAAAACGCGCGAACGCTCTCCGGCAGGTCCTTGAAGGCGCCGGGGCGGCTGTAGAAATCGATGATGATCCCGGCGGCGTCCGGATCGTTGGCCGCAACGGCCGCCTGGAACCGGTCGACCATAAGATCGACATCCGGTCGCCATGGAAAGGGGCCGCCCGCAGGCCTTGCGAAAATCGGGTTGGCTTCGAAGGACACCAGACCGAGCGGCGCGATCCGCCCGGCCAGCATCGCCGCCAGGGCCAGTTGCGCGCCGAAGGAATGGCCGACGATATGGACCGGTTCGCCCACCGCATCGACGACCTGCCCCACGAATTCGACCAATATTTCGATACCGTTGTCGTCCCCCTGCCTGATCTCGGGCGTTGCGCCGTAGCCCGGCAGAGAGGTCGACAGAACCCGGTACGTGCCGCCGAGTTCCTTTTCTATGCCCCGCCACGCGGCCGGAGTGGCATAGGATCCCGGCAACATGAGCAGGGCCGGACCCTGCCCCGCATCGGAGAGTTCGAAGTCGAATGCCGTCATGCCGCCATCTCCAGCCCGGGATCATTGCTGGCATCATGCGAGGCTTTGTGCGGGCGCTCAAGGGAAACGGCGGATTTGCGGAACGGTGACTACGGCTGTTTGAACGGAAGAAAGGGTGAGCTGAAGGCTGCTGATTGAACGGATGGCAGTGGATCGGCCTGCTTGGGACTTCAATATCCAAAAGCGCCTATCGAACAAGTTGAAGAAGCCGCATGGCTTCTTAGCCTTCATCACGTGACATTACGGTTGGCAGGGGATCGGCCCGTTTGCCTTTTCGACGAGCACGCCGATATTGGCTTTGATACTCACGTCTTTGCTTGGCGACTTCATAAAGAACGATGCCAGAGCTTGTACCCAGATTGAGGCTTTCGATCATGCCGAACATGGGAACAGCAACACACATCTCACTTCGGTTCACGGCCGTCTCGCTGATCCCCCGCTTCTCATTGCCAAACCAAACCGCGAGTTTTGTGTGCTGAGTGAAGTCTCCTTCGTGGAGGAAGACGTTAGTCTTGCCTTTGACGTGCGGAGACGTGACCACGGATACAAAACCCTTGTTCTCAAGGTGTTCCAAGCACTCTTCCGTACTGTCAAACCGTTTGACGAACGTCCATTTCACCGCAGACACAGATGTAGAAGACAGGGATTTTCTTTCGCGCATGTCCTGCCAATCATCCGGGAGCGCTTTGCGTGGATCAATAACGTAAGCCTTTTCCACACCGAGCGCGTTTACGTTTCGGATGACTGTTCCGATATTCTTGATGTCCACGGGGTCTTCGATGACTGCAATCAAGTTCTTGCATCGAAAATCCTTGATTGCATCGGCTCGCTTGCGGACGGATGCCTTCTGTTTCTTTGGGGCAGTATCTTCCATGTCAACGTTATACGAGATGGAAACCAGCGAACAACTGCCGTGGCACGTCGGAAACTGCCTTTGCCGACGAAAAGCTGCCCTTGGTGCAACAGCTGCGAATTGGTACGTCTTCCCGCCAACCAGCCACCCCACCCCACAGGAAAAAGGGGCCCCGAAGGGCCCCTGAGTTTCGCTGATCAGGCTCTTATCTGTACCGCCCGGTTTCTGCCTGCGGCCCGATCCGCGTCGGGGGCGAGCGCACCCGCCCCGTGTGCGTTGAAAGGCTTTCGGCCTTTCAACGAGCAGGACGGAAGCGATTGGCCCTTGGCCAATTGCGGGTCCTGCCCGGTAGATGGGCTGGGCGTTGCCACCCGGCCCGTTAGAAGGTGGGAAGAGCTACCGCGTCGCCCCACCCTGTTCCTGCGAAGGTCTTCGCCTTCGCAGAGCCGGACGGAGCGGATTGCGTCGCAATCTGCGGGTCCGGCCCCGTTAATAATCCGGGCGCAACCGAGGCCGCGCCCGGGTTGTATCAGCTACACCCAGAGGTCCCCCCGCAGGTGTTGCACTTCATGCACGTCCCGTTGCGCACCAGCGTATAGTTGCCGCATTCACCGCAGGGATCGCCCTCGTAACCCTGCATCCGGGCCTTGGTCGAGGCATCCATCGACACGGTGCCCGACGCGATGGCCGTGGTGGTCGTTTCGGTTGCGATTGCCTGCATCGCCACCCCGGCATCGAGTGATCCGTCAAGCGCCACCGCACCGACATTGCCGCCCTGGAGCACGACAAGCTCTTGGGGGACGCGTTTGCGCAGGTAACCGGTGGACGAGATCTGCTTGAGCACCTCGAGCGATCTGGCCGCGGCACTTTCCGAGACATTCTCGAAATTGCGCACGCCCTCTTCCTCGCCCCGGCCCAGATCGTCGAAGCTGTTCCCTTCGGGTTTCACATGGGCCAGATCGGTGCGGTCAAGATAGGACACCGCCAGTTCGCGGAAGATATAGTCAAGGATCGAGGTCGCGTTCTTGATGCTGTCATTGCCCTGCACCATGCCCGCCGGTTCGAACTTGGTGAAGGTGAAGGCATCCACGAATTCCTCAAGCGGCACGCCGTATTGCAGGCCGACAGACACCGCGATGGCGAAGTTGTTCATCATCGCCCGGAAGCCTGCGCCTTCCTTGTGCATGTCGATGAAGATCTCGCCCAGCTGGCCGTCTTCGTATTCGCCGGTCCGCAGGTAGACCTTGTGACCGCCGACGATGGCCTTCTGGGTATAGCCCTTGCGCCGCTCGGGCATCCGTTCGCGATGCGATTTCACGATTTCCTTGACGATCACCTTTTCGATGATCTTTTCGGCAAGAACGGCGGCCTTTTCCTGCTGGCTACCGCTTTCGAGCACGTCTTGCGCGTCTTCGTCATCTTCAACGAGGGCGGCGGCAAGCGGCTGGCTAAGCTTCGAGCCGTCGCGGTACAGCGCGTTGGCCTTCACACCCAGCGACCAGCTCAGCTCATAGGCCTTCTGGCAATCCTCGATGGTCGCGTCATTGGGCATGTTGATCGTCTTGGAGATCGCGCCCGAGATGAAGCTTTGCGCCGCCGCCATCATGTAGATGTGGCTGTCGACCGAGAGGAAGCGCTTGCCCTTCTTGCCGCAGGGGTTGGCGCAATCGAAGATGCTGTAATGCTCGGTCTTCAGGTGCGGCGCACCTTCCAGCGTCATCGTCCCGCAGACATGGTCGTTGGCAGCGTCGATATCGGCCTTGGTAAACCCAAGGTGCCGCAGCATGTCGAAGGTCGGATCGTTCAGCTTGGCCGCCGGGATGCCCAGCACGGTGGTGCAGAACTCTTCGCCCAGCGTCCACTGGTTGAACACGAACCGGATGTCGAAGGCCTGCGGCAGCGCCGCTTCGATCTTGTCGATCTCGGCCGGGCCAAATCCGTGACCAATCAGCGATGTGTGGTTGATGCCGGGCGCATTGCCCAGCGTGCCATGGCCCACCGCATAGGCGATGATCTCTTCGATCTGCCCCGAGGAATAGCCCTGAAGCTCAAGCGCAGCCGGAACCGACTGGTTGATGATCTTGAAGTATCCGCCACCGGCGAGCTTCTTGAACTTCACCAGCGCGAAATCCGGCTCGATGCCCGTGGTGTCGCAATCCATCACCAGCCCGATCGTGCCGGTGGGCGCGATCACTGTGGCCTGCGCGTTGCGATAGCCGTTCTTTTCGCCAAGGCTGAGCGCTTCGTCCCAGGCGCCCTTGGCAAGCTCGACAAGGCGCGCATCGGGGCAGTTGCCTGCATCCAGCGCGACCGGGTTTACGTTCATCGCCTCGTACCCGCCGGTCTCGCCATAGGCGGCGCGGCGGTGGTTGCGGATGACGCGCAGCATGTGGTCGGCGTTGCGCTCATAGCCGGCGAAGGGCCCAAGCTCTCCGGCCACTTCCGCCGACGTGGCATAGGCCACACCGGTCATGACCGCGGTCAGCGCCCCGCACATGGCGCGGCCTTCGGGGCTGTCATAGCCAAGCCCCATGTTCATCAGCAGACCGCCGATATTGGCATAGCCAAGACCCAGCGTGCGGAAGTCATAGGAAAGCTGTGCGATTTCCTTCGACGGGAACTGCGCCATCATCACGCTAATTTCCAGCGTCAGTGTCCAGAGACGCGTGGCGTGCATGTAGTCGTCTGCCTGAAACCGCCCGTCCTTGTAGAAGGTCAGCAGGTTCATCGACGCAAGGTTGCAGGCCGTATCGTCAAGGAACATGTACTCTGAACACGGGTTCGACCCGCGGATCGCACCGTCTTCGGGGCAGGTGTGCCAGGCGTTGACCGTGTCGTGATATTGAATGCCCGGATCGGCACAGGCCCAGGCCGCGTGGCCGACCTTTTCCCACAGGTCGCGCGCCTTCACCGTCTTGGCGATGGTGCCGTCCTTGCGGTTCACAAGCTCCCAGTCGCCGTCTTCTTCGACGGCCTTCAGGAAGGCGTCGGTGACGCGGATGGAGTTGTTTGAGTTTTGCCCGGAAACGCTTGAATAGGCTTCCGAATCCCAATCCGTGTCGTAGGTCGGGAACTCGATCGAGGTGTGGCCCTGCTTGGCGTAGTCAAGCACGCGCTTGATATAGGTTTCGGGGATCGCAACCTTCTTGGCCTCGCGGATCGCCGTTTTCAGGCTGTCGTTCTTGGCCGGGTCATAGGCGTCATCCTCTGCGCCGTCCCAGGTGCGGATCGCCTCGAAGATGCCGTTCAGCTTCTGCTCGTGCATCTTGGACCCGGCGACGATGGACGCCACCTTCTGTTCCTCGATGACCTTCCAGTTGATGAATTCCTCGATATCCGGGTGGTCGGCATCGACGATGACCATCTTGGCCGCGCGGCGCGTCGTGCCACCCGACTTGATCGCGCCCGCCGCGCGGTCGCCGATCTTCAGGAACCCCATGAGGCCCGACGACTTGCCGCCGCCCGACAGCTTTTCGCCCTCGGCCCGCAGGTGGCTGAAGTTGGTGCCGGTGCCAGAGCCGTACTTGAAAAGGCGCGCCTCACGCACCCAAAGGTCCATGATCCCGCCTTCGTTCACGAGATCGTCGCTGCAGCCCTGGATAAAGCAGGCATGCGGCTGGGGATGCTCATAAGACGACTTCGACTTGGTCAGTTTCCGGGTCTTGTAGTCGACATAGTAATGCCCCTGCGCCGGGCCATCGATCCCGTAGGCCCAGTGCAGGCCGGTGTTGAACCATTGCGGGCTGTTAGGGGCGGCACGCTGGGTGGCGAGCATGTAGCGCATTTCGTCGAAATAGGCGCGGGCGTCGGCTTCGGTGGTGAAATAGCCACCCTTCCAGCCCCAATAGGCCCACGCCCCGGCGAGACGGTCGAACACCTGCTTGGACGAGGTTTCGCCACCGTAGCGTTCGTCTTCGGGAAGCTTCGCAAGGGCGGCCTCATCGGCGACCGAACGCCACAGAAACTCCGGCATACCTTTTTCACGCACCTTCTTGAGACGCGCGGGCACGCCGGCTTTGCGGAAGTATTTCTGGGCGATCACGTCCGACGCGACCTGGCTCCAGCTTGTGGGAACTTCCACGGCATCCAGACGGAACACGACCGTGCCGTCCGGATTGCGAATTTCGGAAACTGTGGTGGTGAACTCCAGCGACGCATACGCATCCTTGCCTGCCGCCGTGAAATTGCGTTCGATCTTCATTATCCGTGCCCCGTCTCTTTTTTGTCGTCCCGTCCACGCTTGTCGCGCGGTGTCGGGTAAAATGGCGTTTCGTGCTGACCGGGGCTGGGACAACAGGGCACCCGCGCCGTACAAGACGGCGTTACGCTGGCTGTCACAGGGGCCTTCGTCCCTGCCACATTGGCGTTTTCGGTAGTATCTCCCAGTTGACCCGGACCCACTATATGTAGTGGTCGCCCCTGTCAGCCCACACAACCTGACGTAGGTTGGCATAGCTGGTCAACGGAAAAATGTGACTTGCCCACAAGTTTTTTTCCTTGACGTGTCGACCCGGTTGGACGGGTCGAAGCCTTGTCTGATTCCGATGGACGCGGGAAGCGGCGGGGGATTGTGCGAGGCTGTCCACGAGGTGTTCCGATTTACCGCGACCAGACAGATGCTTAGGGTGCAAACCTCACGAGGCGGCCGTAGACTCCGATACGCCCGCGCCCGCAATAGAGGTCCCGACAGGGTGAAGGTTCCACCTCACGCGTCTGTGTCCCAAAAGACCGGATCACCTGCTGCGTCGCCTTATCTGCGCCACTACCCACGGCATGACCCCCGGGTTTTCGACGGCAAAAACACTATATCTTGTGGTGACGGCCCATAGGCAAAGCGGATGCGTGGCACCGGATCACCGCCCGGCACCCATGTCACCGCACCCCCGACATCCGCCCGATCCCGGATGCGCGCCTGCATCGCGTCGTTGACCGGCACCGACGGGATGTTTTGTACGTAATGCGACGCCGCCACCATG
>JABDPT010000268.1 GCA_013042605.1 Paracoccaceae bacterium
ATCATGCTGCGGCCTTTGCGCGAAATCGGCAACCTTGTCGAAATCCTGGCGGATGAGCGCATCACCGCGGTCTGCCTGGGGCCGGGCCTCGGGCTTGATGATGCGGCTCGGGCCAAGGTCACGGCGGTGCTGGCGGCGGAGCGGGCGGTCGTTCTGGATGCCGATGGGCTGAGCGCCTATGCCGACGATCCCGCCACGCTTTTTGATCAGCTTCACGAGGCTTGCGTTCTGACACCCCACGCGGGCGAATTCGCGCGGCTTTTCCCCGACATCGCTGAGAAGCTCAACGCCCGGGCCACCAAGGGCCCCGTCTTTTCCAAGGCCGACGCCACGCGGGAAGCGGCGGCGCGCGCGGGGTGTACGGTGCTGTTCAAGGGTCCGGACACGGTGATCGCCAACGAAACCGGGCAATCTGCGATTAACTCTTCGGCCTATGACCGCTCCGCGCCGTGGCTGGCCACTGCCGGGTCTGGCGACGTGCTGGCGGGATTCATCGCGGGGCTTCTGGCGCGGGGCTTTGCGCCGATGGACGCCGCCGAGACCGCCGCGTGGCTTCACACCGAATGCGCGCTGAAATTCGGGCCCGGGCTGATCGCCGAAGACCTTCCCGAGACCTTGCCGGCGGTGTTTCGCGATCTGGGTCTTTGACAGGGTAATTTCCGCTCGCATCCCTCCGGCGGCTTTGCTATGGAAGCGCGGAATTTCGGGGCGGTCTTGCGGGGCCGCCCCGATGAGTTGCGGGTGTGGCGGAATTGGTAGACGCACCAGATTTAGGTTCTGGCGCCGCGAGGCGTGGGGGTTCAAGTCCCTCCACCCGCACCAGATGAGATGAAGGATTGAAAGAATGCAGGTCACCGAGACCCTGAACGAAGGTTTGAAGCGCGGCTATTCGATTGTCGTCACGGCCGCCGAGCTTGACGCCAAGGTCAGCGAAAAGCTGGTCGAAGCACAGCCCAGCATCGAGATGAAGGGCTTTCGCAAGGGCAAGGTGCCCATGGCGCTATTGAAAAAGCAGTTCGGCCAGCGGCTTCTTGGCGAGGCGATGCAGGAAGCCGTCGATGGCGCGATGTCCGAGCATTTCGAGACGACCGGCGACCGCCCCGCGATGCAGCCCGACGTCAAAATGACCAATGAAGATTGGAAGGAAGGCGACGACGTTCATGTCGACATGAGCTATGAAGCGCTGCCGGAAATTCCCGATACCGACCTGTCGGACATCAAGCTTGAAAAGCTGGTCGTGACGCCGGGCGACGACGAGATCGACGAGGCGCTGAGCAATCTGGCCGGAAGCGCGCAGAACTTCGAAGACCGCAAGAAAGGCTCGAAGGCCAAGGACGGCGACCAGGTCGTGATCGACTTTGTCGGCTCGGTCGATGGCGAAGAGTTCGAAGGTGGCGCGGCCGAGGATTATCCTCTGGTTCTGGGCTCCAACAGCTTTATCCCCGGCTTCGAGGAACAGCTTGTCGGCGTGAAGGCGGGCGAGGAAAAGTCGGTCGAAGTGTCGTTCCCCGAGGAGTATGGCGCAGAGCACCTGGCCGGGAAGGCCGCCGTGTTTGCCTGCACCGTCAAGGCCGTGAAAGCCCCGGCGCCCGCGAAAATCGACGATGAGCTGGCCAAGAACTATGGCGCGGAGGACCTTGCGGCCCTCAAAGAGCAGATCTCGGAGCGTCTGGCGGCCGAATATGCCGGTGCCGCGCGTCAGGTGACCAAGCGCGCGCTTCTTGATGTGCTTGACGAGAAGGTCAAGTTCGACCTGCCGCCGTCGCTTGTCGAGGCAGAGGCCGGTCAGATCGCGCATCAGCTGTGGCACGAGGAAAATCCCGATGTCGAGGGTCACGATCACCCCGAGATCGAGCCGACCGAAGAGCATAAGAAGCTCGCCGAGCGCCGGGTGCGCCTTGGCCTGTTGCTGGCAGAGCTGGGCCGTAAGAACGAGATCGAAGTGACCGATGCAGAAGTCACGCAGGCCGTGATGAATCAAGCCCGCCAATATCCGGGCCAGGAACGGCAGTTCTTTGAATTCGTTCAGCAAAACGCTCAGATGCGTCAGCAGATCCAGGCCCCGATCTTTGAGGATAAGGTTGTGGACTATATTTTCGAACTGGCCAAGGTTACCGAAAAGAAAGTGGCCAAGGACAAGCTTCAGAAAGCCGTTGAGGCGCTCGAAGAAGAGTAAGCGCGCGAACACGCGATTTTCGGACGGGCCGCTCGGTATCGGGTGGCCCGTTTTCGTCTCCACGTTCGGTTTCCGAAACCGCGCCAATATGCTTTCTGAGCCCGATTTCCCGACAGCGTCGCAACGTTTCGGCGGATTTTCGCCGTTTTTTCTTGGTTTGCGGCCATCGGAGGAGTACCCTTTGCCCGTCTTTACGCGGGTCTCCGGGGATGAGCTGGCATCCGGTCCGTTTTGGGGCAACCTGTGTGAGTATTCTGGGAAGGTTTTCAAATGGCCAATTTGGATAAGCTGCGCGCCGGCATTACGGCGTTTGCGCAGGACACGCGCGGGATCGCGCTCACGGAATATCTTGTTGTCGCCGTCTTGCTTACGGGGGCTGGCGTGATCGCGGTCACGGCAATGTCCCCGGTTATCGGCGGCATCTTCGACGACAAGTCGGATTATTACGAGGCCGGAGCCAACGAAATCACCGTTCCGACGACCTTCGTGCCGCCTCCGAGTGGTGGTGGCAACGGCAACGGTAACGGTGGCGGCAATACCGGCGGCGGTGGCGGCAATAATGGCGGTGGCAATAACGGCAATGGGAAGAACAAGTAACCCTTTGCGTTTTCACGCTTTTACACCGGTTCAGATATAGTAAGGGCCGCTCTGATCCAGAGCGGCCCTTTCAATTTCAAAGCGTGATGGATGAGGGACTTATTCGTCCTCTTCCTCACCTTCACTGACTTCGGCAGGCGCTTCACCGGCGGCCTCGAGCACTTCATCGTCGACCTGAGCGGCACCGATATCGTCGAAGAGTTCGGCGATCTCAAATTCAGCCTCGGCCTCTTCTTCGGCGGCCAGTTCCTGAATCGACTTGCCCGATGCCTGAAGCTCGGCCTCTTCGGTGGACCGCGCGACGTTCAGCACGATCTCGACCTCGACCTCGGGGTGCAGCGACACGGTCAGCGTGTGAAGGCCCAGTTCCTTGATCGGGCGGGCCAGTGCGATCTGCTTGCGATCGACGGTGAAGCCCGCTTCGGTCGCGGCCTCGGCGGCGTCACGGGTGGTGACCGAGCCGTAAAGCGCACCAGCGTCGGAGGCTGAGCGAATCACGATGAAGGTCTGGCCTTCAAGCTTTTCGGCCAGAGACTCGGCTTCCTTGCGGGTTTCGAGGTTGTTGGCTTCAAGCTGCGCCTTTTGCGATTCAAACGCAGTGAGGTTGGCGTCAGAGGCCCAGAGCGCCTTCTTCTGCGGCAGAAGGAAGTTGCGGGCGTAGCCGTCTTTGACGGTCACGACCTCACCCATCTGACCCAGCTTGGCGACACGTTCGAGAAGAATGACTTGCATGGGTCTTCTCCTTATTTCACGGCGTAGGGCAGAAGGGCGAGGAAACGGGCGCGCTTGATCGCACGGGCCAGTTCACGCTGCTTCTTGGCCGACACGGCGGTGATGCGGGACGGAACGATCTTGCCACGCTCAGAGATGTAGCGCTGCAAAAGACGGGTGTCTTTGTAATCGATCTTGGGTGCGTTGTCGCCCGAGAAGGGGCAGACCTTGCGACGGCGGAAAAATGGTTTGGTGGCCATGGGTTAGATCCCCTTCTTAACGGCGCTCGCGGCGTTCGCCGCGGTCGTCACGCTTTTGCATCTGAATCGACGGACCTTCGACATGCTCGTCCACCTTGATGGTGAGCACGCGCATCACGTCGTCATGCAACCGCATCAAACGCTCCATCTCCTGTACGGCCGGGGCCGGGCTGTCGGTGCGCATATAGGCATAGTGGCCCTTGCGGTTCTTGTTGATCTTATAGGCCATCGTCTTCACGCCCCAGTATTCCTGGTCGACGAGTTTACCGCCGTTATCGGCAAGGATGGTTCCGAAGTGTTCGATCAGGCCCTCGGCCTGCGCGTTGGACAAGTCCTGACGCGAAATAAAGACATGCTCGTAAAGCGGCATGGCAAATCCAGTTCTGTTTTCGAGCGCACTTCAAAGCCCGGGGATCGTGTCTTTCGCGCCCGGGCACGAGAGGCTGCGCTGTTGCGTGTATTTCAGCGAAAGACCGCGCGCTTATACACGGTCGCGAATTTGATGCAACCCGGCCAAATTCTGAACACCTTCGCACCCCAGAAACAGGCTTAAATTTATTTAACGCAAGGGAAAGCCAATGGCATTGGCCGACTTGGCGGGGCAAAAAGATCAATCGACGCCATCGGGCATGACGCTTAGCCTGAAAGATACGGCCTGGGGCTATATCGTTCAGGAGGAGCGGGACCGGTTCGATCGGGAATCGGCGGTCGAGGCCGCGGCGCGGTTTTTGGGCCTGATCCTTGTCATCTGCGCCTATGGCCAGTGGTTGCTGCCATCCGCGATGTTCGGTGCTGACCCGTTGGCCAGCAAGGCGGTTCTATCCTTCTTTCTGGGTTCCACAGGGGCGGCGATCTATTGGTTCGCAAGCCGCGGGATGCATACCGAGTTTCATGTCGACCTGACGCGCCGCGAGTTGCGCATTCACAATCGCAACAGCCGTGGCCAGACCCGGCTTCAAAAGTGCGTGCCCATGCGCGAGGTCGAAAGCGCGTTCCTGCGCCGACCGCCCACCCGCGATATGCCCGCCCATCTTGTGCTGCGTTTGCGCGCCGGACGCGGGCAGGTTCAGGTGGCAACCGGCGATGAAGAGGCGCTGACCCAGTTGCACAAGCGCCTGAGCCAGGATTTGCGCCCGACGCGCGAGAAGCTCGAAGACCGGCTGTATCGCACCCAGGTTCCGTTCATGAGCAGGCGCGCGTCCTGACCCGTCATCCGTCGCGTCGTGCGGTCAGGGAAATTCTCACAGTGACCGGGAAGGCGAGTGTGCTTTCATCGGCATAGCCGTCGCCGATACCAAAGCTGCGCCGGTCAAGCACTGTTTCGCCCAAGAGCGTTGCGATATCCCCGTCAATCTCCACCGTGAAGGGCAGTGTGGCCGGCGCTGACTTGCCCTTGACGGTGAGCGTGCCGCTGGCGGCATAGGCGCCGTTTGCACGCAGGATCTCCGCCGAATACTCGGCTGTGGGATAAAGTGCTGCATCCAGAAAATCGGGCCCGAGGGCTTGCGCGGTGACGGTGCCGAGGCCGAGCGAGGGCACCAGCACCGTCACGAAAACCTGTCCGACCCTGTCGCCGGGCGCGTCTGGGTCGAAGGTGATGTCGGCGCTCCAACTGCCAAAGCCCCCGGACAGGGTGCCGCCCTGTGGCATGATCGCGACTTCGAGTGTGCCGGTTTCGACGATCCAGCGCGGGGCGGTTTGCGTGGATTGCGCGGCGTCTGAGGAAGCCGGGGGCCGGTCGGCTTGCAACCCGATCAGGGTGCCCAGGGCGAGGGCCACAAGGTAGAGCGCGGCCGCCGTGAGGATCGGTGTGCGGCTGGACTGGGGCGGCGGGGTGTCGGGGATCGCGACGGTGCCCGGCAGCATTCGGCGAAGCGTTGCATCCTTGTCGACGAGGGCGTGTTTGAGCGCCCCGGCAATGTGAAGGATCACGGAGGCCGCCAGCACTTTGGTGAAGACGAAGTGCAGACCGGCAAAGAAATTGGCGACGGCGGCGCTTTGCGGCACGAAGGGCAGAGTTTGCCCGAAGGGCCACCAGATCGGTGCAAAACCGGTGGCGGCGGCGTGATGCAACCAGCCGCTGAGCGGCACCAGCACGAGCGAGGCATAAAGAAGCCAGTGAACGGTTTCGGCCAGCCGCGTTTCAAACCGCCGGTCGGGATGCAGGGCGGCGGGTTTGGGTTGGGTCAGGGCCCATGCAATCCGCGCGAGCGCCACGAAGAACGCCGTCACGCCCACGGTTTTATGCAGAGAAAAGAGCCATATCTTGCGGGCAATCTCGGCATCGGTTTCGAACGGAGCGCCGTTGGCGATTACGCCAAGCGGCAGGGCTGTCAGGATGAGCAGGGCGGTCAGCCAATGGAAGGTCTTGGCCACACCACCATATCGCGTTGCAGTGTTCCCCAGCGGCATCTGCGTCTCCGGCTGTCGGTTGCATTGCTTGTTTGCCGAGTATGAAGGCGCTAGAGGACGATGAACAGCAAAGATGAGGGACAGGGCGATGCGGGCATTGTTGTTTCCGGGCCAGGGGGCGCAGACCATCGGAATGGGGCGTGATCTTGCCGAGGCTTATCCTGCGGCACGGGCAGTCTTCGAGGAAGTGGACGAGGCGCTGGGTGAAAAGCTTTCAACGCTGATCTGGGAAGGCGAGGCGGATGAACTGACGCTGACCCGGAACGCGCAACCGGCGCTGATGGCGATGTCGATGGCGGCGATGCGGGCGCTGGAGGCCGAGGGGATCACGGTCGAGGATGCGGCTTTTGTGGCCGGGCATTCGCTTGGCGAGTATTCGGCGCTTTGCGGCGCAGGCGCCATCGGTCTTGCCGATGCCGCGCGGCTGTTGCGGGCGCGCGGTCAGGCGATGCAAGAGGCAGTGCCCGTGGGCGAAGGCGCGATGGCGGCGGTTCTTGGGCTTGACCTTGCGGCGGTGACCGACGTCGCCGAAACGGCCGCACAGGGCGAGGTTTGCGTGGCCGCCAACGACAATGATCCGGCGCAGGTCGTCATCTCGGGCCATAAGGCTGCGGTAGAGCGTGCGGCCAATCTGGCCAAAGAGCGTGGCGCGAAGCGGGCGCTCATGCTGCCCGTATCGGCGCCGTTTCATTCGCCGTTGATGGCGCCTGCGGCGCAGGCGATGGCGCAGGCGCTTGAGGACGTGACCATTCATCAGCCCAAGGTGCCGGTGGTGGCCAATGTGCTGGCGCATGCCGTCACGGATGTGGGCGAGATCCGCAGGCTTCTTGTCGAACAGGTCACCCATTCGGTGCGTTGGCGCGAAAGCGTGGCGTGGATGGCCGCGCAGGGGGTCACGGAATTCTGGGAGATTGGCGCGGGCAAAGCGCTTTCCGGTATGGTCCGGCGCATCGCGCGCGACGCAGAGACGCGGGCAATCGGTACGCCGGCGGATGTGGCGGCCGCGAAGGAGTAGTCGCGATTATTCTGCGAAAAGTCGGGACAGGGACAGAGAAGGGTTTGAGAGATGTTTGATCTGACGGGGAAATCGGCGCTGATCACCGGCGCTTCGGGCGGGATCGGTGGGGCGATTGCCCGCGCTTTGCACGGGGCTGGGGCCACGGTGGCGCTGTCGGGCACACGGGTCGAGCCGCTTGAGGCGCTGGCGGCCGATCTTGGCGAGCGTGCGCATGTGCTGCCCTGCAACCTGAGCGATTTCGAAGCCGTCGAGGCCTTGCCCAAGCAAGCCGCCGAGGCGATGGGCGCGGTGGACATCCTGGTCAACAATGCCGGGATCACGCGTGACAACCTGTTCATGCGGATGTCGGATGAGGAATGGCAGAGCGTGCTGGACGTCAACCTGACCGCGACGATGAAGCTTTGCAAAGGCGTGATGCGCGGCATGATGAAGGCACGCTGGGGCCGGATCGTGAATATCTCGTCAGTGGTGGGGGCCACGGGCAACCCGGGCCAGGCCAATTATGCCGCGTCCAAGGCCGGCATGGTGGGCATGTCGAAGTCGCTGGCCTATGAGGTCGCGAGCCGCGGGATCACCGTGAACGCCGTGGCACCAGGCTTCATCACCACGGCGATGACCGACAAGCTGACCGACGATCAGAAGGCCGTGATCCTCGCGCAGGTGCCTGCCGGACGCATGGGTGAGGCGGATGAGATCGGTGCGGCGGTGCTGTATCTGGCCAGCCCCGAGGCGGGTTACGTCACCGGAGCGACCTTGCACGTGAACGGCGGGATGGCCATGTTCTAAGCGCTGCAGCGCGGCTTGGGAAAGCGTTTGCCTTCGCAGGCGGGTATGCTATAGGCGGCGCAGATTTCGACCGGACGCGGGACGTCCGGTTGCATTTTCCGGCAAGTTTTGGCGGAACCAGGCGGGTTCAATCGGGCCCGGAAACGAGACGGGCAAAGACCCTGTAAGACTGTGAGGAATTGATATGAGCGACATCGCAGATCGCGTTAAGAAGATTGTCGTCGAGCATTTGGGCGTCGAAGAGGACAAAGTCGTCGAAAACGCTTCGTTCATCGACGACCTTGGCGCCGACAGCCTGGATACGGTTGAATTGGTTATGGCGTTCGAAGAAGAGTTCGGGATCGAGATCCCCGATGATGCCGCCGAGACCATTCAGACCTTTGGCGACGCGGTGAAGTTCATCAACGAAGCGTCGTAAGCACGTTTCACATCCGTCATCTGACGAACAGGCAGCGCCCGCTTCGGGCGCTGTTTGCGTTGTTGGGACCATTGCGCGAACCTCCAGCAGCGCCAAATCCGGGAAAGTGTTGCCACGATAAGCCTTTGGCGGTCCGTTTGTTGATGCGGCAAAGGCTTGGTGCCACAAAATCTTGCCGGTTGGTGCTTTAGATGCTTGGAAGAAAAGATGCGTAGCCAAATGCATCTGACGCTGATCCTGTTTGTGGTCTCGGTAGCCATCCTGTTGGTGTTCGGGCGTTATTCCGTCGTCGAACTTCCCGGCGGCGTCGCGTTCCACAGTGGCGATGATCATATGATCACGCAGCGTGTCGCGTGGAATTTCTTCAGCACCGGACGGCCCGAATTCAACCCGGGCGAGGCGGTTGCTGCCAATACCAGCCTGTTCTGGCCGATCATTTTGAGCCCCGTCTATGCGATTTTCGGACTGCAAAACGCAGTCATGGCGGTGATCACCTTGAGTTGTGTCTTGTCCGGGTTGACGATCGTCTTGGCGGTTCGGCTGTTGGAGAGCCCGCTTGCCCAGGCTGTCGCAGCCGTCTTTCTGACGCTGACGGCCTCCTTCCTTTATCTCGGACCGACGGCGTGGGAGCATATTCCCCAGACGCTTTTGGTCACCTTGGCGTTTCTTGGCGTGTTGCGCGCGTCGCAGGGGCAGAGGTTACCGGTCGTACCGATCTCGAGCCTTTGGTTGATGGCGGCGGCTTTTCTGGTTCGGCCGGATACCGCGCCGTTGGTCGCGCTTTTTGTCGGCACATGGTTTGTGACCGAGCGGAACTATGCAAAGAGCAAAAGCTATCTGATCCTGGCCGGGCTTTGCGTCGCGCCCTTGGTTTACTTGGCGCTGATGCACGCTTTCTACGGCGAGTTCGTTCCCAACACCGCGCATCTGAAGGTGCAGGGGTTCCGCGAGAGCGTTCAACTGGGTGTTTATCACGTGACATCGAGCAGAGCGGGGATATTCCCGCTTTTGCTGCTGGTGCTCTTGCTGTTGCGCCCGCGGGATGCGGGAGCGGCCTTCGTTAGCTTGGCGGGGCTTATCCAGGTGTCCTACGTCATCGCCATCGGGGGGGATGTGTTCTTTGGCGGGCGGTTCTTCATCGTGCTTTTGCCGATTGTCACTGTCACCCTTTTGCGCGAGTTGGAGTGGAGATCGAGCAGCGCCTTTATCCGGCGCGGGGTTTTGGCGGCGTTGGCGTTCGTGGCCATGGTCAGTTTCGCGCAATTCCTGACGCGTCCGAACAATAATGCGATTGCCGAGCAGGTTCGGATCGCGGACGCCCTTTCAGGGCGGATTGCGCCGCAGGATGGATCGGTCGGGCTTCATTACCTCGGGATCGGCTATCATCTGCCGGCGTTCCATGTCGTCGACTTTCTGGGCAAGGCCGAGCCGGTGATCGCACGTTCGCCAGCGAAGTTCGGACCCCTTGGGCATAACAAATGGGACTATGACTATGCGTTCTCTGCCTATGAAATCGCCGCGTTCCCGTTTCCGGCCTTCAGGGTGGATGCAGTTGCACAGCCCGACTATGCCCCGCCGGATGACCTCGATCTCTTGGGGCCGTGGATGTCGGCGGCGTATTTCATGTCCACTGCCAAGACGCACACTTTCATGCGGCCCGAGGTGTTCGGGAATAGTCCGGGTGGGTTCGGGCTATTTGTTCGCAATGACCTTCTGGATCGTTTCGGCGACCTTGGCGCGAATTAGGCCTTCGGGTCGCCGCGAGATTACAGGGGGTCGCTCATAAGAGAGCGACCGGTCTTGAGATATGCTGCATTCCGATCATTGAAGCCCCTGGCCGCGCATTTTTTGGGAGGATTCCGGAATGATCCTTTTTCCGACAATCGAACTTATGAAGGGGCGCTGTGTCAGCCTGCGCCGCGGTCGTTTGGGAGAGCCCAAGATCTGGCATGTGGACCCGCTTGAGAAGGCGGCAGAGTTTGCCGGGGCCGGCGCGAACTGGATGCACATCACGGACTTCGACGGCATGTACGGCGATGACCGTAATTTCGAGCCGATTGCTCAGATGATCCGCACGCCGGGGCTATCGGTTCAGATCTCTGGCGGATTTCGCACGCAGGAGCGGATCGAGCGGTATCTGGAGGCGGGCGCTGCGCGGATCGTCATGGGCACGATTGCTGCGCGTTATCCCGGCTGGGTGCGCGAGATGGCCAAGTATTTCCCCGACCAGATCGTCCTGTCGGTCGATATCTGGAAGGGTAATCTGATGGTGGATGGCTGGACGGAAGCCAGCGCCATCGATCCGGCGACCCTGATCGAGGAGTTTGCCGAGACGCCGCTGGCGGCGGTGAAAATCACCGATATCGATAATGACGTGGACGCGACCGAAGCCTCTTTGGGGGTGATTTCGGGCCTCGCTGTCCATGCGCGTGCGCCGGTGATTGCATCGGGGCTTGTGCACACCATCGACGATATCGCGCGACTGGCCTATGTGCCCAATATCGAAGGCGCTCTGGTCGGGCGGGCGCTGTTTGAGCGCACGGTCGATCTGGGCGAGGCTTTGCGCGTTGCCGCCGAAGCAAAGCCGTCGGCGGCGGAATTCATCTGACCAATCCCGGTATGCGGGTCGGGCTTGCCCCTCTTTGCGGTTCCCGTGTATCTCTGCGCCAACAATCAAGGGCATGAGGTAGAAGAATGCGTCGAGTGGTGGTGACCGGACTGGGCATGGTGTCTCCGTTGGCCTGCGGGGTTGAAGAGACCTGGACAAGGTTGCTGGCAGGCCAATCGGGCGCGGGCACGATCACGCGGTTCGATGCCGGGCACCTGGCGACGACCTATGCCTGCGAAATCCCGCTGGGCGATGGGAGCGATGGAACGTTCAACCCCGACGACTGGATGGAGCCGAAGGAACGGCGCAAGGTCGATGACTTCATTTTATACGGCATGGCGGCGGCTGTTCAGGCGGTGACCGATGCGGGCTGGACGCCCGAGGATGAGGAAAGCCGGTTGCGCACGGGCGTGATGATTGGGTCGGGCATTGGCGGGCTGAGTTCGATTGCCGAGACGGCGGTCTTGCTGAAGGAGCGGGGGCCGCGGCGCGTGTCGCCGTTCTTTATTCCCGGCGCGCTGATCAACCTGATCTCGGGGCAGGTGTCCATTCGTTATGGTTTCAAGGGGCCGAACCATGCGGTGGTGACGGCCTGTTCGACCGGCGCGCATGCGATCGGCGATGCGGCGCGGCTGATCATGCTGGGCGATGCGGATGTGATGGTTGCGGGAGGGGCGGAAAGCCCGATCTCGGAGATCGGGATTGCCGGGTTCAATGCGTGCAAGGCGCTGTCGACGAAGCGCGGGAACGAGCCCGAGCGCGCTTCGCGCCCCTATGATGCGGATCGCGATGGGTTCGTGATGGGCGAGGGGGCCGGTGTTGTCGTGCTGGAAGAGTACGAACATGCCATGGCGCGCGGAGCGAAGATCTATGCCGAGGTGTTGGGCTATGGGTTGTCCGGCGATGCCTATCACATCACCGCGCCGTCCGAGGATGGCGAGGGCGGCGAGCGGTCGATGCGGGCGGCGCTGAAATCGGCGGGGCTTGAGCCGGCGGCGGTGGATTACATCAATGCGCATGGCACATCGACGATGGCGGATACGATCGAGCTGGGCGCGGTGGAGCGGATGATGGGCGATGCGGCGTCCAAGGCCACGATGACCTCGACGAAATCGGCGATCGGGCATCTGCTGGGCGCGGCGGGTGCGGTAGAGGCGATCTTCTCGATCCTTGCGCTGCGCGACCAGGTGGCGCCGCCGACGATCAACCTTGATGACCCGGCCGTGACGCCGAAGCTTGATCTGGCACCGAACGCCAAGCGCGAGCGGGAGATCAACGTGGCGCTGTCGAATTCCTTTGGCTTTGGCGGCACGAACGCGTCGCTGGTTCTTGGCAAGGTAGCGGTCTGATGTGGAAGCACATCGCCTCGAATTTCCTGACGCTTTTTATCGTGGCACTTGTGGCGCTGGGCGGGTTTCTGGCCTGGGCGCAGGGACAGTATCGGACCGAGGGGCCGCTTGAGACGGCGATTTGTGTCCAGGTCGCTTCGGGGGCGACCATGCGACGGGTGTCGCAGAACCTTGTCGATCAGGGGGCGATCACCAACGCGTCCATCTTTCGGGTGGGCGCGGATTATTCCGACAAGGCAGACGACCTGAAGGCGGGAAGCTTTCTGGTTCCCGCGCGGGCGTCGATGGAAGAGATCGTCGACATCATAACGCGTGGCGGGGCCAGCACCTGCGGCACCGAAGTGGTGTTTCGCGTGGGCGTGAACGGTCAGCGGATCGAGGTGCGTGAGCTTGATCCCGAGACGAACCGTTTTGTGGTGCGCGAGGAGTTCGACCCGGTCGAGGAGCCGATTGGTGCGTTCTATCAGGAGGTGCGCGAAGAGGCGGACACGCGGTACCGCGTGGCGCTGGCCGAGGGCGTGACGAGTTGGCAGGTGGTCGAAGCCTTGAAGACGGCGGATTTCCTTGAAGGATCGGTCGAGGATATCCCGGTGGAGGGCTCGCTGGCGCCGGACAGCTATGAGATCCGGGCCGGAGAGTCGAAGGCCGAGTTGCTGGCGGAAATGGCGGAGAAACAGGAGCTTCGGCTCGCGGAAGCCTGGGCGAACCGGGTGGACGGGTTGCCGCTTGCCTCGCCCGAAGAGGCGCTGATCCTGGCGTCGATCGTCGAGAAGGAAACCGGAGTAGCCGAAGAACGGCGCACGGTGGCGAGTGTTTTCGTGAATCGGTTGAATCGCGGGATGCGGTTGCAGACGGACCCGACGGTTATTTATGGCGTGACCGAAGGGCGCGGCGTGTTGGGCCGGGGAATTCGGCAGAGCGAACTGCGCGCGGCGACGCCTTGGAATACCTATGTGATCGAGGGCCTGCCACCGACGCCGATTGCCAATCCGGGGCTGGCGAGCATCGAGGCGGCGTTGAACCCCGAAGAGACTAACCTGTTGTTTTTCGTGGCAGATGGGACGGGTGGGCATCTCTTTGCGGAGACGCTCGCCGAGCACAACGCCAATGTCGCGAAGTGGCGGGAGATCGAGCGGGAGCGGCAGCAGCAGAGCGATAACTAAGCGGGTTTGTCAGAGGGATTGGACACAACCTTAGATTTAGTACTTGACATTGCGAACGCTCTAGAGTAGAAAAAGAGCAAGCTAGAAGAAGTGGGTAAACGGCCGAGGCACATCGCCTTCGGCCGTTTTCTGTTTCTCCGTCCGGAGACGATCGAGAGGCAGGTACCCAATGACCGAGTCTGCATCCAATGCAGAGACCCAGAGTCCGAGAGACATTCTTGAAGCCGCCCTGGGGCACTTCAAGAACAGCATCAAGTTTCTACAGACTCTGGAAGCAACTGCGTGCGAGGGCGATGCGGCCGCTCTTGGCGAAGCGCAGAAGAGTTTGCGGGCGTTGCAGTCGGCCACTCAGACAGCGTTCGATATGCATAAGAAGGTGGATGATGAAACTAGAAAACAGAACGGAATCGTCCACGATTATGCCGTCGACCTCGCGGCGGCACGGCATCAGGTCAGCAGCCTCCTGGATCGCCTCAGAGCCGCCCGAGACCCAGGCGGCGTTTCTGGCGGAGCTTGAGGACAAGAGCCTTCTGGCGCTGCCCTATCTGTTCGAGTTTTGGGCAATGCCACATCAATTGCCGCCGGTGGGAGAATGGACCAGCTGGGTCGTGCTGGGGGGCCGGGGTGCGGGCAAGACGCGGGCCGGGGCCGAATGGGTCCGCAGTCAGGTCGAGGGGCCCAAGCCACTTTGCCCGGGGCGGGCCAGCCGAGTGGCATTGATCGGAGAGACCTTCGATCAGGCGCGCGATGTGATGGTCGAGGGGCCGAGCGGGATCATCGCCTGTTCGCCGCCGGACCGCCGCCCGGTCTGGGAGGCGACGCGGCGGCGGTTGGTCTGGCCAAACGGCGCGGTCGCGCAGGTGTTTTCTGCGCATGATCCCGAAAGCCTTCGAGGCCCGCAATTCGATGCGGCCTGGCTCGATGAACTGGCCAAATGGAAGCGGGCGGAAGAGACGTGGGACATGCTGCAATTCGCGCTTCGGATCGGGGACAATCCGCAGCAATGCGTGACGACGCCGCCGCGCAATGTCGAGGTGCTCAAACGGATACTGGATACCGAGAGTACAGTGATCACTCATGCCGCGACCGAGGCGAACCGGGCCAATCTGGCGAGTTCGTTCCTGAAGAACGTGCGGGCGCGGTACGGGCAGACGTGGTTGGGGCGGCAGGAATTGGATGGCGAGCTTTTGGAAGATGCCAATGGCACGCTCTGGAGCCTTGAGATGCTGGAGCGGGCGCGGGGGCTTGAGGATTTCAGCCCGGACCGGGTGGTCGTTGCGGTCGATCCGCCGGTGACGAGCCACAAGGGATCGGATGCTTGCGGGATCGTGGTCGCCGGGGCCTCGACGCAAGGAGACCCGTCGGAGTGGCGGGTGGTCGTGCTGGAAGACGCCAGTGTGACCGGTGCGTCGCCGCAGGTTTGGGCCGAGGCGGCGGTGTCGGCGATGCGGCGGCACAGGGCGGACCGGCTGGTGGCAGAGGTCAATCAGGGCGGTGATCTGGTGGAGACGGTGGTGCGGCAGATCGATCCGGTGGTGCCCTATCGCGCGGTGCGGGCCACGCAGGGAAAAGTCACGCGGGCCGAACCGGTGGCCGCACTTTATGAGCAGGGGCGCGTGGGGCATGTGGCAGGGCTGACCAAGCTGGAAGATCAGCTTCGGCAGATGACGGGGCAAGGCTTTCAGGGATCGGGCAGCCCGGACCGGGTGGATGCACTTGTCTGGGCGTTGCAGGACCTCGTGATCGAGCCCGCGTCGCGCTGGCGGCAGCCCCGGGTGCGCATGCTGGGCTAGGCCCAGATCTTTTGACAATTCGGCGGTAATGGACGGGAAGCGAGGAGTTTTTCCGATGGTATTCAATATGTTCAGGCGCGAGCCGGTGCCCGAGGCCAAGGCAAGTGCAGCCGCGCCGGTGATCGCCTATCACGGGTCGGGCCGGGTGGCGTGGTCGCCGCGGGACACTGCGACGCTGACCAAGACGGGCTTTACCGGCAACCCGGTGGGGTTTCGGTCGGTCAAGCTGATCGCTGAAGCCGCGGCGGCGGTTCCGGTGGCGTTGCAGGAGGACGGGCGGCGGTTCGAGACGCATCCGCTTCTGGGCCTTCTGGCGCGACCCAATGCGGCGCAGGGGCGGGCGGAGTTGTTCGAGGCCCTTTATGGCCAGCTTCTTTTGTCGGGCAATGCCTATCTGGAGGCGGTGGCCGACCCCGGGCAGGTGCCCGTGGAATTGCATGTGCTGCGGTCGGACCGAATGAGCCTTGTTCCGGGGCCGGATGGCTGGCCGGTGGCCTACGACTATGCGGTGGGCGCGCGCAAGCATCGGTTCGCAGTGGGGGACGGCGCCTCGCCAATCTGTCATATCCGCAACTTCCATCCGCAGGATGACCATTACGGGTTGTCGCCCATGCAGGCGGCGGCGTCGGCGATCGATGTGCACAATTCGGCATCGCGCTGGTCCAAAGCGCTGCTTGATAACGCGGCGCGGCCATCGGGAGCGATTGTCTATCAGGGTGGCGATGGGCACGCGTCGATGAGTTCGGAGCAGTATGACCGTCTGTTGACCGAGATGGAGACGCATCATCAGGGCGCGCGCAATGCGGGGCGGCCGATGCTGCTGGAAGGCGGGCTCGATTGGAAGCCGATGGGCTTTTCGCCGTCGGATATGGAGTTTCAGAAGACCAAAGAGGCGGCAGCGCGGGAGATCGCATTGGCCTTCGGCGTGCCGCCAATGTTGCTCGGCATTCCCGGCGACGCGACCTATGCAAATTACCAGGAGGCGCACCGGGCGTTCTATCGTCTGACGGTGGTTCCGTTGGTGAGCCGGGTAATGGCGTCGGTGGCGCATTGGCTGGGTCAGCATGGCGGGGGCGCGGCGGAGTTGAAGCCCGACCTCGACCAGGTGCCGGCGCTGGCGGCGGAGCGCGAGTCGCAGTGGCGGCGGGTGAGTGCCGCAGCGTTTCTGAGCGACGCGGAAAAGCGGGTTCTGCTGGGGCTTCCGCCCCTTGCGGACGAGACCAATGACCGAGAGGCAGGCCAATGACAGCGAATGGATTTCTTGAGCACAAATACTGTCGGATCGGGGATGATCTGATCCTGAAGGACGGGCATGTGATCGAAGGCTATGCCTCGGTCTTCGGCAAGCGGGATCAGGGTGGCGATACGGTGTCGGCTGGGGCCTATGCCCGGTCGCTGAAGTCACTGGCCGGAGAGGGGCGTGCGGTTCGGATGCTGTGGCAGCACGATCCGGGCGAGCCTATCGGGGTTTGGGACGAGGTGCGCGAGGATGCCACGGGGCTTTACGTCAAGGGCCGGTTGCTGACGGATATCGCGCGCGGGCGCGAGGCTGCAGCGCTGATCGCGGCGGGGGCGATTGACGGGCTGTCGATCGGGTATCGCACGGTGCGGGCCCAAAAGAATGACAAGGGCCAGCGGCTTTTGTCGGAGCTGGAGCTTTGGGAGGTGTCGATTGTCACCTTTCCGATGCTTCCCGATGCGCGGGTGGGCCAAAAAGGGGATGATCCCGAGACGGCCCTGATGCGTGACCTGGCGGCTGTGTTTCAGGACGCGCGCCACATTCTGGCGGACCTTTAGGCCAGCGTTTCACCCTCAATATTCAGGACCGAATGATGAGCAATTCCGAGACGACGGCTCGGGCCGGGACAGGTGTGTCCGATGGCCAGGGCCCGGCGGGCGAGGTGAAGACCGCGCTGGCCGGATTTATGACAGACATCACTTCACGACTTGCAAAACAGGAAGATCGACTGACCATGCTCGACCAGAAATCCACCCAGATGCGACGCCCCGCTCTTGCCGCGGCCAGTGAAACCGAAGCCCCGCACCGCAAGGCGTTCGAGGCCTGTGTGCGCGGCGGCGATGACGATGCGCTGCGCGGGCTTGAGATCGAGGGCAAGGCGCTGTCGACGGCGGTGGCCGCCGAGGGCGGTTACCTTGTGGATCCGCAGACCGCGGAGACCGTGAAGGGTGTGCTGAAGTCCACGGCGTCGATCCGGCGAATTTCGAACGTCGTGAATGTCGAGGCGACATCTTATGATGTGCTGGTCGATCATACGGATGTCGGCACGGGCTGGTCTTCGGAAACCGGCGCGATGACCGAGACCGACACGCCGCAAATCGAGCGGATCACAATTCCGCTGCACGAGCTTTCGGCGCTTCCCAAGGCGTCGCAGCGTCTGCTGGATGACAGCGCGTTCGACATCGAAGGCTGGCTGGCCGACCGGATTGCGGACAAGTTCGCGCGCTCGGAAGCGGCGGCGTTCGTGTCGGGTGACGGTGTGAACAAACCCAAGGGCTTTCTGAGCCACACGACGGTCGACAATGACAGCTGGGCCTGGGGGGCGCTTGGCTATGTGCCCACGGGCATGTCCGGCGGTTTCGATGCCACGCAGTCGGGTGAGGCGATTATCGATCTGGTCTATGCGCTGGGTGCGCAGTATCTGGCGGGGGCGCAGTTTGTCATGAACTCAAAGACCGCCGGCCTTGTGCGCAAGATCAAGGATGCTGATGGGCGGTTCTTGTGGTCGGATGGTCTGGCGGCTGCTGAACCGGCGCGTCTGATGGGCTATCCGGTGCTGATTGCCGAGGATATGCCGGATGCGGATGCCGATCAGTTCGCCATCGCCTTTGGCGACTTTGGTGCGGGCTATACGGTGGCCGAACGCCCGGACCTTCGCATTCTACGCGATCCGTTTTCGGCCAAGCCCAATGTCCTGTTCTACGCCACCAAACGCGTCGGTGGGGATGTCAGCGATTTCGCGGCCATCAAATTGTTGAAATTCTCGGTCTCGTAAGAGGCCGGGATGTGGTGGGGCGGGCGCCGATGCGGCGGTCGCCCCATCGGTGGGCGCGTGTCGAAATTCCGCGTTGTCTAGCTGCTCCCTCCGTCCGCGCAACGCGGAGGCGCGCGCCCATCATATGCACCCGGGCAAGGCATTGTCCGGGGGAGCGGAGGCACGGAGTTTCGGAGAATTGCGATGGAATTGATTGAGCAAAGCCCGGTGCCGCTGGCGGCGCTGCCGGTGATGGCATTCAGGGATCATCTGCGGCTTGGGACGGGTTTTGCCGATGACGGCATTCAGGACGCGGTTCTTGAGGGCTTTTTGCGGGCGGCGATTGCCACCGTCGAAGGGAAGACGGCCAAGGCGCTGATTGTGAGGAGTTTTACACTGACGCAGACCGCGTGGCGTGATCTGGCGCGTGAGGTCTTTCCGGTGGCGCCGGTGCAGGCGGTGACGCGGTTTGCGATAATCGATCCTGATGGGACGGAGACATTGGTTGATCCGTCGCGGTACCGGTTGATCCGGGACGGGCATCGCCCGGCACTGGAATCCACGGGGCTGCTTTTTCCCACCTTGCCTGTGGCCGGACGGGCCGAGATCGATTTCGATGCTGGCTTTGGCGCGAGTTGGGCGGCGGTTCCGTCGGACCCGGCGCAAGCGGTGTTCCTGCTTGGTGCGCATTTCTACGAGCGGCGGGATGGGTCCGAGAGTGGCGGACGGCCTTTGCCCGACGCGGTGGCCGCGCTGATCGCACCGCACCGGAACTTGCGGTTGTTCGGGGGACGGGGCTGATGGTGGAGCCGGTTCTGAGCCGAAGGCTTGTACTTGAAGAAGTGATTGGCACGTCGGACGGCGCGGGCGGGATTGTCCGGACGTGGTCGACGATGGGGGTGCTTTGGGCGCAGGTTCGCGCGGGATCCGGGCGCGAGAAGGCGGCTGATTTCGTGACGCTGTCGTCAATGTCATACCGGATCACGGTGCGCGCGGCGCCGCCCGGGGCACCGTCACGCCCGAAACCGGAACAGCGGTTCCGCGAAGGCGCCCGGATCTTTCGGATTTTGGCGGTGAGCGAGGCCGGTTCGGACGGGCGTTACCTGACCTGCTTCGCGCAAGAGGAGCTCGCGGCATGAGCTATGGTATCTCGGCAGC
>JABDPT010000269.1 GCA_013042605.1 Paracoccaceae bacterium
GGCGATGACATTCGGCCGGATCGCTTCACCGGTTTCTTAGAGCTTCACATCGAACAGGGGCCTGTGCTGGACACCGCACGGGAAAGCATCGGTGTTGTCACTGCCATCGTGGGTGCGCGGCAATTGACCGTGACACTTGAGGGCCAGCAGAACCACGCGGGCACCACGCCAATGCATCTGCGCCGCGATGCCTTTGGCGGGTTGGTACAGTTTGCCGAGGCGTTGCGGGTTGCGCTTGCGCCGGTTGTCACACAAGCGAGCGTCTGGACCATCGGGCATGTAGCGGTATCCCCCAACGCCGCTTCGATCGTTCCGGGGCGCGTGACATTCACGGTGCAGTGGCGCGATGCGTCTTCCGCGCGGCTTGCGGACATGGAAGAGATCGTGCGTGAAACGCTGGCGCAGGTGGCTGCGGCGGCAGATTTGCGTGCCGTTGTGTCAAGCCGGTGGGCGTTGGAGCCCACGGAAATGGACCCGAAAACGGTTGCTGCACTTGCCGACGCGGCAAGAGAAAGCGGCCATTCATGGCGCAAGATGCCCTCTGGCGCCTTACACGATGCAACCAATGTCGCGAGGGTATTGCCGGTAGGAATGCTCTTTGTGCCGTCCATTGGTGGCATCAGCCACGACTTCGCGGAAAAGACCGCCGAGAGCGACCTTGTCGCGGGGCTGAATGTTCTGGCGCAGGCGGCCTTGCGCTTGGCAAAACAAAACTGACCGCGCAGTCGATTTAACCTGTTGACCGGTGGCCACGACTTGCGGCACGATGCCCGTGTTCGAGACCCGAAAGAGGTTTGAGCAGCCGGTAATGCCCGGCATGGGAGGATACTCGTGGTTGATCTGGCAGCGCCCAAGGGTGCGCTTCATTCCATTCCCGCATTGCTGGCCCGCAACGCGCGCGAGCATGGCCAAAGCCCTGCGTACCGCGAGAAGGAATACGGCATCTGGCAAAGCTGGACCTGGGCCGAGGCCGAAGCTGAAATTCGCGCACTGGCCATTGGGTTTCTCGATCTCGGCATGGCCGAAGGGGACCACGTGGCCATCATAGGGTCAAACCGGCCCGCGCTTTACTGGTCGATGGTCGCGGCAGAGATGTGCGGAGCGATCCCCGTGCCCCTCTATCAGGACGCCGTTGCCGAAGAGATGACCTATGTGCTCGAACACTGCGGCGCGCGTTATATCGTTGCCGAAGACCAAGAGCAGGTGGACAAGGTTCTCGAGATCGCCGACCGCGTCGCGCATATCGAACATATCATCTATCTCGATCGTCGCGGGATGCGGAAATACGATCATACCAAGATGAACGCGCTTGATGATGTGCAGGCCACGGGGCGCGCGGCGCATGAGCGGTTTGAAACGATCCTGAACGAGCGGATTGCCAAGCTGAACTACGACAGCACCTGCGTGATGCTTTACACCAGCGGCACAACCGGGCGACCCAAGGGCGTGGTCTTGTCAAACCGGAACATCATCGAGGCGTCACGATCCTCATCGGAATTCGACAAGCTGGGGCCGGGCGACGAAGTGCTGGCCTATCTGCCGATGGCGTGGGTCGGGGATTTCATCTTTTCCATCGGGCAGGCCTATTGGACCGGGTTCTGCGTGAACTGTCCGGAAAGTGCCGAGACGATGCAGGAAGACCTGCGCGAGATTGCGCCAAGCTATTTCTTCGCGCCGCCCCGGTATTTCGAAGGGCTTCTGACGCAGATCATGATTCGGATGGAGGATGCAGGCCGGTTCAAGAAATGGCTGTTCGACACGTTCATGGAACACGCGCGCAAGGTCGGACCGAAGCTGATGGACGGCAAGCCCGTGAGTGGTTGGGACAAGCTGAAATATGCGATTGGCGACGTGCTTGTTTACGGGCCGGTCCGGAATCGGGCAGGCATGACCAAGGTGCGCGTCGGGTACACGGCGGGCGAGGCGATCGGGCCTGAGATTTTCGAATTCTACCGCTCGCTCGGGATCAACCTCAAACAACTTTACGGCCAGACCGAGGCGTCGGTCTTCATCACTCAACAGCCCGATGGCGAGGTGCGCGCCGATACCGTCGGCGTGCCGTCGCCAGGGGTCGAGGTGAAGATCGCCGAGAGTGGAGAGGTCTTCTATCGCTCGCCCGGGACGTTCGTTGAGTATTACAAGAACCCCGAAAGCACCGCGTCGACCAAGGACCCGGAGGGCTGGGTCGCGACGGGCGATGCCGGATTCTTTGAAGAAGGCACCGGGCATCTGCGGATCATCGACCGTGCCAAGGACGTGGGCAAGATGGCCGATGGAAGCCTTTTTGCCCCTAAGTACGTTGAAAACAAATTGAAATTCTACCCAAATATCCTTGAGGCCGTGGTGTTTGGCGCCGATCGTGACCGATGCTGCGCGTTCATCAATATCGACCTGACGGCGGTCGGGAACTGGGCCGAGCGCAACAACATCTCCTACGGGTCCTATCAGGAACTGGCGGGTCACAAGCAGGTGCTTGATACCATTCAGAGCCATGTCGAAGAGGTGAACAAGAGCCTCGCGTCAGACCCGATGTTGTCGGGCTGTCAGGTGCATCGTTTCCTTGTTTTGCACAAGGAACTGGATGCGGATGACGGAGAACTGACGCGAACACGCAAAGTGCGTCGGCGGATCATCGAAGAGAAATTCGCCGATCTTATCGCAGCACTCTATGACGGTTC
>JABDPT010000278.1 GCA_013042605.1 Paracoccaceae bacterium
AGCTCTATCCCAAGGTCGCGTTCGGTTCGACGGCCTACCTCTACTCTGCCGAAGATAGTGTCACCGCCCGCAGCTAGGTTGCCGGCTTGATGCAGATCGGATTGCCGCCAGCAGTCCTGAGCGGCAAAGGTGTTGTTTCAACCGGACCCGCATGCATGTACCAATAGCAGTTGTCCTCGGGCCGCAAGTACGCGGTCGCGAGGTCCTGGTTTGGTGCTGCCAATTCTACGATATTTTCCGGCAAGGGCGGACGTGACGACGCATCCTGTGAATTCGAGAAAGTCTCCGAGCAGGCCCCGAGCGCCAAAACGGTTAAGAGAAATATTGCGCTTTGTTTGTACATAAACCGACAGACCTGCTGGTTGGATTTCCTTGATGCGTCTTTCTCGCATCCAGCGGCATGCGGCGCAATGAAAAGGCAGGGACATAGGCGGGTTTTCTGAGAAAAGTGGCGGTCGCTCAGTGGTTTCGATCCAGACCGGCTGCGTTCGCCCCATGAATCGTGCGACTGTCTCACAACCGGAACTTTTTGCTTGAACCTCTAGTTACTGTAGGGCGTATGCACTCTGCACTATTGCGAATCCGAGGATATTTCATGCCACATGACGGCGCTAAAAACGCTCACGATCATCCGCCTTCAGACGACGATGCCTGCGGGAGTTGCGGCAGCGGGAACGTCGCACAGCTAGCGCAGGCCGACGCGATCGAGGGCCGCAGTTTTCATGTCAGCGGCTTGGATTGCGCCGAAGAAGTTTCAATTCTGAACCGGGTGGTGGGTCCCGAGGTCGGTGGCAGGGAGTATCTCGCATTCGACGTCATCAACGCGCGGATGACAGTTCTGGACGGCGGAACGAATCCAAGTTCCGACAAAATCATCGATATCGTCGCGACAACGGGCATGACTGCCAAACCCTGGGATGCCGAAGACGCCAGTGCGGATCAGGCGGCTCATCTGAAGAAGCAGAAGCTTTTCACGATGCTCAGCGGCAGCTTCTGGGCTGCCGGGTTCGCGTTCCACCTCATCGAAACCGGGATCGCTGGCGCGATCGGAATCTTTTCCGGTCACGGCGAGTCAGCGATGCCGATGGTCGAAGTCGCTCTTTTTGCTACCGCAATACTGTTTGGCGTTTGGCTTGTCGCACCCAAGGCGTGGTCATCTGCGCGCCGTTTTTCACCGGATATGAACCTGTTGATGGTCGTGGCGGTGGCCGGTGCCATCGGGCTTGGCGAGTTTTTCGAGGCCGCAACGGTGGCGTTTTTCTTTTCGCTCTCGCTGTATCTTGAAAGCTGGAGCGTGGGGCGCGCTCGCAATGCCGTCTCGGCGCTTCTCGATCTCGCACCACCGACAGCCCGGGTGCTCTACGACGATGGCTCTGAAGCCGACGTTCCCGCGGCAGCTGTCGCTGTTGGTGCGCGGTTCATCGTGCGAGGTGGCGACCGTATTCCCCTCGACGGGGAAGTTGTCGACGGGGCAGGGGCCGTGGACCAGGCGCCCATTACGGGCGAAAGCGCCCTGGTGCCGAAAGAAACAGGCGACGACGTCTACGCCGGCACGATCAATGGCGAAGGCACCTTGACTGTGCGGGCAACGAAAGCCGCCTCCGACACGGTCTTGTCCAAGATTATCCGCATGGTGGGTGATGCGCATTCACGCCGTGCCGAGGTCGAACAATGGGTAGCCAAGTTCGCCCGCATCTACACGCCGGTCGTGATGGTGCTCGCCATTCTCATTGCATTGGTTCCGCCGCTTGTTGTTGGCGGCGACTGGGGTTTCTGGTTCTACAATGCGCTGGTTTTGCTGGTCATCGCCTGCCCGTGCGCCCTGGTGATCTCCACGCCGGTCTCTATCGTCGCCTCTCTTGCCGCCTCGGCGCGCAATGGTGTGCTGATCAAGGGCGGGGCCTATGTCGAAGCGCCCGGTCGCACGACGGCATTGGCCATGGACAAGACCGGCACGATCACCATGGGAGAACCTGAAGTTGCGGCCATATACCCGCTTGGCGGAATAACTGAGCGCGATCTGATGGCGAGGGCCATCGCCCTTGAGGCACGCTCCTCGCACCCGCTTGCGCACGCCATCCTTGCCCGGGCGGAGCAGGACGGGATGCAAATCACTGCCGCCGATGAGACCCGAACAGTGCCCGGGCGGGGTCTTGAGGGCGAACTTGATGGACAATCAATCTGGTTGGGTTCGGACCGATTTGCCGAGGAAAAGGGCCTTGGCGGGGACATCCCGACAGACCTGCGCGATCGGATCGAAGGGGCGGGGAGCAC
>JABDPT010000280.1 GCA_013042605.1 Paracoccaceae bacterium
ACAACGGTTGGGCAGCCGGTCGATATTCACACCGGCCCGGCGCAGACACCGGGCGGAAAAGACGCGCGGCGGGCCGACATTGGTCCGATTGCTCCACAGGCAGCGTTCGGGAAGCGCCCGGCGCGCATTGTGCCGACGCTGGTCGCGATACCGGTTCTCGTAATAGTACCGGTCGTCATTTCGGTAGCGGTTGGAATAGTGAACTTTCTTTTTCGACTTCGGTTTGGCCTTCACATCGTCGTCGTCAATTTCATTGGCGATGATCGCCAGCACGGCCAAACCGGCCAGAAGACCCAGCACCTCTTCGCCGTTGGCGGCCTGCGCCTGTCTGGGGGTGGCGGCCAAGGCCAGCGAAACTGCCAGTACGGGGGCAATGATAAAGCGGATCATGATATTTCCTTCCTTGCGGGCCCAGTTTGCACCGCGTTGTTTTGTGATGATCCCAGTCTCGGGGCCGATGCACCCAGCAAACAATAACGCCGCTCTGATATGCGATAGCGGCGGGGCAAAAGCTCTCGGTCATTGAATATCGTTGCCGCCTGAACCATGGTTGCGCCATGACGTATCACCGCCATCTCAAACGCATTTCGCTGGCTGTCGTCCTGCTGCTTGGCGCCAGTATGGCCAATGCCGCCTGCTATGCCGATTACAAGGCCAAGCGCGATAACCCGCTGCGCCTGCACTACGGCGTGATGGAGGTGTCGCAGGGCGCCTGCAACGCCCCGGCCCGGGCCGAGCGCGAGGTGCGCGCGCGCCTGTCTTCCGCCGGATGGGAGCTTCTAAATGTGATGTCGGTCTTCGACGATGGCGGGCTTGAGCGAAGGAGGGGCAGTGCCGCAGAATTCTTCCTCCGCTACTGAAGGGCGGGTCGCCGCGGGGCGCGTTGCCGCCATCGGAATTATCGCAATCGTCGCCATTCTGGCGGTGGCTGCGATTTTGCTGTTCATCAACCTGCCTGACGCCAATGCTTTCAACGCGCGGGTCGAACGGTTGTTTATCGAAAATGACGACCTTACCTCGGGCTCCGAGATCAAGCTGCTTGAAATCCTTGCCCAATCCGGCACTGCGTTTTCCGAAACTTTGGCCAGTTACCGGGTGGTGATCTTCGTGCTTTTGGTCTTTGCCACTGCGCTTCTTGTGGCGTCGCTCGTGTTTTTGGTGACCATCCTCACCCTCAACCGCCGTATGGGCGAGATCGAGCGCCAGGGGATCCAGGTGTCGTCGCTTCTGATCAGTCGCGAGGAAAACGCGGTCTACCTCAACAACATGGAATTCAAGCTGACCGAGGCGGCGATCGAAACGCTCAGCATCCTTGCCGAGGCGCGGATGGATGACGAGGTTCTGTCCGGGTCCGAGATCGAGGGCATGATTTCCGGCCGCGATGCCGCCGATTGCGATGAGGCCGCGGGCGCCACCCGGATCAAACGACTGCGCGATGCACTGGGCAACCAGATGGTCAGCGAGCTTCTAGTGAAAACCATCGCACGGCGGGGTTATGTCCTGAGCATCGAAAAAGACGTGATCCGCATGATCTGAGGTTGGGCTAACTCAACCCCAACGCCTTGACCGACCGATCCAATGCAATGCGAAGGGCGGCTTCGCCCGGGATCGTCCTTTCATTCGGGCGCGTCATAAGCCCGACCGGCCCCTTGGTGATGCTCGTATCGAAGGGTAGGCGCACAAGCTGCCCATCCGCCAATTCGCGCGCGACCACACCGGCCGAGATGATCCAGATCGCATCCGTCTCGCGCGTGTAAATCCGGCCCAGCGCGCCAGACACGGTTTCGATCTTGTCGGGAACCTCTCCCACCCCGTTGGCAATCAGGTACCGGTCAAGAAGGGGGCGAATGGCCGACCCTTCGGGCGGAAACAGCACCGGCCAGTCACCAAGCCGCCGAAGATCGGGGTCATGCAAAAGCGGGTGCCCGGGCCGCACGACGAATTCGATATGTTCGTTGTAAAGCTGCGTGAACTCCAACCCCCGCATCGTTTCCGGAACGCCCAGCCGCCCGATCACCACGTCAAGCGCCCCGTCGCGCAGACCGTCGACCAGAAACCCATGCGGCCCGTCCTGAATCCGCACCCGAAGATCACCCGCAACTTCGCGCAGGTCTTGCAAGAGCCGGGGGATCAGGCGGCCCGAAACAGACGGCAGCGCACCGATGGTCAGCACGCGCCCAGCCAGCCGTTCGACCCCATCAAGTGCTTGCTGAAGGGCCGAAAGGCTGGTTTCGGCAAACCGAAAGAAAATCGCCCCTTCTTCCGTAAGCTCCACCCCGGCCCGGCTGCGCCGCAACAGGGTGCTGCCGACGATCCCTTCAAGCTCTTTAAGCGTTTTGGAAATGGCGGGCTGGGTCAGCGACAGATGATCCGCCGCGTCTTTGAGGCTTTTGCGCCGGACGATCTCGACAAAGCACTGAACATGCCGGACCTTGATTCTGCGATCGATCATAACTTGCCTTTTTCGGCAACTATAGCGCCATTTATGTCATTTTACTTCTCTATTTTGTTAGGCCACTCTCATTTCGGGAGGAGTTGTCATGCGCAGTCAGGTCGTCATAATCGGCGGTGGGCCGTCGGGGTTGTTGCTGGGCCAACTTCTGCACCTTCGTGGCATCGATGCGATCATCCTCGAACGGAAGACCCGCGAGTATGTGCTGGGGCGCATCCGCGCCGGGGTGCTTGAACAGGGGCTGGTCGGTCTTCTCGAAGAGGCCGGCGTAGCGGACCGTATGAAGGTCGAAGGGTTTCCCCATGACGGCACTCTGATCTCGTATGGTGACGAGATCTTCCGTGTCGATTTTCAGGAACATACGGGCACGCCGGTGATGGTCTATGGCCAGACCGAGGTGACGCGCGATCTTTACGATGCGCGCGAAGCCTGTGGCGCGCCGACCGTGTTCAACGTCGAAAACGTGGTGATCCACGATGCCGACAGCGCCGCACCCTTCGTCACATACGATGTGGATGGCGCGCAAAAGCGGATCGATTGCGATTTCGTGGCGGGATGTGACGGGTTTCACGGTGTCAGCCGCAAAACCATCCCCGATACGGTGCGCAAGGAATTCGAGAAGGTGTACCCCTTCGGCTGGCTTGGCATCCTGTCCGAGACCCCGCCGGTCAATCACGAACTGATCTATGCCAATTCCGAGCGGGGCTTTGCCCTATGCTCCATGCGCAATGCCAATCTCAGCCGGTACTATGTGCAGTGCTCGCTCGACGACAAAGTCGAGGATTGGAGCAATGAGGCATTTTGGGACGAACTCAAACGCCGTATTCCCGCCGACACGGCAGCGCAGCTTGTAACCGGACCGTCGATCGAAAAGTCCATCGCCCCGCTTCGGTCCTTTGTGACCGAGCCGATGCGCTGGGGGCGTTTGTTCCTGTGCGGGGATGCCGCCCACATCGTGCCGCCCACCGGGGCCAAGGGGCTGAATACGGCGGCCTCCGACGTGCATTACCTTTATGGCGGGCTGCGCCAATTCTATGAAGAAAACGACAGCACCGGCATCGACGCCTATTCCGCGCGGGCCTTGTCGCGCGTCTGGAAAGCCGAGAGGTTCAGCTGGTGGTTCTCGTCCCTGATGCACCGCTATCCCGACCAGACCGAATTCGACCATCGAATGCAGGTGGCCGAGCTTGAGTTTCTGCGTTCGAACAAAGCCGCGCAGGCGGCTATGGCCATCAACTATGTCGGGCTGCCCTATTGATGCGGATCGCGGTGGTAATCGGCGTCTAACTGCATTGGCGCGAAGACGGCGACCCAAACGGCGCGCCGGTTGTCTTTGCCAATTCGCTTGGAACGGACCTGCGTCTTTGGGATGACATCATCCCGCTTCTGCCGCTCGGGCTGCGCCTGATCCGTTTCGACAATCGCGGTCACGGCCTGTCATCCTGTCCGCCTGCGCCTTATGCGATGGACGATCTGGTGG
>JABDPT010000288.1 GCA_013042605.1 Paracoccaceae bacterium
GCATCGCTGGCACCCTGCTCTGCAAAACAGGCGGCGAGGGCCGCGTCATAGCGCGCCTGCGCTGTCTCCCATGCGTCATCGGACGCCGCGAGCGCGAGCGGCATCAAGGCGCAAACGCCCGCCGCGACAGCGCTTCGACGCAACAATCCAATCAAGACTTAATCCATCTATTACAGTGTGTTGCCAGCATTATTTTAACTTACTCTCCTGCGTGATCTCGCCCCGCACGATCCCTTCGTTCACCTCAAGCCAGCGCTCGCGATACGCATGCCGCGCGGCCATTGCGACGTCATTCTGGAACGCCGCGTTCACGCCCGCGCCCACCGCCGCGCCCAGCACCGGGGCAAGCTGCGCCATCTTCCGGGTCGAGAGGTTAATTCCCAGCGTCGTCGCCACCCGGCGCATCGTCGCCTGCGCGCCCGCCGTCTGGCCGGTCAGCCGCACGATCTTGCCCCAGGTCTCGGGCCCCATCTCGCTGCGGTCGCTGGTCAGGCGGGCCAGTGCCTCGGCCTTTTCGGCGGCCGTATTCGCCCCGGCCAATTGCAGCGTATCCAATATGAAGATCCGCTCGGCCGCCTCACCGCCGCCGAAGCCATAGCAAAGCCCCGTCAGCCGCGCCGTGCGCAACGCCAGCGTCACCGTCGCGGGCACATCGACCGCGAGCCCGATGGCCCCGAACGCCCCGGCCGCGCCGCCACCGGTGACGGCATAGCCAAGCGCCCAGCGCCGAATATCCGCCGCCGCCGCATCACATGCGGGAATGTCGGTAATATCATGATCCAAAGCGCTTTTCCGGATCGAAGCGTTCGCCGCCCAATCGGCCCCGGATAGCGCGGCCTCGACCAGTTCCGCCGGGATCAGCCGGTTGGTCAGCACCGCCATCGGCCGCGCCACCCGCCGGATCGCGCGCGGCATCAACGGCGGCGGCGCGGCGCGATAGGCATCCTGTTCGGCCAGAACGTTGGCGATGTATGTGTCATCGGTCATTCTTCCGCCTCCAACCGCTTGATCAACGCGTCTCGCGCACAGATCGCTTCTTCCAAATGGCGAAGGCTGGCGGCTTCGACATCTTCAAGCGCACAGTTCTGCCAGGGTATCGCGGAACCGGGAAAAAGCGCCAGAAAAGCGCGCGTCTCGGCCCGTACGCACCATTCCCGCCGCGTATTCGGGTTGGGGGCATGCGCGTAAGCCTCTGACGTTTCGAGGCAATCTTGCTCTGCCCGTCCGGCGCAAGACGCCAGGCTCTCCCCTTCGGCAAGGCAGGCGGCGATGACCGCCTGCGCCGCGGAAGACGGGTCGCCCTGCGCGGTCGCAACACTGGCGCCCGCCGCCAGTACGATCCCCGATGCCGCGCTTAGGTTCATTCACAACGCTCCAATGTGGCAAGGGGGATGACCCCCCTCGCATCGACGCGCCCTTTTCCCAGACGTCTGACCCTTGTCACATCGTCTCCTCCCGCAGCCATTTCAACTCGACCGTCCGGTCCGCCGTCAGCGCCAACAGGCATCTTGCCCCTGCGATCTGCCGTTGGCTGCCCGCACCCCAGCGCGCATGGGCCAGCCCGCATTCGGCCTCGCGATAGGCGATCCATGCCCGCTGTGCCGCCGTCAGGCTGTCGGCGAAATTGGCGAAATGCGGGTCGGTTCCGGCGGTCACCATGTCCGCTCCTTCCGCATGGGTCCGCGTCGCGAGGTATTCCTCGTTCAGCAGGATATCCCAGGCCCCATGCTCAAGTTGAACACAACGCAAGACGTTGAGCGTGCTGGTTTTGTTCCCAAGCTCAGCCTCGCACAGGGACGCGACGAGGCCAAGGCACCCGCGATCCCCTTCAAGCCCGCCCTCTTCGATGGCCAGGCATTCCCTGAGCCTCTCCAACGGCGCCCAAAGCTCGTATTCGATCTCTTCATCGGCAAGCGCCGCAACCGGCGCGACGGCGGCCATGACGGCCCAAAGGACAAGCGTTTTCAGTTCCATGAGAACGCTCCCGCCATCCGGTCCTGAAGCTCGAAGTAATAACGCGCGGTCATCTGCAACCGGCATTCCGACGGCTCGCCGCGCGCCAGCGGACGCGCTTCATCCCGGGCCCATTCGTAATGGCACGTGGCCTTGCGCAATTTCTGCCAGGCCTGATGCATCTCGGCAAAGGCGATCTGCGGCGCGATCCGAGAGTCGGTGAACATCCAACGCAGCTTGTTGCGCCGGGTTTCCTTGCGGAAAAGCGTGACATAAGTGTCGGTCACAAGGCGATCCCAATGGCTCGCCTCCGAACTCTGGCACTCGACGTGAGAGCCTTGGGCTACATTAATCTCAAGAGATCCAATTTTACCGCCTGTTTTCCCGCCCCGTTTACACGCCTTGGTCGCCAGCCCGACGCACTCGGTCCGGGTTTCGCGGGTGGCTTCTTCCAAACAGGTATCGATGATCGATGTATCGACCAGTGGACCTATGCGACTATCAGCGGCCACACCGCTTGGCGCCAGAAAACTCGCAAGAGCAAGCAGAACTGCGCCGACTGCCCCCGAAATCCGACGGCTTTTGTCTTGTCTATTTGCCTTCATATCCAATGCTCCTTCATCAATTCCTGACAAAGGATAGGCCATGACAGCCCCCGGATTGGGCGTCTCGTATGCAAAACGCAACGTCCCGGCCCCGGCATGACGCACGCGCCCGATCGCTCCCGATATGTGTCGGACGGCCATGGTCACGCCATCCTCAACCGGTCGCGCAGTTTCTTCGCCACCCGGTCGCGCGACTTCGCGACCAGAAAATGCGTGGGCACCTTCATGAGAAACCCCTGCCGACCGCGCCGGCGCACCGGCTTGCGATCACTCGCCTCGACATAGTCGATCAGCGACAGCATCGTTTCCCGGTCAAAGGCCCAGAGAACACGCCCGCGAAACGCGATCTGAAAGAACGCATCAGCGGGCCAGTCAAGACGGTGCTTGCGCCGCGCTCCGCAGGCGCCACAGGCGATGGCCCCACGACCCCCCGACCCGCTGCGTATCCAGTATTTGGAATGTTTCCAGTTGCTTGCGGCATAACCTTCAGGAAGATCGTCCATGACCCCAAGCCCCGTCAGGCCCAGCCCGTGATAATAGAGGGCCAGCGACCGCCATCCGTTCTGGAAGACCTTGACCACCTCGAAATCCTTAGACGCCTCGAAATAGGGCTTGTCCGCGTTGCGGCCGATTAGGCGCGCTTCGGCGAAATGAAACGTCGCGCATTGGCTGCAATCGGGGCAGATCACAGACAGTTCATGCGGCATCGGGTTCCACTCATAGGGCCGCGTCATGTCGCAGGCTCCCCAAGCGCCGCAGCGACCAGCGCGCCGCGCGCATCAACCTCGAACACCCGGCCCGACAGCCCCGCCCCGCCGCAGCGGATGATCAGCCAGACCTCCCCCCGCCCCGGCACCGCTGCGCAATCGGTCGGCACGCCGCCGGTCTCGGCAACATAGCGGGCGGCATAGGCGTTGATGACCTCTGTTTCCGACAGCGCGGCCTGGCGCGTCCCCATCATCACGCCCAGCACCGCCGCCAGAAGCGCCAGCACCCCGGCCGACAGGACAACCGGGCGCAGTCGAAGTCCTTGCCGGATCTCAGCCATCGGCATCGTCCAGCAATTGATACGCCCAGCGCAGCACTTCGATGTTTCGGTCCAGAATGCACTCCTGAATCTGCTCTTCCTGCCCGATGGGGGCATCGAAACAAGACGCGCGCCCGGCGCTCAGGCGTTCACCAAGCGCGTCGATATACGCATCCTTCGAAAACCCTGCGCGACCTTCCATCTGGCGCAGATAGGCGGTTCCCACCGACAGGTTCATATCGCCCCAGGCAAACCCCTCACGTTGCAGGCAAAAGGTCCGGTCGCTGTCGCGCCGGTCGCCCTCCGCGATCTCGACCATGCACTGCTCGGTGATCGTCCCCCGACAGGTGGCGATATCTCCGCCTGCGGCGCGGACCTCATCAAGGCAGCCTGACAGGATCGACGCCGCTGGCACCTGCGCACCGACGCCATGCGCCAGCCACAACATCGCGAGGCCCGCCGACAGCCCGATGGACCAGCGGATGCTCACCCCATCGTCCCCATCATCTCGCGCCCGATCAGCATACGGCGAATTTCCGACGTGCCCGCACCGATCTCCATCAGCTTGGCGTCCCGGAAATAGCGCGCTACGGGGCTGTCGTTCATGAACCCCGCCCCGCCCATCGCCTGCACCGCCTGATGCGCGACCTTCATCGCCTCTTCGGACGCGTAAAGCACGCAGGCGGCCGCGTCCTGCCGCGCGACCTCGCCCCGGTCACAGGCCTTGGCAACTTCATAGGTATAGGCCCGCGCGGTGTTCATCGCGGTGTACATATCGGCGATCTTGCCCTGCATGAGCTGGAAACTCCCGACCGGCTGGCCGAACTGCTTGCGCTCGGCCATATAGGGCATGATGTCGTCCAGACAGGCCGCCATGATCCCGCAGCCGATGCCCGCCAGCACCACGCGCTCGTAATCCAGCCCGCTCATCAGCACGGCCACACCGCGCCCCTCTTCGCCCAGAACATTGTCGAAGGGGACTTCCACATCCTCGAACACAAGCTCGGCCGTGTTCGAGCCACGCATGCCCAGCTTGTCGAAATGCCGGCTGGTCGAAAACCCGGCCATGGATTTCTCGATCAGGAACGCGGTGATGCCCTTGGATCCCGCATCCGGGTCGGTCTTGGCATAGACCACCAGCGTATCGGCATCGGGGCCATTGGTGATCCAGTATTTCGTGCCGTTGAGAACATAGCGATCGTTCCGCTTTTCCGCGCGCAGCTTCATGCCCACCACGTCCGACCCGGCGCCCGCCTCGCTCATCGCCAACGCACCGACATGCGCGCCCGAGATCAGGCCGGGCAGGTACTTCTCTTTCTGTTCCTGGCTCCCGTTCAGGCGGATTTGGTTCACGCAGAGGTTCGAATGCGCGCCGTATGACAGCGATACGCTGGCCGAGGCCCGCGCGATCTCCTCCACCGCGACGGTATGCGCAAGGTATCCCATGCCCGCGCCGCCGAACTCTTCCTCGACCGTGATCCCCAAAAGGCCAAGCTCGCCCATCTCGGTCCAAAGCTCCGGCGGAAAGGTGTTCGAGCTGTCGATATCGGCCGCCATCGGCTTGACCCGCTCTTGCGCCCAGCGATGCACCATGTCGCGCAGGGCATTGGTGTCTTCGCCAAGATCAAAGGTCATGGAGGCTGTAAACATTGGGGGCTCCGGGTTTATTGAACGCTTGTTCAGTTAATACAAACTCCCCCGCCGCCCGTCAATCGGCGCGTTAGCGCGACGGGCGATCCGTGGTGCGGGTCACGATGGCAAACACCTGTTCGGGGTGATGCGTCAGCCCGCAGGCGCCGATCATCCGGTGGCTTGCGGTATTGTCGGGGGCGGCGAACTGCATCATGCCGCTGCATCCGATCTGGCGGTGTCCATGCACATGCGCCAGCGCATTGGCCAGCTTGCCAAGCCCCATCCCGCGACATGACGCATCGACCGACACGAGGCCCACAAAAGCGATGCCGCCGAACCGGCTTTGCGCGTGATACCGCATGCAATAGGACGACGTCGCCACCAGCCGCCCATCGCGCGCGCGGATCACGACCGTCAGCGTGAGCGGCCCGTCACCGCGCATGAAATAGGCGGGGTAAGGGGCCAGACCCGTGGCCACATTCAGCGCCTGCACCGCGTCCACCGTATCGGGATCGGCGCGAAGGACCGCCTTCACCTGCCAGCCATCGGGCAAGGCGACGCTGTCGATCACCTCTTTGCAGACGGGCAGCACATCCGCGGCCTCGCCGAGAAACACCTCCCAGTAATGCGGGGTCCAGCCCGGGCCAAGATGCGTTTCGACCATGGCCTCCACCCCGTCGCGCGGTACGCAAGGCAGGCCAAGCAACCCATCGGTTTCGGCGATCTCGCGGGCCTGCGGCCAGGTCTCGGGCTTTGGATCGACATAGTTGACGATGCGCCCGCCGTTTGAAAACCACGGCGCGTTCGCAAACCGTCCCTGCCGGTCCCGGATGCGGGCCTGCGTTGCGACCAGCGCGTCATCGCCCACATATTCCGGCATCGCACTCTCCCTTGGCTCCGCACCAGCCTAGCAGAGCGATGCCTCGCGGAGATAGTGCTTTCACCGGGCCAGCGATTTCAGCGGCGGGGGGCGAATGTCTTGGCGGCAAGAACGGTCTTCAGGGGCATATCCGATCCCTCCCGGTTTCGGGAAACCGACCGTGACGCGATGGCAACCTATTCCGCGGCGCGCAGCCCCGCGCCCGCCTCGCCCACCTCATCTGCGATGATCCGCGCGATCAGGGCACAATCATCAAGCGAAAAGGTCAGCGGCAGGCGCATGTCCAGCACGCCACGCAGGATAAGGTCGCTGTCGGGCATCCGCTCGGCCGGGGCGTAGCGCCAGTGATCATAGGTCGACGTAAACCCCGCGGGCTCTGCCGCGCCGAACCACTTCAATTCGACCCCGCGCGCCTTGCACGCTCCAACCGCCCCCCGAATGGCCGCATCCGGCCAATCCAGCAGCAGGAACTGAAAGGACGACCCCACGAACGCCTCGGCCTGCGGGCGTTCGATCAGCGTCAGCCCCGGCACATCGCGCAAGCCCGCCTCCACGACCCTGTACCGCTCGGTCCAGGCGGCGCATTGCGCATCGAGCGCGGCCAGCTGCGGGCGCAGGATCGCGGCGCGCAGGTTATCCATCCGGCCCGACATATTGGGCATGTCGTATTTCAAACCCTCGAACACATCCCGGTCCGGCGCCGCCCCGTGCCGGTCATAAAGCATGTAAGATCCCGATAGCAGCACCGCCCGCGCGGCCAATTCGGCGTCGTCGGTCACCAGAAACCCGCCCTCGCCCGAATTCATGTGCTTGTAGGTCTGCGTCGAATAACACCCCGCAATCCCATGCCGCCCCGACGGCACATCGCCCCAGCGCGCGCCCATCGTATGCGCGCAATCCTCGACCACCTTCACATCGGCGGCGTCACATATCTCCATCAACCGGTCCATGTCGCAGACATGCCCGCGCATGTGGCTCAAAAGCAGAACCCCCGCGCCGCTGTCTGCAACCTTGCGCTCCAGATCGTCCAGATCGATGGTCAGCGCCTCGGTCACGCCGACGAAGACCGGCACCGCCCCAACATTCGCAATCGCGCCCGGCACCGGGGCCAGCGTAAAAGCGTTCGAGAGCACGGTGTCACCCGGCCCCACGCACAGCGCCCGCAACGCCGTGGCCATCGCGTAACCGCCCGACGCCACCGCAAGGCAGTATTTCGCCCCGGTATAGGCCGCGAATTCCTGCTCCAGCCGCGCCACTTCGGGCACCTCGCCGGGGGCAAGGTTATAGCGATGCAAGCGCCCGTGCTGCATCACCGCCATGGCGGCGGTCATCCCCGCCTCGGGGATCGGCTCCTGCTGGGTGAAGCTGCCGGTGAAGACCTCTTTCATGATGCCAGACTGTCCCCGATACGCGGTTGCGTCAATCACCCGATCAGGCGGGTCACAATGACGTCGAGCGCGTCGTAATGGTCAAGCAGCGCCTCGGGTTCCAACGCCTCCACCGCGCGCCCCTCTGGCCCGAAGGTGACAAGGATCGACGGCACACCCGCCGCGCGCGCGGTCTCTCGGTCCGTGACCGTGTCGCCGATCAAAAGCGCCTGTTTCGGATCGCCCCCCGCCCGGGTGACGGCCGCGACGAAGGGCGCAGGGTCCGGTTTGCGCACCGGCAGCGTATCGGCCCCGACCAGCGACCCGAAAAACTCGCGCACCCCCAGCCGCGTCATCAGCGTCTCTGCTAGCCCCTCGGGCTTGTTGGTGCAGATGCCCACAGCATAATCGGCGGCGCGCAGCCGTTCGACCGCCTCGATCGCGCCGGGGTAAAGCCGCGTGTGCACGTCGATCGCATCGGCATAAAACGCCAGCAGGCGCGGATATTGCGCATCGATCTCGTCCGAACTCGCCGTGCCCAGCCGCGAAAAGCCCAGCCGCAGCATCGCCCGCCCGCCCCGAAACGCCGTGGCGGCGTCATCCACCGGGTCCAGCATGTCGCCATGACCAAGGTCACGAAAACAGGCATTCGCCGACGCAATCAGGTCACGGCTGGTATCGGCAAGCGTGCCATCAAGGTCGAAAATCACGCATCGCATGGCCGTTCCTTCCTGCAAAACATCGCGCACCATGTTACGGTGCGTCACCTCTTGTGATGCCCCGGCCCCTTGCGGGATGGCGCGGCAGGGGTAAAACGGCCAAAAGAAAAAGGAAAGAGCAGTCTATGGCCACCCAAGTGATCGTTCTTGCCGCAGGGCAAGGCACGCGCATGCAATCCGAGATGCCCAAGGTGCTGCACGCCATTGGCGGTCTGCCGATGTTCGCCCATGCGCTGGCGGCCAGCGCGGTGCTCTCGCCCGCGCGGCAGGTGCTCGTGGTTGGTCATGGTGGCGAGGCGGTGGCCGAGGCCGCGCATAAGCTCGACCCGGATGTGATCGTCGTGACGCAAGAGGACCAGCTTGGCACCGGCCACGCCGTGGAACAGGCGCGCGCCGCCCTCGCCGACGCAGGCGGTGACACGCTTGTCCTTTACGGTGACACACCATTTATCGAACCCGAAACCCTCGAACGCATGGCCGACGCGCGCGCCACAGGCGCCGATGTCGTGATCCTGGGCTTTGAGGCTGCCGCCCCCGGCCGCTATGGCCGCTTGGTGATGACCGGCGACCGGCTCGACCGGATCGTCGAGTTCAAGGATGCCGACGACACCAAACGCGCCATCACCTTCTGCAACAGCGGGGTCGTGCTGGCCGACACCGGAACGCTCTTCTCGCTTGTCGCCGAACTGGGCAACGACAATGCCGCCGGCGAATACTACCTCACCGATATCGTGGCCCTTGCCAACGCCCGCGGGTTGCGCGCCACCGCCATCGCCTGTGCCGAGGCTGAAACGCTGGGCGTCAACTCCCGCGCCGAACTGGCCGCGGCCGAAGCGGTGTTCCAGACCCGCAAACGCGCCGAGATGCTGGAGACCGGCGTCACCCTGACCGCGCCCGAAACGGTGTTCTTCGCCCATGACACGGTGATCGGCCGCGATGCGGTGATCGAACCCAACGTGGTTTTCGGACCCGGCGTGACCGTGGAAACCGGCGCCGTGATCCGCGCCTTCAGCCATCTCGAAGGTGCTCATGTCGGGCGCGGCGCCATTGTCGGGCCCTATGCCCGCCTGCGCCCGGGGGCGGAGCTTTCGAACGACGCCCGCGTCGGCAATTTCTGCGAGATCAAGAACGCCACGCTGGGCGACGGCGCGAAGGTCAACCACCTCAGCTATATCGGCGATGCCAGCGTGGGTGCCGCCAGCAACATCGGCGCGGGCACGGTCACCTGCAACTATGACGGCGTCTCAAAGCACCGGACGACCATCGGCGAAGGCGTCTTCATCGGTTCGGACACGATGCTTGTCGCACCCGTCACCGTGGGCGATCATGCCATGACCGCCAGCGGATCGGTCATCACAAGCGATGTTCCCGCCGAAGCGCTGGCTCTGGCCCGCGCCCGGCAAGAGATCAAGCCGGGCTTTGCCCCGCGTCTTATTGCAAAGCTGCGCGCCGCCAAGGCCGCGCGGCAGAAAGGCAGTTAGCCATGTGTGGAATTGTCGGCGTTCTCAGCGACCACGAAGCCGCCCCGATTTTGGTCGAGGCGCTCAAACGGCTCGAATATCGCGGCTATGACAGCGCCGGGATCGCAACCGTCAACGGCGGCACGCTCGACCGGCGCCGGGCCATGGGCAAACTGGTGAACCTGTCGGACCTGCTGGTGCATGATCCGCTGCCCGGCAAGGCCGGGATCGGTCACACCCGCTGGGCCACCCATGGCGCGCCCACCGTGGGCAACGCCCACCCGCACCGCGCGGGGCCGGTGGCCGTGGTGCACAACGGGATCATCGAAAACTTCAAAGACCTGCGCGACGACCTTGCCGCCAAGGGTTATGAGGCGCAGACCGAAACCGACACCGAAACCATCGCCCTTCTGGCCCAATCCTTCATCGATCAGGGCCTGTCCCCCCGCGACGCCGCCGAACAGACCATCGCGCGGCTCGAAGGCGCCTTTGCGCTGGCCTTTCTCTTTGACGGGCAGGACGACCTGATGATCGGCGCACGCAAGGGCTCGCCGCTGGCCATCGGCCATGGAACGGGCGAGATGTTCCTGGGCTCGGACGCCATCGCGCTCTCGGACCTCACCAACCAGATCACCTATCTCGAAGAAGGTGACTGGGCAGTGATCACCCGCGCCGGGGCCGAGATCATCAACCGCGAGGGCAACCGCGCCAACCGGCCCGTGCGCACCATCAACATCGACGCCGGGCGCGTCGAAAAGGGCGGGCACAAACACTTCATGGCCAAGGAAATCGCCGAACAGCCCACCGTCATGGCCGAGGCGCTGGCGCATTACCTTGCCGAGGACAACACGATCCGCCTGCCCGCCGATCTCGATTTCACCAAATTCGACCGGATCGTCATGGTCGCCTGCGGTACCGCCTTTTATGCCTGCCTGACCGCGCGCTACTGGTTCGAACGTCTGGCCCGCCTGCCCGTCGAAATCGACGTCGCCTCCGAGTTTCGCTACCGCGAACCGCCCATCGGCGCCAACACGCTGGCGATCTTCGTCAGCCAGTCGGGCGAAACCGCCGATACGCTGGCCGCCCTTCGCTATTGCGAGGCGCGCGCGATGACGCTCGCGGTGGTGAACGTCGCCGAAAGCACGATCGCGCGCGAGGCCGACCTTGCCCTGCCGATCCTTGCGGGGGCCGAGATCGGCGTGGCCTCGACCAAGGCGTTCACCTGCCAGCTCACCGTGCTGGCGCTTCTGGCACTCAAGGCGGCGCGGGACCGGGGCGAGGTCGAGCCGCGCGAGGTCGACGGTGCGTTGACCAGCTTTCGCACCGTACCGGGCCTTCTGGCACAGGCGCTGGGCACAAGCGAGACCATCGCGGCGATCTCGGCCGAGCTTGCCGAAGCGCAGGACATCCTCTTTCTGGGGCGCGGCGCGATGTATCCGCTCGCACTGGAAGGCGCTCTGAAACTCAAGGAAATCAGCTATATACATGCCGAAGGCTATGCATCCGGCGAACTGAAGCACGGGCCCATCGCGCTGATCGACCCGACCGTGCCGGTGATCGTGATGGCCCCGCATGACGGGCTGTTCGACAAGACCGTGTCGAACATGCAGGAAGTTATGGCGCGCGGCGGCAAAGTTCTTCTCATCACCGACGCCGCCGGGGCCGCGCAGGCGTCCGACGGCACGTGGAAGCTTCTCCAGATGCCCCCGGTGCCCGAGGTCTTCGCCCCCATCCTCTACGCCATCCCGGCCCAGCTTCTGGCCTATCACACGGCAGTGGCCAAGGGCACGGATGTCGACCAGCCCCGCAATCTGGCGAAATCCGTGACCGTGGAGTGATGACGCCAGACGCCGCGATTGCCGAACTGCGGACGCAAGCCGTGCCCGGCAAGGCCGACGAGATGGCGCGTTATCACAAGGTCGACCGCCCCTATCTCGGCGTTGCGAACCCGGTGATCGACGCCGCCGTGAAAGGCTGGCGCGCGGCGCTGAGCCTCGACGAACGCATTACACTCGCCGCCGGGCTCTGGGACAGCAACATCCACGAAGCCCGGATTGCCGCCGCCAAACTTCTCACGCAAGCCCGCCTGCGCCCCGACGACAGCGCGGCCTGGGACCTGATCGCCTCCTGGGTGCCGACATTCGACGCCTGGGCCGTGGCCGACCACGCCGCAATCGCGGGACAGAAACGCCTTGTCTGGGATCCGTCGCGCATCGACACGGTTGAGGGTTGGACCCGCTCCGATCACATGTGGTCGCGCCGCGCGGCCCTCGTGATGACCCTGCCCTGGACCAAACAGAACCACCCCAAACCCCAGGACCTCGCCATCCGCAACCGCGTGCTGGGCTGGGCGGCCGCTTACGCCGACGACCCGGACTGGTTCATCCAGAAAGCCATCGCCTGGTGGCTGCGCGAACTGTCCAAACACGACGCGGAAGCGGTACGCACTTTCCTCGCCACCCATGGCGACCGCCTGAAACCCTTCGCCGCCCGCGAAGCCGCCCGCAAACTCCCCTGACCCGAAAGACGCGCGCGCCGCGCACGGCACGATGCTTTTGTGCCTCCGGCGGGGATATTTCCCGACCAAAGATCCGTCTTCTGGCCCCAAATATTCCGGGGGAGACGCGCAGCGTCGGTGGGCAGAGCCCCCGGCCCCTAGCGCTCGCGCAGGGCGCGGCGCATGATCTTGCCCGTCGCCGTCATTGGCAGGCTTTCGACAAAGGTGATTTTGCGCGGCGCAACATGGGGGCTGACGCGCGATTTCACACGGTGCGTCAGCCGTTCGATCAGCCCCTCGGTCTGGGCCCCGTCGCGCAGCACCACGAAGGCCGCGACGATTTCCGTGCGCACAGGGTCAGGCAGGCCCACGGCGGCGGCCATCACCACGTCCGGATCACCGGTGAGGCAGTTTTCGATCTCGGTCGGTCCGATGCGGTAGCCGGCCGACGTGATCACATCGTCATCGCGCGAAGAATAGGTGAAATAGCCGTCTTCATCGCAGTGCCCCAGATCGCCGGTGCGCAGCCAGTCGCCCGTGAATTTCTCGGCCGTCTTCTCCGGCTGGTTCCAATAGCCCAGAAACATCACCGGGTCGGGTGCGCGCACGCAGATCTCGCCGATCTCTCCGGGTGGCAGCGGCATTCCCTCCCCGTCGAGGATCGCCACCTCATGGCCCGGCACCGCGCGGCCCATCGTGCCGGGGCGGATGTCCATTGCGCCATGGCAGGTCGAGATGACGAGGTTGCACTCGGTCTGCCCGTAAATCTCGTTGATCGGCGCGCCTAAGCTCTCGTGCCCCCAGGCCAGCAGGTCCGCGCCCAAGCTTTCGCCCCCCGACCCGATCGAGCGGATATCGACGCCCCGCGGAACCGGGGCCTGCCGCATCAGCTTGAGCGCCGTGGGCGGCAAAAAGAGATTGCGCACGCCGTGGTCGGCAATCAGGCGATAGGCGGCCTCGGGGTCGAACTTGGCAAAGCGGTGCGAGACCAGCGGCACGCCGTGGTAAAGGCAGGGCATCGCGAGATCCATCAGCCCGCCGATCCAGGCCCAATCCGCCGGGGTCCAGCCGACATCGCCGGGCTGCGGCAGGAACTCGTGCTGCAATTCGACCGAGGGCAGATGCCCGATCAGGAAGCGTTGGGCATGAAGCGCGCCCTTGGGCGACCCCGTGGTTCCGGATGTATAGATCAGGATGGCGGGATCGTCGGCGATGGTATCGACCGGGACAAGTTGGTCGGAGGCGCCCGCAATCTCATCGTCAAAAGACCGCAGCGGCGCCTGCACCGGCCCGGTGACGAAAATCTCTTTGAGATCAGGCAGCTCCGGGCGCAGGTTGACGAGTTTTTCGAGGTTCGCCGGGTCCGTCACCGCAAGCTTCGCCCCGCTATCGGCCAGCCGGAAGGCCAGCGCATCCGGTCCGAAGAGCGTGAAAAGCGGCAGGCTGATCGCGCCCAGCTTATGTGCGGCGAAATGGGTGATCATCACCTCCGGGCATTGCGGCAAGAGCACCGCCACCCGGTCGCCCCGCCCCACGCCCCGCGCGGCAAACGCGTTGGCCAGCCGGTCAGAAGCGCGCTTGAGCTGGCCATAGGTCCATGTCGTCGCCGCCCCGTCCTCGCCGATATGGATGATCGCGGTCCGGTCCGGGTCGGCCATGGCCCAGCTATCGCAGCAGGCCCGCGCGATATTGAACCCCGCCGGCACCTGCCAGCGGAAGGTCTTGCGCAGCTCGTCCCATGCGCCGGGTGCGGGGATCGCGCGGGGGTTCATGGCTTCCTCCCACAAGGAAATGAACGCGCGTTCAATTATCAGAGTCCCCTTCTCGGGTCAATCGCCACAAGGGCTTGCGACCCCGCCCGCCCCGGCATACGGTTTCGCCCATGACAGAGCCCCTCGTCGATCCGTTTCAGCGTGCCATCAATTATCTCAGGGTGTCGGTGACCGACCGCTGCGATTTCCGCTGTGTCTATTGCATGTCCGAGAACATGACCTTCCTGCCAAAGGCCGAGTTGCTGACGCTGGAAGAGCTTGATCGCATGTGTTCGACCTTCGTGCGGATGGGGGTGGAAAAGCTGCGCATCACCGGCGGCGAACCGCTGGTCCGGCGCGAGATCATGACCTTCTTCCGGGCCATGTCGCGGCATCTCGAAAGTGGCGCGCTGAAGGAACTGACGCTGACCACCAATGGCAGCCAACTTGAGCGGTTCGCGGGCGATCTGGCCGAGGCCGGTGTGCGCCGGATCAATGTCTCGCTCGATACGCTCGATGAGGCGAAATTCGCCGAGATCACCCGCTGGGGCCGGTTGCCTCAGGTCTTGCGCGGGATCGATGCCGCGCAAGAGGCGGGGCTGCGGATCAAGATCAACGTGGTCGCGCTCAAGGGGTTCAACGAGGATGAGCTTTTCACCCTGACCGACTGGTGCGCCGAGCGGGACATGGACCTGACCTTTATCGAGGTCATGCCGATGGGCGATATCGGAAATGAAAACCGGCTGGGCCAATACTGGCCGCTCAAGGACCTGCGCGCGACACTGGCCGAGCAATACACGCTGGTCGATCTGGCCGAGCGGACGGGCGGCCCCGCCCGCTATGTCCGGCTTGATGAGACCGGGCAAAAGATCGGCTTCATCACGCCGCTGACCCACAATTTCTGCGAAAGCTGCAACCGCGTGCGGCTGACCTGCACGGGCGAGCTTTACATGTGCCTCGGACAGGAAGACATGGCCGATCTGCGCGCACCGCTGCGCGCCGCACCCAATGATGACACGCCATTGGAAGAGGCCATTCGCGCCGCCATCCTGCGCAAGCCCAAGGGCCATGATTTCGACTATTCGCGTCAGTCGCTGGGGGGCCAGATGCCCCGGCACATGAGCCATACGGGCGGCTGATGCCTGCCGCCCCTGCCCCCGGGCCGGTCTTTCAGCTTTATGCCGCGCTGACGGCGGTCGCCGCCCCGGCGATCCGCATCGCGGTTTCGCGGCGGATGCGCAAGGCCGGCGTGGCGCCCGTGCGTATTGCCGAACGGTTCGGAGAGGCGACCGAAGCGCGCCATCCCGGCCGCCTCATCTGGTTTCATGCGGCCAGCGTCGGCGAAGCGCTTTCTATCCTCGGGCTCGTGCACGAGATGGGGCTTCGGGAACACAAGGCGCATTTCCTGATCACCTCGGTTTCGGCCACCTCTGCCAAGCTGGTGTCCGAACGCCGCCCGCCGCGCTGCGCGCACCAATTCGCGCCGCTCGACACGCCCGGCGCGGTGGCGCGGTTTCTCGACCACTGGCAGCCCGATCTGGCGGTCTTCGTGGAAAGCGAGCTTTGGCCGCGCCTGATCTTTGAGACCCATGCGCGCGGCGTGCCGCTGGCGCTGGTCAATGCGCGGCTCTCGGAACGCTCTTTCGGGCGCTGGCAACGGCTGGGGCGCGTGGCACGCGCGGTATTGGCGCGGTTCTCGGTTCTGATCGCCCAGACCGAGGCGACGCGAGACAGGCTCGCCGCCCTCGGCGCACCGGCCGAGGCGCTCTCGGTCAGCGGTGATCTGAAGGCCGCGTCCGACCGCCTGCCCATCGACGAAGACGAACTGGCGCGGCTCGAGGCGCAGATCGGCGGCCGGCGGCTCTGGGTTGCCGCCTCGACCCATCCCGGCGAGGAAGCGATGGTGGCCGAGGCGGTGGCGGGCAACGGCCTTCTCATCCTTGCCCCCCGCCACCCCGAACGCGGGGATGAAGTGGCCGCCCTTCTGCGCGGCAAGGGGCTGACGGTCGCGCAACGCAGCAAGCAAGAGGTCCTTGGACCGGATACGAATGTCTACCTCGCCGACACGCTGGGCGAACTGGGTCTCTGGTACGCGCTGGCGCCGGTCGTGTTCCTGGGCGGTTCACTGGTCGAGATCGGCGGGCACAACCCGTTCGAGCCCGCGCAATTCCGGGCGGCGATCCTGCATGGCCCGCACGTGGTCAATTTCCGCGAAACCTATGCCGAAATGACCGCCATGGGCGCGGCCCGCGAGGTTACCGATGCCGCCAGTTTGACAACGGCGCTGCACGACATGGCCGAACCCGAAACGCTGCGCGCGGCGCAGGAGGCCGCCCACGCTTTCTCTCGTGCGCGCGAAGGCATTCGCAACACCGTCGCCGACCGCCTGATGCCTCTGCTGGATGGCGGCGAAAATGGCTGACGTTCCAGAGCTTTACGTCACGAATTTCAACAAGAACTTCACCGGGGTCTCCGCCACAGCCGCCGGGGTCGCGCGGCAGCAGGCGAAAACTTATGACCTGCGCCTCGTTGGCCAGCCCTTGCCGGGCCTTCCCGCCCCGATCTCGGCCCGCGCGGCAACGGCGCTCTCGCGCACCGCACCTTCGGGCAAACCCTTCGCGATCTGGCACGTGCGCCGCAATACCGAGATGCGCGCGGCACTTTGGGCGCGCGACGTCCTGCGCCGCCCCATCCGCATCGTCTTCACCTCTGCCGCGCAGCGCCGCCATTCTGCCTTTCCGCGCTGGCTGATCAGCCGGATGGACGCCGTGGTCGCCACCTCCGACGCCGCCGCGGGCTTCGTCCCCCACGTGCGTGCGGTCGTCCCGCATGGCGTGGATACCGACCTGTTTCACCCGGCCGAAGATCGCGCCGCCGCCTGGGCCCAAACCGGCTTTCCCGGCCAGCGGGGCCTTGCCACGGTGGGGCGCATCCGGCCCGAAAAGGGCACGGACGTCTTCGTGGACACGATGCTGGAACTTCTCCCGCAGGTGCCGGATGTGACCGCGCTGGTCATCGGTCGCGCGGCGCCGAAGCATCAGGCCTTCCTCGACGCCCAAAAGGCCAGGATCGCCGAAGCCGGCCTTACGGGCCGCATCCTTTTCCCCGGCGAGGTCGGGCCAGAGGAGATGCCCGCTCTCATGCGCGCGCTCAGCCTTGTCGTGAACCTGCCGCGCTACGAAGGCTATGGCATGGTCCCGCTCGAAGCTATGGCAAGCGGCGTGCCCTTCGTCGCCTCCGACACCGGGCATTACCGCGCCTTCTCGGCCCAAGGCACGACCGGCCGCGTGGTGGCTTTGGAGGACAGCACGGCGGCCGCCGCCGAGGCCAGGACCCTGCTCATGAACGCGGAAACCCACGCCGCCAGTGCCCAGCGCGCCCGGGCCGTGGCCGAGGCCGAGTTCAGCACCGCGCGGGAAGCCGCCGCCATCAACGCCGTCTACGAAGCGCTCTGGGCCGCAGGCTAGGCCGCGGGCAGCCGCTGCTCCACGATCTCGGCGAACCAGGAACTGCCCAGCGGGATCACCTCATCGACAAAATCGTATTCGGGATGATGCAAGGGCGCGGTATCGCCGACCCCAAGGTGGATATACGCCCCGGGCCGTTCGTTCAGCAGATAAGAGAAATCCTCGCCCCACATATAGCACCGCGCCTCGTCGCAATCGCCCGCGACCTTGCGCGCGGCCTCCATGGCAAAGCCCGTCTCGGCCTCATGGTTCACAAGCGACGGATACCCGCGCTGATAATCCAGCTCTGCGGTCGCCCCAAAGGCCGCCGCCACGCCGTGCAGGATCTCGCCCATGCGCCGTTCGGTACGGTCGCGCACCTCTGCGTCGAAGGTGCGCACGGTCCCGCGCAGCTTCACACGCTCGGCAATGATGTTATGCGCCTTGGTCGAGGTCTCGAAGGACGTCACCGACACCGCGATCTGGTGCAAGGGGTCGGTTTCGCGCGCGGCAATCGTCTGAAGCGCGATCACCGCGTGGCTTGCCACCACCGTCGCGTCGATCGTCTGATGCGGCTGGGCGGCGTGGCCCGCGCGCCCGGTGATGACGATCTCGAACTGATCGGCGGCGGCGTAAAACGGGCCCGACCGAATGGCGAAGGTGCCCATTTCGCGCCCCGGCACGTTGTGCATGCCATAAACCTCATCGACGCCGAACCGCTCCAGCACGCCCTCTTTCACCATCACGTCCGCGCCACCGCCGCCCTCTTCAGCCGGCTGGAAAAGCAACACGACCGTGCCGTCGAAATTCCGCGTCTCGGACAGGTATTGCGCCGCACCCAGCAGCATCGTGGTGTGCCCGTCATGGCCACAGGCATGCATCTTTCCCGGCACGGTCGAAGCATAGGCCGCCCCCGTCGCCTCTTCGATCGGCAGCGCATCCATATCGGCGCGCAGGCCCACCGTGCGGCCCCGGCTGTCGGTCTTGCCCTTGATGACCGCCACCACACCGTTTTGCGCGACACCGGTCACCACCTCGTCACATCCCATCGCGCGCAAGCGGTCGGCCACGACGCTGGCGGTGCGTTCGGTATCGAACATCAGTTCGGGATGGCGGTGCAGGTCGCGACGAAACTCGGTGAGCTCCGGCAGAAGCTCGGCAAAGCGGTTTTTCACGGGCATGAAACCCTCCACGGTTCTTGTTGTTTGCTGCCAGCCTTAAGTGGCGGTTATTCGGCCGGGGTCAAGGCATACCAATACGGGACGTCAGGCGCAAAGACGGTCGATCACCTGGGTGACAAACCGCTGCCCCGCCTCGAACTGCGCCACCGTCAGATATTCGTTGGGCTGATGCGCCTGCGCGATGTCGCCGGGCCCGCAGATCACCGCCGAATAGCCGCGCTCCTGAAATTGTCCGGCTTCCGTGCCATAGCTGACGACATGGCTGCCATTGTCGCCGGTGATCCGGCGTACCAGTTCCTCGGCACGCCCCTCCGCCTCAGGCTGCAACCCCGGCACGTCGAACATGGGCTCCAGCGCTATGCCCGCGTCAGGGTGAACGGCCCGCATCCCCGCTTCGATCCGCGCGATCTCGGATTTCAGAGCCGCATCCCAGCTTTCCAGCGTCTCATCGGGCACCGCCCGCACCTCGATCTGTACACGGGCATCGCGCGCCGTGATGTTATGCGCGGTGCCACCGTGAATCTCTCCCACATGCACCGTGGTCCAGGGCGGGTCGAACATCGCGGCGATCTCGGACGGTGGTTTGGTGCGGTTTTCGTCATTCATCCGGTTGGCCCATTCGATCAGCCGCCCCGCTTCCATGATCGCACTGACGCCCCGATGCATCAGCGAAGAATGCACCTCAAAGCCCCGGAAATTGGCCCAATAGCCGAACGTGCCCTTATGGCCGGTCACCGCCTGCATCATCGAAGGTTCGCCAATGATCGCTGCACTCGCCCGCGGCAAATGCCCCGCCATGTCATCGATCATCGGCGGCGCGCCGGTGCAGCCGATCTCTTCGTCATAGCTCAGGGCGATTTGCAGCGGGCGCTTCACCCTCCGCTCCAGCGCAAGCGGCACGGCGGCAAGCGCGATGGCATCGAACCCCTTCATGTCGCAGGTCCCGCGCCCGTAAAGCTTGCCGTCCTTTTCGACCACGGTGAACGGGTCGGTATCCCAGTCCTGCCCGTCGACCGGCACCACATCCGTGTGCCCGGACAGAACGATGCCCCCCTCAACCTCGGGCCCGATATTGGCATAAAGCGCGGCTTTCTGACGGTCCTCGGTCCAGACCCGGCGCGCGGTGACACCATGATCGGCGAGATAGGCCTCGACCCAGTCGACAAGCTCAAGATTGCTGTCCCGGCTGACCGTCGGAAAGGCCACCAGCTTGTCCAGAATATCCCGCGCGTTCATGATGTTGTCTTTCTGCGTTAACCCTTGAGCACCATGTGGCCCGGCTCCACCTCGTCGTAAAGCGACGGGCCGGGGTCATGGTCGACCGGGAAGATCGGCGACGGGATCGGTTTGAAGTTCAGATCGCGTTCCGACTTGCGCTGGCGCGGGTCGGCGATGGGCACGGCCTTCAGAAGCGCTTGCGTGTATTCATGCTGCGGGTTCTCGAATATCTGCCGGCGCGATCCGATCTCGACGATCCGGCCAAGATACATCACACCGACATTGTGGCTGACCCGTTCGACCACGGCCATGTCGTGGCTGATGAACAGGATCGAGATACCAAGTTCGGCCTGCAACTCCATGATAAGATTAAGAACCTGCGCCTGCACAGACACGTCCAGCGCCGATACCGCCTCATCCGCAATGATCAGCTTGGGGTTCAGTGCCAATGCGCGCGCAATGGCGATCCGCTGGCGCTGGCCACCCGACAACTCGTGCGGATAGCGCCGCATGAAACTGCGCGGCAGCTCCACACGGTCGAAAAGCTGCGCCACGCGGTCATTGACCTCGGTTCCCGTCGCCAGCCCGTAATTGCGGATCGGCTCGGACACCTGATCGACAAGCTGCATCTGCGGGTTGAGCGATGCGAACGGGTCCTGAAACACCATCTGCATGTCGCGCCGCGCCCGGCGCAATTCATTGGCGCCGAAGATCATCACATCCTTGCCGTCAAGCCACACCTCGCCCGACAGCGGCTGCACCAGCCGCAGGATCGACCGCCCGGCGGACGACTTGCCACAACCGCTTTCGCCCACAAGGCTCAGCGTCTCACCGTGTTTGATCCGGAACGACACATCCTCGACCGCGTGCACATTGGCCACCGTGCGCCGGAAGAACCCGCCCTTGACCGGGAACCGCGTGATCAGGTTCTTGACGTCGAGAAGCACCTTGTCTTCGCGCACATCGATGGGCCCCTCGGTCTTCAGCTCCTGCCCCAAAAGCCGCATCGGCTCGGGCGCATCCTTGCCGCGCATCTCGCCCAGCTTGGGCACGGCGGCTAGAAGCGACTTGGTATAGGGATGCTGCGGGTTCTCGAAAATCTCTTCGACCGGCCCCTCTTCGACCTTCTTGCCGCGATACATCACCACGACCCGGTCGGCCATCTGCGCCACCACGGCCATGTCATGGGTGATGAACATCACCGCCGTGCCGGTTTCCCGCTTCAGCCGGTCGATCAGGGCCAGGATCTCGGCCTGGATCGTCACATCAAGCGCCGTCGTCGGCTCATCGGCGATCAACAGGCGCGGCTCACAGGCCAGCGCGATGGCGATCACCACCCGCTGACGCATGCCGCCCGACAATTCGTGCGGATACTGGCCCAGCCGCCGCTCGGGCTCGGGAATGCGGACCTGGTGCAACAGCTCCAGCGCCCGCGCCTCGGCCTCTTGCTTCGTCATCCCCTTGTGAACGCGCAGCCCTTCGGTCAACTGCCGCCCCACCGTAAAGACAGGGTTGAGCGAGGTCATCGGCTCCTGAAAGATCATCCCGATCTCATTGCCGCGAATCGTCCGCATCAGGCCGTCGCCCGCTTCGGCCAGATCGATCTTGTCGGCATCCGTCGGATCACCCTTGCGGTCAAACAGCAGCTTTCCGCCGGCGATCGTCCCGCCGCCGAACTCTACCAGCCGCATCAGCGACAGCGACGATACCGACTTGCCCGACCCCGATTCGCCCACGACGCAGACCGTCTCGCCCGCATTGATGCTGAAGCTCACATCCTCGACGCCGACGACCGTGCCGTCCTTGGTTTCAAACTCCACCCGAAGGTTTTCGATCGAGGCGATGGGCGTGTCGAGCATGGGCCGTCCCTTGTTGAAGGCGATCCTGAAACGCTATGGGCAAGACCGCGGGAGGTCAAACATCCATCGCGCCCCCACCCCGGCCCAACGCCGATTTTTTGACCATTTGATCGGATTTCTGGCGAATGACCCTGCGGCAATGCTTGCAATTGTGCAGGTTATGAGACGAAACTGATGCAACCCGCACCTGACGGGGCGGGGAACCATAAACAAGCCAGAGCTGGAACGCGGTGACCATCACCCAACCTGCCATTGCACATCGCACCACCACGCGCCTTTCGCGCGGGTCCGAGGTACGAGCTTGTCCAACAAGGAGACACCAATGTACGTGAAAACAGCCCTATTGGGGGCAGCCGCCGCTGTGGCACTGGCCCCCATGGCCTTTGCCGAACGCGCGTCGGATGGCGAAGTCAAAATCATCTATTGGCAGGCGCCATCGATCCTGAACCCGTTCCTGTCGGGCGGCACCAAAGACATCGAAAGCGCCAGCATGATCATCGAGCCGCTGGCGCGCTATGACGAAAACGGCAACCTCGTCCCATGGCTGGTCGACGAGGTGCCCACCGTCGCCAATGGCGGCGTGAACGAAGAGCTGACCCAGATTACCTGGAAAATTACGCCAGGCATCACGTGGTCGGACGGCACGCCCTTCACCTCCGCAGACGTGGCGTTCACCGCCGAATACTGCATGCATCCCGAAGGCGGCTGTGCGCAGTTGACCAAATTCGGCGGCGTGGCCAGCGTCGAAACCCCCGACGACCTCACCGTCGTCGTGAACTTCGACAGCCCGACGCCTAACCCCTATGGCCCCTTCGTGGGCGGTGAAAGCCCGATCCTGCAGGCCGCGCAATTCGCCAACTGCCTGGGTGCCAGCGCCCCGGAATGCACCGACGCGAACTTCAATCCCATCGGCACCGGCCCCTTCGTGGTGGACGAGTTCAAGCCGAACGACGTGATCACCATGTCGGCCAACCCCAACTATCGCGACCCGGCCAAGCCCGCCTTTGCCAAGGTCACCTTCAAGGGTGGCGGCGATGCGACGGCCGCAGGCCGTGCCGTGATGGAAACGGGTGAATTCGACTACGCCTGGAACCTTCAACTGGCCCCCGATGTGATTGCAAGCATGGAAGCTGCCGGCAAGGGCACGCCCGTCGCAGGCTTCGGCCCGCTGGTCGAACGCATCATGATCAACCAGACCAACCCCGACCCGGCCCTTGGCCCGGACGAACGGGCGGTGATCAAGCCGCACCCGATCTTCAACGACATCCGGGTGATCCAGGCGATGAGCCTTGCCATCGACCGCCCGCTTCTGGTCGAGGTGGGCTATGGCCAGGCCGGTAAGGTCACCTGCAACTGGGTTCCGGCCCCGGCGATCTACAACTCGGACGCGCTCTCGTGCGACACGCAGGACCTCGACAAGGCCAATGCGCTTCTGGATGAGGCCGGCTGGGTTCGCGGCGCCGACGGCATCCGCGAAAAGGATGGCAAGCGTTTCTCGATCCTCTACCAGACCTCGACCAACGCCGTGCGTCAGGACTTCCAGGCCCTGATCAAGCAGTGGTGGGAACAGATCGGGATCGAAACCGAACTGCGCAACCTTGACGCGTCGGTCTTCTTTGGCGGTGACCCGGGTTCGCCCGACACCTTCCAGAAGTTCTATGCCGACGTGCAGATGTACGCCAACACCTTCAACGGCACCGACCCGCAGGCCTATCTCGGCAACGGTCTGTGCGACAACGCGCCGTCCCCGGCGACGCAATGGCAGGGCGAGAACATCTCGCGCTTCTGCGACGCGGAATACGACGCGCTGTATGATGAGTTGACCAAGACGGCGGATATCGACGAACGCGCCCGCATCGGCCGCGCGCTCAACGACATGATGGTGCAAAAGGGCGGCATGATCCCGCTGGTGCACCGTGGCCGCATCTCGGCCCATGCCAACAGCCTTGGCGGCGTTATCCTGAATGTCTGGGACAGCGAGCTCTGGAACGTGGCCGACTGGTACCGCATCGACTGATACCTTGAACCTGCTGCGCCCCGGCCCTGCCGCCGGGGCGCAGTTCCTTTTGGGTCTTTGCTGACTGGGGATTGCCGGGATGCTTCAATACACGACCAGACGCCTGATCATGTCGGTCCCGACGCTTTTGTTCATTTCACTCGTGATTTTCCTGCTGCTTAAATTGGCCCCGGGCGACCCGATGGCGAGCCAGCCACTGACCATTCCGCCCGACGTGCGCGAACGGATGCGCGAGGCGCTCGGGGTCGGTCAGCCGTGGTACGTCGCCTTCCCGAAATGGCTTTACCAGTTCTTCGTGGTCGAGCCGCTGCACTTCGTCGACACGATATTCGGCACCGCCTATGGCGAAGGCCAGCAACGTGCGATCTCGTGGCAGACCCGCTCTCCGGTCATGGACATCGTGGTGCAGCGCCTGCCCCAGACGCTCTGGGTCGTCGGCACGGCTTACGTCGTCGCGATCCTCATCGCCCTGCCCATCGGCATCTATTCGGCCTATCGCCAGTATTCCTGGTTCGATCAGGCCGGCACCTTCGTCACCATGGTCGGCTTCTCCGTCCCGCCGTTTTTCTCGGGCGTGCTGGTGATCGTGATCTTCTCGGTCCAGCTTGGCTGGTTCCCGTCGATCTATGACACCACCCACCGCGTCGTCGATTGGGACAGCTTTGTCTACCAGCTTCAGCAGATGATCATGCCGGTGATGGTGCTGGCCCTGCAAATCACGTCACAGCTTTCCCGTTTCATGCGCGCCTCGGTGCTCGACAACCTGAACCAGGACTATGTGCGCACCGCCCGCGCCAAGGGCCTGACCGAGCGCGCCGTGGTGCTGGTCCATGTGCTGCGCAACTCGATGATCCCGGTGGTCACGGTCATCGCCCTTGGCATCCCGGCGATTTTCGGCGGCGCGATCATCACCGAACAGGTCTTCAAGGTGAACGGCATCGGCCAGCTTCTCATCACCTCGATCCAGGCCAACGATCTGCCGATGGTGCAGACCCTGACTTTCGTCTTCGCCATCCTGATCGTGCTTTTCAACCTGATTGCCGACGTGCTTTACGGCATCCTTGACCCGAGGATCCGCTATGACTGACCCGCACGTGCAGACCCCGGCTGTCGAAGCCCGCGCCCCCGAGATCGAGGACGAACAGGGCGTGCGCGAAGCCTCCGGCGCCAACAAACCCGCGCGCAGCCAGTGGTGGGATGTCTGGGACCAGTTCAAGAACCACCGTGGTGCCATGGGCGGGATGATCGTCTTCTGCATCATCTTCTTCCTGATCATCGTCGGCCCCTTCATCTACTGGAACGACGCGACCTTCGTGCCCACGGGGCGCGATTTCCTTGAACTGCGCGACACCCGCCCGATCTACACCGCGCTCTACGACAGTTCGGCCAAGGTCAACTGGGCGCATCCCCTGGGCACCGACAACCTGGGCCGCGATACGCTGGCCCGGCTTCTTTCCGGGGGCCGCGTGTCGATCGCCGTGGGCATGGCCGCGATGGTGCTTTCGATCGTCATAGGCACGCTCGTCGGCGTGCTGGCGGGCTATATCCGCTGGCTCGACGGGCCGCTGATGCGCCTGACCGACCTCTTCCTCGCCCTGCCGCTGCTGCCGCTTCTGCTGGTGGCGGTGCTTCTCTTCCGCGAACCGCTCTCGGCGGCCTTCGGCCCTGAAGGCGGCACCTTCATCCTGATCGTGACCCTTGTCGGCATCACTTCGTGGATGCAGACCGCCCGCATCGTGCGCGGCGATGTGCTGGCGCTGAAGGAACGTGAGTTCGTGCTGGCCGCGCGCTCCATCGGGACGTCGGACATGAACATGATCATCCGGCATATCCTGCCCAATGTGCTCTCGCCGATCATGGTCTCGGCCACCCTCGGCATCGCCACCGCGATCATCACCGAAAGCGCGCTCTCGTTCCTCGGATTCGGCTTCCCGCCGGATTTCCCGACCTGGGGCAAGCTTCTCTTCGACAGCGTTGATCGCATGGTGCAATACCCCGAACGCGTGGTCTGGCCGGGCGTTCTGATCTCGCTCACAGTGCTGAGCGTGAATTACATCGGCGACGGCCTGCGCGACGCGCTCGACCCGCGCATCCGGGGACGGTGAGCGGCCACAATGCACCGCCCGGCGACACGCCGGGCAGCGCCACCCTGCCCCCATGGGGCAGCGCTAACACGCCACCCCGCGGGTCAGCCCTGCCCTCATATCCGTGACGGCCTCGCCCCGACGAAACCTGAAACGCCATGAAGTCACTGCTCCAAACCCGCTGCGCCGAGATTGCGCGGTGGATCGAACTGGAAACGTGAAATAAGAACGCCCGTTCCCCGTTGCGCGACGCCCATGGCACAGCGGGCCGCCGAGGCGCGCGGGCCATGGGACCGCTTCCCGCATGACAGCCGAA
>JABDPT010000289.1 GCA_013042605.1 Paracoccaceae bacterium
ATCGATCAGATGGAAGGTCGCGTCGGTGAGCGGGACGTGAAGGCTGATCACGTCGGCGCGGGCCAAAAGTGCGTCAATGTCGGTTTGTTCCACGTCACGCCAACCGGGATCGTCATCGGCAACGAAAGGATCATGCGCGATCACATCCATGCCAAGCCCGGCCGCCAATCCCGCAAGGTCGCGGGCGATCAGACCGAACCCGATCAGACCCAGTGTCTTTCCGGCAAGCTCTGACCCCGCCCCTGCCGCCTGACGCGGCCATTCTCCCGCGATCATTTGCGGTGTCATGAACCAACTGCGTCGCACTAGCATGAGCGCTGCCGTGATCACGTATTCGGCCACCGATGCACTGTTCGCGCCGGTCGCGGGATACACCGCGACCCCGCGTTCCGCACAGGCGTCCGTGTCGATGTTGTCGAGCCCGACGCCAAGGCGACCCACGCAGACTAGATCGGGAAGCTGATCAAGCAAGTCGGCCGTCACGCGCGTGCGATTGCGAACGATCAGAGCGCGCGTCCCCTTTGCATCGGTCGCGATGTCGCTCTGGCGGTCGGCAAGCCCGGGATCGTAGCGCACGTCAAACCGGTCCTGCAAACTCTGCACGGCTGCTTCATCCATGAATTCGGTGATGATGATCATGTCGCTTTGAAAATCCCTTATCCTGTCCGTCGATCCGGCCTGTTCGAAGGCCGCGCCCATCTGGGCAGAACCCCTCGCTCCTAGAGCTCGAGAACCGGCAAATCCATCGCTGCGGCAACCTCACGAAGACGGGCTCTGTGGTCGCCATAGGCGATGGCCAGATGATGCTCCAACCCGATGGCGATCACGTCGTTCAACACATCCTGAGCGGGTCGTTCAAACCGCAGAACACCGGATGTCCCGGTGAAGGCCATCGGTCGTTTCAACATCTCTGCCCCGGCAAGAACCATCTTTGGCGCGCCCTGCGCCTGCGAGATACGCATCAGCGTCACCGCACCGGGTTTGAGCGGGAACTCATAGAGCAGCGGCATCTTGCGATTGGTGTGGATCGTTGCCGTGGCAGAAGCATCCGGATCCCGCATCGAAATCGGTGCCTGCCCGCAATGCCAGACGACCGCGCTGTTGTCGGCCGCATCGATATCGACAAGATCCGTCAGAAAGACGTGCCCGCCGGACGCCTCTTGCAGCACCATCTGGGTGAGCGCGCCATAGACATCCACCTCGCACGCGCAGGGCCGTTTTGAAGCGGCCATCATACCGGCGGGTGCACAGAGGGCACCGCCATATTCCGTAAACGTCTCGGGCCAGCACCGAATGGCGGCAGCACTGTAATTCGCGCTTTCGAAAATACGCTCCAGCGCAGCCTTCAGACGAAGGGAGCGGTCGAGTTGATCCTGATCCAACGTATCGAGCCCATCGACGGCTGCGGCGGCGTCAGCGCGGATGCGCGCGACCTTTTCCGGTTCGATGCCGCGCGCTTGGGAGAACAGATCGTCAAGCGCTATGACATCCACCTCTACCCCGGCCAAGGCTTTGAGGCGCTCAGCATCATAGGCACAGGTGTCGAACCCTTCTGGATGTTCGCCGATCCGTGCGATGCGGCGACCAGAGATAGCCTCGACGATGCGTTTTGCCTCGGGGGTCGTCCGTTCGCCCTTGCTTGCATGAGGGCGGGCGGTCTCCGACGTCCCACTCAAAAGGCACGCGAGATCCCGCTCCCCGATCTCCTCGGGGTTCGCATAGGCCCAGCCGAAATCCAGCCCCCTCAGACCAAGCGCATGGCTTGCAAGGTTCAGGCCACAGAACGCATTCAGCCTTAATCGCGCGCCTTCGCGCGGCTCGGGTAGCGCCCAGATCGACACCGGAAGCCCGGTTTCGGCGGCTTCAACCGTGACCACCGCATCAGTGAACGTCACCTGCAGGATCAGAATGCTTTCGGCCCCTGCCGCGACAATATCCGCAATGGCCGCCCGCGCCGCGTCGGCATCGAGGACAAGATTCTCGGGGCCGACCGTCTCGATCCCACTCGATGCAAGTCGATCCCGCATCGCGGCGAGCCGAGCTTCGGCAAAGGCGACATCAAAGGTCGACCGGCCAATGGGAAGCAATCCAACACTCATGACGGCGCCGTGTTTGAACGGGACATCGCGGCCTCTCTTTCCAAAAATTCCTCGGTCCGGCGGCGGTCGGGACACCCCGAGGCCCCTCCGAATTCCGTGCATTTCAACGCGGCCGCGGCATTGGCGAACCGAATGGCGGCGACTTCTTCGGCACCTTCGGCAAGCTGCAACGCGAAAGCACCGTGCCAGATGTCCCCCGCGCCGAGGGTGTCCACGACCGCCACCCGGAATGACGGGATGTGACCGACCCCGTCCGGCGCGGTGTACCAGACGCCTTCGGGCCCGTCGGTGACGGCCACCCAACAGTCGAAATCCACACGGGCCTGTTCCAGCGCGTCCGCAACCGACAGACCGGGCGCGTATTCGCCGAGGCCCTGCATCGAAAACGCGATATGCGTCGCCCCGCGCACGGCATCGGCGTCAAACGGCGCCTCGGCATCGATGACCGCCGGCACCGACCAGCGGCGGGCTGTCTCAATCGCCTCGCGAGTCAGCATCGGCCACCGGTTATCAGCAAGAACCGCGCGGGCTCTGGGTGCCTTGGCAAGGTCGATCGTCTCGGACAGCCCCTGCCCCCGGAAATTCATGATCTGCCGCTCGCCCGCGCGGTCGATATAGATCGAGGAAAAGGATGACAGCGCCCCGCGGCGTCGATCCGAAAGCGACAGGCCCACGCCTTCGGCCTCAAGGCTGTCGACGATTAGGCTGCCGATCAGGTCGTCGCCAAGCCGCGCGGCCAGATGCGCGCGCCCGCCATGGCGGGCAACGGCGATCGCGGCATTGGCGGCGCAACCGCCCACGGTCACATGCGCGTTCTCGGCCCGATACTTTTCGGCCGTTCTCGGCAGTTCAGCGACCCCCATGATGATATCGGCCACCGCAACGCCGGCGATAAGTACGTCTGTCATGCCCCAATCCTTGCCAGCATCGCCAGCTTAGCCCGATCATCGGGCGCGCGTCATCCCTCAGACGCGGGTTGTGCGTTCTAACGAGATTCTTGCGGCCCCGCGAAACCCTGAGAAGGCCCGCCAAAGGGAACAGGCCAGTCGCCCCTGCCCGTCTGAACTGCCATTCTCAGGCCCCCATGATCTTCTTTCGGCGCTCTTTCATCCGCTCGTTCGCCTCGTTCGTTCCGTCATGGAACGACCCAAAGAACTTGTCCCACGGGATTTCGAGCGAGCCATAGTTACATTCGAAATAGCGGTGGTGCATCTGGTGGTGGAACGTGCCCAACGCCAACCGGTTCTTGTCTTTGACAAGCATCCCCTCGAACCCGGTATGGGTCGTGGCCGCCGTCAGCGCGTAATATTGCAGATGGAACAGGATATGCACCGGATGCGCCGCCACGATCCAATGCACCAGAACCGATCCCAGAAAGATCACATGCTCGACCGGATGCATCGACAGGCCCGACCACGGCCCCACGTTGATGTTGCGATGATGAAGCGCGTGCACGTGCTTATAAAGAAATGGCACGTGCAGCAGGCGGTGGATCCAATAGAAGTAAAAGCTTTCCCACACCGGGATCAGCAGGAACAGCGCGACAAACCAGACCGGGTGCGCGGCCCATGTCAGCATCGGGGCATAGCCGTTTGCGAGAGCCCAGAACATCAGCACTTCATAGGCGGTCCACACCGTGACACCGCTGGCCAGCGTCCAGAACATGTTATCCCTGATCTGTCCGCCCAGCGTGAATTGTCGTCCGTTTTTCATCAACGGTCGCGGATCGTACCGAAGCTTCTGACCCTGCTTGGTGAAGGTGTAGAAATAGAGATGCAGTCCGCCCGCCACGGCGATCATCAAGACCAGGTTGCGGATGTACATCTCTGCGATCCAGCCAAGGGCAAAGCTTTTGCTTTCTTCCAACGGCGGCTGGAACCAATAGAACGACACGAAGGCAATGCCGACGATGATCAGCTTTTCCGTGATCAGAAACCACGAATTCCAGACCCAGGCCAGCATGTCCAACGGTCGCAAGGGCCACGAAAAGAACGGCGATACCTTGAGAGGCACGGCAGGAACATGGTTCCAACCTTTGAGGGGGGCATCATCCATCCGAGTGGCCTTTCAGGCGAATAGAGCGCGGCCGAGTGTGCCAGACTGAGCCGCCCAAAGAAACAGGTTTGGTTTGAGCCTGCCTCTTATGAATGCAACGGCCAATACCAGTTCTGACAAAGCCTGCGGTCCGAGTGCCGGGCATTCATCCACTCATGCGGACGCCAGATGAGGCGTATCCGATTGTGCCGAGCGGTGGGCTTTGGCGTTTTGCAGAAGCACGACCTGGTGGAATTTGCCACTCGCGGTGAATTCGGGAGGTGCATCGCTTGCGCGCACTGCGACATTCTCCAGACCGTTTTCGCGAAACACGCGGCTCACCGATCCGATGACGTCTTCGAACACTCGCCCTGCCACTGCATCCTCCACCAGTAGCATGCGCAGCTCGAATTCCCTCTCACTGGTCTGGACCAACTGGATGCGCCGGGCGTCCTCATGCTCCAGATCGAAAACCAGTGGCGACAGCGTCACCTCGCCCACGCGAACAAGCGTCGCTTGCCGCCCTTCGACCTCGAAACTGCGAAACGGCGACCCGCAGGGGCACGGATCTTCGGAATACCGAACGCAGTCACCAAGATCGTACCGGATGAAGGGTTGAACGTCGTTTGCAAGCACGGTCAAAAGCACGGTCGACGACACCGTGCCATCGGGCACCGGCTGCATCGCCTCATCCACCGCTTCGAGGATTACCCAGTCTTCGTTCACGTGCTTGCGCCCGTGGCTGCATTCGAAGGAAAGCATCAAGCACTCGGTGCACCCATATGGGTCGAGAATGCCGTATTTCAGTGAGGGAAAGGCCCGCCCGACCCGTTCGCGAAGATCGTCGGTGAGCGTTTCGCCCCCCGTGCTGAAGAGCGCCGGCTCGATCTTCAGGCGCCCGGCCTCCTTTTCCTTGGCAAGGATGGCCAGCACGCTGGGGTAGGTCACGATCCATGCGACATTCGGGACCGCATTAAGCCTCTCGACAAGCCGGTCGATGGGCTGCTCGGCCTCAATGACAGTCAGATCGAACCCTTTCGCAAGCGCCGGATAAAGCCGTTGCACCAATCTGTTGAACCCGTTGCCGGCGAAGTGACCGCGGCCGCCGGTGATCGTCACCCTGGTGCCAAGCTTGCGAACCGTCCGCACGAGTTTCCGCATACCCCGATCGAAACGCGCGATCATGATCCCGAAGGCATATTCCACAAAGGTTGAAGGCAGGACGATGACCGCAGGTTCGCCGGATGTCCCCGAGGTTTGAAACACGGCCACATCATCGATCGGCACACCGACCTTCCCGATATCCCGAAGATGCGCGCGGGCCTTCTTGAGAGAAAGGGAACGGATCGTCAGCCAGTCGTCGAACTCTGCCATGAGGTCTGGCTTGCGGGTCACGGGCAAGTCGCGCAGCTCGATCTTATCTGATGGGGGCAGATCCGCGTAGAGCCTGTGAAACAGGGGCGAATCTCGCCGCACCTTTTCGACTAGACGCCGCAGATTGCGACTTTGCCGGGCTTCAATTCGCTTGCGTCCGCCCTGGCCGGTCCAAAGGCCGCCGACCAGATAACCCAATGCACGAGGAAGGCTGAAACGCATGACTTTTGGCAATTCCCGTTCTTGATACCCGGAGTAGAAATCTCCGCTGCAAGGAACCTACACCAAGGAACGCAACGTCCTTTGACAACTGTCAAATCGCATCATGACGGTGGTCTGTGGTCATGCAGCGCGTTGCCGAAGCGTCGCGGCGACAGCGACCCATCGAAACATATGGCCCTTCACGCGCGTTAGACGTCTGAGCCCGCAAGGCCGCTCAAAACCGCATCCGCAGTCAGGCCATAAGTGAGCGCTTGTATCCACGTCATGCCGGGCGGGTGACAGCTCTTCAGCAGACAAAGAGCAAGCTCAGTCCTTTGGCGTCCTTCCCAAGACGAGGCAGACTTCTTCGTCGCCCTCATCGCAGGCAATGCTGGAAAACTCTTGGGCGAGCCGCTGGTGGTGTTCCCGGTCTCCAAGCTCCCTCACCGTATCCCGCAGGCTCCCGCAGGCAAACCAGCCGCCGTGCAGGCAGGCCAGGAGGAACCGTTCATCCCGCGTCGCCGGATCACCCTCCCACATTTCGATGCTTGCGAGCTGATGGCACGCGAAGTCCATGCCCAGTTGACAGGCGCGCCGATAGTGAGCTTCCGCCGCGATGAGATCGGCTTCGACACCCTCTCCTTTCGCTAGAAACTCCGCCACCCGAAAACAGCCGCTATCGGAACCTAGCGCACACGCCTTTCGTGAAGAGACGATCGCCTGCGCGGGATCACCTTGATCGACAGCGTGGTGGTACGAGTCGGCGACTCTTTCGCAGCCAAGCGCGAAATCTTGATCGCACGCGTGTTCATAGAGCGCACGTGCCCAAGCCCAATCCGTTGGCGTCGTCTCCTTCAGGCCATAGATTCCATCGACTTCCAGACGGTCTTGGTAGCGGTCGCCCAGCGCAACGCATTGCTCCATATCTCCTTCGGAACAATCGCGGCGATAGCGCCGGACCCTGGCCCGGTAGTCATCCCGGAAATCCTGCTCGTGCGCCATCAGCGCGGAGGCAAGGACGCCGTAGTCGGCGCGCAACCTATTGCGTTCCTGTGCGAGCGTGACGCTGGCGAACTGGCCGCAATAGCGCGCTCCGACGCTCAGCCTGCATGCACTGCCGTAATAGTAGATTGCCAGTTCCAGAGATGTGCCGCTCGGCGAGGTAACATATGAATAGATGTTCCCCAAACTGAAACAGGCCTGCGCATGGTCCAACGCACAGACCCGATCCAGATATTCCCGTGCTTCATCCAGCACCTCATCGCTGGAGGTGCTGCGTCTCGCGACCTCGACAAGGTGATTGCCGCGTTGAAAGCACGCCTCGATATCACCGCCGTCGCAGGCAAAAAGAAACAGGGCGCGGGCGCGCTCACTGTCCTTGCGCTTGGTCTCGAACCGTCCGGCCTCTGTATAAAGAAGCTCTGCCTGCATCCGGCACGCAAAGACACTCCCCTCGACGCAAGCATCCTGAAGGGGCGACAATCGCTCGGCCGGCGCTAAGCTCGGGTCAAGCCGCGTTTGCCAAAGACACCCCGCGCGCGACCCGTTCTCGCAAGCCTGAGCGTAGATTTTGATCTTCTGCGGCGGCGCGCGAGGATGTAGCGATGCAATCTCCATGCAAGTCTCGCCATCCCCTCCATCGCAGAACGGCTTGAGGATGTGGGCGGCCAGAAGAACCCTCTCTTGCGCATGTTCGCGCGCATAGATCCGTGCCAACTGCAGACAGGCCTGCAATTCCCCCTCGGAACAGCCTTGTCTGGCCGACCCTGCCTCGGCTCGCACCGAAGACGCAAAGAGAGCGTCAGAGGCCGGATCGAACGGATCCAGGGTCGAAGCCGCCCGGTCGACACGTTGCCAAAGCGTAAGAACACAGTAAGCCCCCGGCGCGCTACAGGCCAATGCGCGCAGATGATCGATCCGGGTTTTTACCGCGGGCTGTTCGGGCAACCGCTCAAGCAATCCTATCGCCGTGTTGCAGATTTTGCCCGGGTTCGCGACGCAACCACGAGCAAAGAGCTCCGCATGCTCTTCAGGGTTAAGCGTAAACTCCTGCGCCAGCCAGGAGCACGCTTGGTCGATACCCGCCTCACAGCTCTCGCGGATCAGGGCCTCGCCCCGCCGTGCGTCTTTGTCTATCCCGTCTCCTGAATGCAGCCGGACCCCGAAGGCATAGCAACTGAACTGGCGCCCGGCATCGCAGCCGGACCTGTACTCTGCCACTCGTTCCGACGGGCTCCTGGGCAACGCCTCGCAGGCCACGCTATCTCCGAGTGTGCAAGCCGTTTGCAGGAGGTTTGCAGCGCGGGCCGCGTCCCTCGGGAACGCGCCCGCGCCCATTTTCAATCCGTACGACAGATTCCTACAGCTTTCGGCCTCCTCCGCGTTGCAAGCCTCTTCGATCACGTTCGCATAAGGCGCATGTCCGACATAGCGCCCCGATGCGGCGTCGACGCGCCAGTTCCACATGACCTCACTGCACGCCACTGGGTCATCCTCGAAGCACGCCGTGACATAGAATGCGAAGGCCAATTGTTCGTCGATCCACGTACCGTCTCCGGTTTCGTAAATTCCGCCAAGATCGGTGCAGGCGCGCCAATCTTCTTTAGCGCATGCTTCGCGGAGCGCCTTGGCCCTGTCTCGCGCGGTATCGTCGAAATACGCGTCTGTCTCTGGCTGAAGCGCCCGCTCGACATCGCGCCTGCTGCGCAGATCGAAAGCAGTGCCGTCGGCGCGCGCCCTAGCGGTTCGGCGTTCGAGAACAGCGCTTCTCATGTCCTTAGCCTGCTCTACCGTAAGGTCGGCAAGGGACAGCAGCCGCGGCGGCTCGGCAATCGCTAGGGATACCGGCGCGTCCCAAGGGTCCAGTGACCTGTTCGCAGCCAGACCAAGTGCAAATGCCGTGATTGCCAGAGCCAAGCGGCAAAACGATTTCCGTCTGGAGGTCCGTGAGGTTCTTCTCTGCATTGCAGCGCGTTAGCGCACCTTTTTGGCCAGAATTTGGCACCTGAGATTGAGCCATTCCTCAGAAGTCAGGTGATCCGGGCCTTGAGCGCGCCTTCTCAAAAAAAGGCGCTTTCTCCCGCTAAAACGCGGCGTTTCGCCCGATGATGCAGCAACATGGTTCATCGTCCGCTTTCGGGAAGCCGCGACGCCGCGCAAAACGACATGCTCAAGGACCGGTTTGGGCCGAAACGGGCCGTTACTGACCGGTGATGGATACCCCAACAGTCAGACACTGCGGTGCATTCGAGGTTGGCGGCCAGCCCAACGCTTCCCTCCGGAAACACACTCCGTGCGTGATACCCACACGCCCGGTCATCGCCGCATGATTATCCACGCTCGACCGCGCGGTGCCTTGATAGTAGCCTCTGATATCGCCCACGCCAAAGCCGGTTTCTCATGACCAGAATTGCCGTTCTAGGAGTCCATCTTGAAAGCAACCGGTTCGCTCCGATGACGCGGCGCGCCAACTTCAACGAACGGGTATGGCTCGAGGGCGACGCGATCTTGTCGGATGCGCAAAGCGATGCACCCCGACAGGGCGCAGAGATACCGGCATTTCTGGACGAGATCGCGCGCCACCTCGACGCCGAGATCCTTCCCCTGCTTGTGGCGGGCGCAGAGCCGGGCGGGCCGCTTGAGGAACCTGTATTGCAGGGCATTCTGTCCATGTTGCAAGACCGGCTGGCTGCCGAAGGTCCGGTTGATGCGGTCTATGTTTCCAGCCATGGCGCGATGGTCGGCGAAAGGACCCTCGATCCCGATGGCGCATTGCTGGCGGCGATCCGGGGGGCGGTCGGGCCGGATGTGCCGATCGTGGCGACCCTCGATCTGCACGCAAATCTCTCCGAAAAGATGGCCAGCGCGGCCGATTGCCTGATCGGGTACCGCACGAACCCGCATGTGGATCAGGCCGAGGTCGCCCGGGAAGCTGCGATCATCCTCGCCCGCATGATCGGGGGCACCGAATTTCACATGGCTTTTCTGCGCCTGCCGCTGACGCCCGCCAGCGTCACTTTGCTGACCAATGGTCCGGGCGCTTATGCTGAACGGGTGCGGGATGCGGCCGAACTTACAAACCCTCACGGCCAGATCGCAAATGCGACCGTGCTGGGCGGCTTTGTCTACAGCGATACGCCTGACAATGGACTGGCCGTCATTGTCACGGCGACGGATCGCGCCGTTGCTGAGCGCGAAACGGCACGGCTCGCCGGAGAGCTTTGGGCCGAGCGCCATCGCTTCACGCGCGAGCTGACGCCGATCCCGGATGCAATCAGGGCCGTCACTGCGGCGGATGGGGCGCGGTGGATCCTGTCCGACGCGGGCGACAATCCGGGCGGTGGCGGGCGCGGGACGTCGACCGATCTGTTGCGCGCCTTGATTGATGCGGCGGCCACGGACGTGCTCTACGGTCTTTTCGTCGATGCCGAACTTGCTGCCGAGGCCACCGCTGCCGGTATCGGCGCACGGATCGCGGCCCGGTTCTTGCGCCATGGCGCAGACGGCTTCGGTGAACCTTTCACGGCCAAGGCGGATGTCCTCGCGCTCAGCGACGGCGACGTCGTCGGACGGCGCGGGCTTGTGGCGGGCCGCCGTGTGGAACTGGGGCCTACCGCCGCGCTGCGCATTGGCGGCGTGACAGTCGTGGTCGCAAGCACCCGCAAACAATGCGCCGACCCGGTCTATTTCGAACACCTCGGCCTTGACCCGGCGGCGTTTCGGGCCGTGGTCGTAAAGAGCAGAGGCCATTTCCGCGCCGGGTTCGACGAATTCTTCGCGCCAGAGCAGGTGCTTGAAGTCGATACGAAGGGGCTCACCAGCCCGGTTCTGAGCAATTTCACCTTCCGTGGTCTGCCGCGGCCGGTTTATCCTCTGGACGCAGATGCGGTCTGGACCCCGCCGGATTGGGCGGTGCCCCATCTTCAAGCGCTGGATCTTTTGCCGTGACCTTCCGTGTCGCGATTGCGGGTTTGCACATGGAATGCGCAACCTTTCTGCCGCATGTCACGGCGCGGGACGTGTTCGAGGCGGGCACGGTCCGGGGCGCGAGGCTTTTCGAAACCTTCCGGAATTCAAATACGGTCACGGGCGGGTTTCTGAAGGTGCTCGATGCATCGGGGGCAGAGATCGTGCCGCTTCTCCATGCCGATGGCGGGGCGGCGGGGCTGGCCGATCAAGACGCGGTTGCGAAATACCGACAAGAGATCGTTGATGGTCTGAGAGCCCAGGCGGGGGCTTTCGACGGGTTGCTGCTTCACCTGCACGGCGCGATGGTCACACAGGACGAGTTGGACCCGGACGCCCGCACACTCGACGCGATCCGCGCGGCGGTGGGGCCCGACCTGCCGATCATGGTTGCCATCGACTATCACGCCAACCTCGACGCCGCCTCGATCGCCGGGGCCACTGCCGCCTTCGGCTACCGCTATTCGCCGCATATCGACATGGGCGCCACGGGCGAGCGCGCAGCGCGGTGCCTGTTGAAGACGCTTGCGGGCGAAATCCGCCCGGCGATGGCGATCGCCCGCCCCGGTCTGATCCTGCCATCGATCTTTTCCGCAACAGATCTCGAACCGCTGAAACGGCTGGTCGATAAGGCACGGCGGCATTCCGTCGAACACGCGGGCTACACCGACGTCTCGCTCTTTGCGGGTTTCGCCTATGCCGATGTTCCCAATTGCGGCATGTCGGTTGTCGCCGTCGTCGATGGCACGACCCAGGATGCGCTTGCGCTGGCGGAAGAACTGGCGAATGACGTCACGCGCTATCGCGACGCGTTATCGGCGCCAGCGCCCGTCTACGATCTGAGCGAAGGCATCGAGAAAGCCCTCGACATTGCGCGCACCGCCGACCGCCCGGTCGTTCTTCTGGAACATGCGGACCGGGCCAATGACAGCACGCATGGCTTGCGCGCACTTTTAGAGCTTGAGGGACCGGCGCGGGTGGCCGTACCGTTCCTTTGGGATCCGGCGGCGGTGACGACGGCAGTGGCGGCGGGCGAAGGCGCCGAGGTCGCGCTTGATCTTGGCGGCCATTCCGCACCGATGGCCGGCGGCCCGGTTCCCGTTGTCGCGCGGGTCGATGCCGTGCGCCGCGATCTTACCTATCGTGGAACCGGCGCCATGCGGGCGGGAAGCGAGGTACGGCTTGGCGACACCGTGTTGCTTGACGTCGAGGGGATCAAGATCAGCGTCACCAGCCTGTCGCAGAGCGCAATCGACTTCGACCCGTTTTTGCAATTCGGCCTCGATCCGGTTGCCTTTGACATCGTCCTGCTCCGGTCGAAAACGCACTTTCGCGCAGCATGGCAGGGGTTTGCCGCCGAGATCATCATCGTCGACACGCCGGATTACGGACCTGCGGATATCTCGTCGCTGCCCTATCGATATGCGCCGATTCCGGAGCGGACGCTCAAGGGCTGAGATGCGCAATCAAAGCCTCGATGAACCCCTCGCAGGCCGCCAGTTCCTCCGGCGTGATGTATTCATCGGCCTTGTGCGCACGGTCGATATCGCCGGGGCCGCAGACGACAGTCGGGATGCCACCGCTTTTGCTGAAAAGGCCCCCCTCGGTTCCATAGGCGACCGCACGGTGATCGTTGCGCCCGGCCAGCCGTTTTGCCAGCACGACGATGTCTTCACCGGGGGCCGTATCGAGACCGGGGTATGACATTGTCGTCTCAAGCCGGAAATCGGCATCCGCGCTGATGGCCTTCATCCGGGGCAGCAATTCGGTTTCCATTAAACGCTGCATCTCTGCCGCCATGGCGTCGACGTCCTCATTCGGAAGCGCGCGGAATTCAAACTCGAAGTCGCAGTGTTCCGGCACGATGTTCAGCGCCTCGCCGCCGCTGATCCGTCCCACATGGGTCGTCGTGAAGGGCACGTCGAAGAGCATATCCCGTGCCCCGGTCTTTTCGATGTCGCGGCCGAGGCGGCGCAGTTCCACGAGAAATTCCGCGGCGAAATCGACCGCGTTGGCGAAATGAGGCGCGCGGGACGAGTGGCCGGGCGTGCCCGTCACGATCCCGCGAAAGGCGCGTTTGGCCTTGTGGCTGGTCACGATCTGCATCGAGGTCGGTTCGCCGACGATGCATCCTATCGGCGGTTGGTCCCAGTCTGTCAGGCGCGCGATCAGATCGCGAACCCCAAGGCAGCCGACCTCTTCGTCGTAGGAAAACGCGATGTGCAGCGGTGCGGTCAGGGGGGCGGCCGACATTTTCGGGGCCATGGCCAGGCAGCAGGCCAGAAAACCCTTCATATCCGTCGCGCCACGCCCGAAGAGTTTTCCGTTCCGCTCGGTCAGCACGAACGGGTCGCTCGACCAGCGTTGACCGTCCACAGGGACGACGTCCGTATGACCGGACAGGATATAGCCCGGCTTGTCCGCCGGCCCAAAGCTGGCGAGGAGACTGGCCTTCTTGCCGCTGCTGTCGGGAATACGCTCAAGCCGCGCCCCAAGCGGCGCGAGCACCTGTTCGAGATAGTCGATCAGATCAAGGTTCGAGCGGTGACTCACCGTATCGAAGCCGACGAGGGCGCGCAGATGCCGGACGCTCGATTGGGAACCGGTCTCAGTCATGTCCGTCTTTCCGTTGTTGCAAAAGGCGAAGACCCCGGATGCCCCTATTACCCTGAACGATGGCTGCCTGCACGATCAATCATCCTTGCGCAGCGGACGCATTGCTGAACCTGGCCAGACCACGGACACGGCCTGCAAATTAAAATAAGGCTTTTCAGATCGTTCTCAATGCTACTAACCTGAAAACTGACCGGGGGGTCGGCGCCAAAGAGCACCTCTTGCCCGGCGCCCAAGGCTGCTAACAGGGAGTACAGTCAATGTGGAAATCGTTGTCTACCGCGACATTCGCGGTGGGATTGGTCGTGGGAGCGATGGCTCATGCGGAAGACATCACCATCGCGGTGGCGTCCGAAGTCACGGCTATGGATCCCCACTATCATAACACCGGTAACAACAACCAGATCGTGGGTCTGATCTATGACCGCATGCTGCATCAGGACAGCAACCAGCAGCTCGAGCCGGGGCTTGCCGTGGAATGGGGTCCGATCGCCGATGACGTCTGGGAATTCAAGCTGCGCGAAGGTGTGACGTTCCACGACGGATCTCCGCTGACGGCCGAAGACATCGTCTTCAGCTATGAACGCGTGCCGAACGTGCCCAACAGCCCGTCCTCCTTCGCGACCTATACCGCGGGGATCGCCGAGATCATCGTCGTGGATGACTATACGATCCAGTTCCGCACGAACGGTCCGTACCCGCTTTTGCCGATTGACCTTTCGACGATCCAGATCGTCAGCTCGGAAAACCCCGATGCGACGACCGAGGACTACAACGCCGGCAGCGCGAGCATCGGCAGCGGCCCCTACAAGTTCGTCAGCTACACGCCTGGTGAAAGCATCGTGCTTGAGGCCAACAAGGATTATTGGGGCGGTGCGCCGCAATTCGATACTGTCACCTATCGCCCGATCAGTTCGGACGCGGCCCGCGTCGCGGCGCTTCTGGCCGGTGATGTCGACGTGATCTCGGGCGTGCCAACGTCGGATATCGCGACGCTCGAAGACAATCCGAACATCGTCCTCAGCCAGGGCGTATCGAACCGGGTGATCTATCTTCATATCGACAGCCGCCGGGTCTATTCGCCCTTCGTGACCGACAATGACGGCAACCAGATGTTCAACCCGCTTCAGGACGTGAACGTGCGCAAAGCGATCTCGATGGCCATCGACCGCGACACAATCGTGGAAGAGGTTATGGAAGGCATCGCGATTCCCGCCGGGCAGGTTCTGCCAGAAGGGTTCTTCGGCGTGTCCGACAACATCGAGGTTCCGGAATACGATCCCGAAGGGGCGCGCGCGTTGCTTGCCGAAGCCGGGTATCCCGATGGCTTCAAGCTGACGATCCACGGGCCCAACGACCGTTACATCAACGATGAGCAGATCGCGCAGGCGATTGCCCAGATGCTGACCCGCGTCGGCATCGAGACGGCGGTCGAAACCATGCCGCGCTCGGTCTATTTCGGTCGCGCGACCGGTGATGAGAACGGCTCGGAATTCTCGCTGATGCTCGTCGGCTGGGGCTCGGGCACGGGTGAGGCATCCTCGCCGCTGCGCGCGCTTCTGCATACGCGTAACGATGAGACCGGGCTTGGCCGGACGAACCGCGGCCGGTATTCGAGCGCGCCGTTCGACGCCACGCTTCAGATGGCGCTCAACACCGTTGACGACAACATGCGCGCGGCCCTGCTGGCCCGGGCGACGGAGATCGCGATGCGTGAGGTCGGCCTGATCCCGACCCACTTCCAGGTGAACACCTGGGGCACGCGTACGGGCCTGCGGTACATTCCGCGGACCGACGAGTACACGCGTCCCACCAACGTGGTGATCGAGTAAACGCGCTTCGGACGGGCGGGGGCATCACCCCCGCCCGTTCTTTGTCGATTAGCGACCAACGCAAACACGTGAGGTTTGCTAAGATGGGTCTCCTGCCATGACGGTCTTCATCATCCGCCGCTTGCTGCAAAGCGTTGTCGTCGTGGCGGTCATGACGGTTCTCGTTTTCGCGGGGGTCTATGCGATCGGAAACCCCGTCGAGATCCTGATCAGTCAGGACGCAACCGAAGCTGAACGCGCAGCGGCGATTGCCCGTCTGGGGCTCGATAAAAGTCTGCCCGAACAATACCTCTCTTTCCTCGGAAATCTGCTCAAAGGCGATCTGGGAACCAGTTTCGTATTCGGTGAACCGGCCCTGCAACTCGTGCTCGACCGTTTCCCGGCGACCATGGAACTTGCCGTCTGCGCCATGCTGATCGCGATCCTGATCGGGGTTCCGCTTGGCCTTTATGCCGGGCTCCGCCCGGACAGTGTTGGGGGCCGGACGATCATGACCGGCTCGATCCTCGGGTTCTCATTGCCGAATTTCTGGCAGGGCCTGATGCTGATCATGCTTTTCGCCGTGATCCTGCAATGGCTGCCTGCCGGGGGGCGGGGTGAGCGGGGAGAGTTCCTCGGGATCGAAAGCAGCTTCTTTTCATGGGACGGGCTGAGCCACCTCATCCTGCCCGCCATCAACCTTGCGCTTTTCAAGACCAGCCTCGTCATCCGCCTGACGCGCGCTTCGGTGCGCGAGACGATCAACCTCGACTACGTGAAATTCGCCCGCGCCAAGGGGCTGAAGCCAAGCCGGGTCATCGGCCTGCATGTCCTCAAGAACATCATGATCCCGCTGGTCACGATCATCGGGCTGGAATTCGGCTCGGTCATCGCCTTCGCGGTCGTCACCGAGACGGTCTTTGCCTGGCCCGGCATGGGCAAGCTTATCATCGACAGCATCTTCCAGCTCGATCGCCCAGTTATCGTCGCCTATCTGATCGTGATCGTGTTCCTGTTCATCACGATCAATCTGGTCGTCGATATCCTCTACGCCGTTCTGGATCCGCGTGTTCGGCTTTCGGAGCAGAAATCATGACAAGCGTCGAGACCACCCCGATCGACGTGCCGCTTCCCGACCAGAAAGCCGCCAAGCCGGTCTCTCCGGCAGTCCAGATCGCGCGCGAGTTTCTTGAAAGCCCGCTGGCGGTTGTCGGGCTTGCCATTCTGTTGATCATCATTCTGGTCGCGGTCTTTGCGCCGTGGATCGCGCCGCAAAATCCCTACGATCTGTCCGAGATCCGGCTGGAAGACAGCCGACAGCCACCCGGCTCTCAGCGTACGACCGCTCCGTGGGAAATCGATCTGGATCTTGCGGTCGACCCTTCGGCGGAAGGCCGCAGCGAGTTCACGTTCGGTGAAGAGGCCCCGATAGAGAGTGCGGTCCTCACCTGGACACCGGTTGCCGGTGAAAATGCGGTCACCATGAGCTTGATCTTCAATCCCACCCTCGAAGGGATCCCGCTCGAACCGCTTCGAATTGACGATCTGCCGCGCAGGGCGGAACTGGATATCGGGGAGAAGCACAACTTTCGGTCGTTCTGGACGGTCGAGGTCGCAGAACTCGCGGAATTCACGCTCAGCTCGAGCCGCCCACTGGACCGGCCCTTCGAGCTCGAGCTTGCCATCAAGGCCACCGAGGGCGAGGCGCTGATGACCTATTGGCTGGGGACCGATGGCCAAGGGCGCGACATGCTCTCTGCCATCATGTACGGCCTGCGCACCAGCCTTGCCGTCGGTGTCGTCAGTTGCTTTTTCGCGATGGTGATCGGTCTCAGCCTTGGCATGACGGCCGCGTTCTTCGGCGGGCGCATCGAGACGATCATCATGCGCATCGTCGATCTTCAACTGAGCTTTCCGACCATCCTCGTGGCATTGATGTTGCTTGCGATCCTCGGATCGGGTGTTGAGAAGGTGATGCTCGCGCTGATCATTGTGCAATGGGCCTATTTTGCGCGCACTGCGCGGTCCGTCGCCCTGGTCGAGCGAAGCAAGGAATATGTCGAGGCGGCGCAATGCCTTGCATTGTCCAAAGCCCGCGTCATCTTTCGGCATCTGCTGCCGAACTGCCTGCCGCCGATCATCGTTGTGGCAACGGTTCAGGTGGCCAATGCGATTGCGCTTGAAGCGACGCTCTCCTTCCTCGGGATCGGCTTGCCCGTCACAGAGCCGAGCCTCGGCCTTCTGATCTCGAACGGGTTCGAGTTCATGTTGTCGGGCCGCTACTGGATAAGCATGTATCCGGGCCTCGCGCTTCTTTTGACGATTATCGCTATCAACCTCGTCGGTGACCGACTCCGCGACACCCTGAACCCGAGGTTGCGCCGATGAGCCTTCTAAGCATCGAGAACCTGAACACGCACTTCTTCACCAAGGCGGGCGTGGTCAAATCCGTCGATGGTGTCTCGTTCGATCTTGACCGTGGCGAGATCCTCGGGATCGTCGGAGAAAGCGGGTCCGGCAAATCCGTGACGGGCTTTTCCATCATGGGGCTGGTGGACGAGCCGGGGCGGATCGTGGACGGTTCGATCCGCTTCGACGGCCAGGACCTCGTGGGTATGCCAGAGCCACAGATGCGCAGCCTGCGCGGGCGTCGCATCGCGATGATCTTTCAGGACCCGATGATGACGCTGAACCCGGTTCTGCGCGTCGACACCCAGATGATCGAGGCGCTGCGCGCGCACGGGAGCTGGACAGATGAAGCGGCGCGGCAGCGGTGCCGGGACGTGCTGGGTCAGGTCGGTATTCCAAGCCCGGACGAGCGCCTCAAGAGTTATCCGCACCAGTTCTCCGGGGGGATGCGCCAGCGCGTGGCGATTGCAATCGCGCTTCTTCACCAACCGGACCTTATCATCGCGGATGAACCGACGACGGCGCTTGATGTAACCATTCAGGCGCAGATTCTGTTCGAAGTGCAAAAGCTCGTGGCCGAGAACAACACGGCCATGATCTGGGTTACCCATGACCTGGCCGTGGTGGCGGGGCTCGCCGATCGTGTGGCGGTGATGTATGCGGGCCGCATTGTCGAGATGGCCGGAACCGATGAGGTGGTCGACCAGCCGCTGCATCCTTACACAGCCGGTCTGATCGGATCCGCGCCCTCGCGCAACGCCCGCGGCTCGAAACTGACCCAGATCCGAGGAATGGCACCCTTGCCGATGAACCTGCCCACGGGATGTGCATTCCGTCCAAGATGCGATCACGCCAGCGCGGCCTGCAATGTCGCCCCCGGACCCACGACACCGCAGGCGGATCACCTTGTCAGATGCCACCACCCGCTTCTTGACGGGCGTGACAGGGGGACAGCCGCATGACGACACCGATCATCGAACTCGACGGAGTGTCCAAGCGCTTCGTCAAGAAACTGGATGTCGCCGAACGATTTGCCCGACGTCTGGGCGCCAAGGTCGAAGAGCACACAGTGCATGCGGTGGACTGCGTCGATATGGTCATCCAGCCGGGTGAGGTCGTGGGGCTTGTCGGAGAAAGCGGCTGCGGCAAGAGCACCCTTGGCCGCTGCGTCGCTGGCGTCCATCTGCCCACCGAGGGCACCATCCTCTATCGCGGCAAGGACGTCACGACCCTTCGTGGCAAAGAGTCTCTGGAAAGTCGGCTCAAGGTTCAAATGATCTTTCAGGATCCGATGAGCAGCCTCAATCCGCGCCTGAAAGTCTCCGAGATCATCAGCGAAGCGCCCCTGTTCCACGGGCTGATCACCCGCGGCGAGGTCGATGACTACGTGGCCATGACGATGCAGCGCGTGGGCCTGGACCCGTCCTATCACCAGCGCTATCCGCACCAATTCTCCGGCGGGCAAAGGCAGCGCATCGGCATCGCGCGCGCGCTGGCGGTAAAGCCGGATTTCATCGTTTGCGACGAAGCCGTCGCCGCGCTCGACGTGTCGATTCAGGCGCAGGTGCTGAACCTCTTCATGGATCTGCGTCAGGATCTTGGGCTGACCTATCTCTTCATCAGCCACGATCTTGGCGTGGTCGAGCATCTGAGCGATCGCGTGGTGATCATGTATCTCGGTCGGGTGGTCGAAACCGCGCCCACCGAAGAGTTGTTCCTGTCGCCGAACCATCCCTACACGCAGGCCCTGTTGGCCGAAGCGCCACGCCTCGAGATCAATCGCCGGATCTATGCGCCGATCAAGGGCGAGATCCCGTCACCGTTGGACCCGCCAATGGGCTGCCATTTCCATCCGCGCTGCCCCCATGCGATGGACCGTTGCCGGGTGGAAGCCCCAAAGCTCAAGGAAATCGCACCCGGGCGTGTCAGCGCCTGCCATCTGAACGACGGCTGACGCGGCCGCGCCCTGTCAGTCGGCCCAGCGGCCAAGACGCACGGCGGTTGCGCCCGGGGTGAGCCTGCGGCTTGGCATGATCAGGACGCAGCCGTCATGCGGCGCGCGGATTTCCTTGTCCCCATCCCTGCCGATCAGTGCGCCCTTCGCCAGCGTCTCGAGGCCGGTGAATGGCTGGGCGAACTCGAAGCGGTCGGTTTCGACCGTGACCGGGGCCTCGACGCGCACGACACGCTGCCCGGCGGGAAGCGGCTGAAGGTTCGGCTCCGCCACCTCCAACGTGATCATGTCGTGCAAGAGGAGCCAGCGATACACGCTGTCGATGGCAACCGGCGCCGCCGCGGCCTCCCAATGCTGACCGCATTCGATCAGAACCGCCGTCTTCGAACTATTCGGGTCGCCAAACCCGCCATAATCCCGCAGCCGAAGGCCCGCCGCGTGCCCGGTATCGGCGACGATGATGTCGGGCGTGCCCAGTTGCTTTGACATGGCCACGCTTTTGTCCAGCGGCCCCGCGACGATCACGGGCGCGGCCTTGTGCTGCATCGAATGGACATCGAAAAGCAGATCGACAGTATCGATCAGCGAACGCATCTCACGCGCGCGCTCGATCTCGCGCGACGTCCGTTCGCCTTCCAGCGTTTTCACATCCCAGACCCGGTTCATATCCTCGTCAAGAAATCGGCTCGCCATGGGCTCTTTCGGGTCAAAGGCCTGATAGGCCGCGACATTCGAAAAGCCGAGGGTCAGCTTGCCTTTTTGCGGACGGACACCCGAGTTGAAAAGGTGTTCAAGTGCGATGACCCCGCAGACCTCGTTCCCGTGGATCAGAGCATTGATCAGAACGTGCGGGCCTGCGACGCCGCTGTCGAAGCTGGTGTAAAAGTCGACGCCCGTATTGCCGTTCTTGTACTGCGAGATATCCGGAAAGGGCAGCTCGATCGGATAGTCGTTCGGGTCAGACGCGCTCATGATGCAGCCTGTTTGATGATCGGCGGGGCGACCCCGTTAGGCAGCGGGCAGACATAGGGCGTTTTCTGAAGATATGCAGCGTGCTGCTCCTTGGCTTGCGCCCGAAGCGCCGGGTCTTCGATCAGACGCTTTGCGGTGGCCGCCATGACCTTCGCGGCATAGACCATGCCCTTGTGCGCTGCCGGCGTTTTGCCCTGCGCGACTGTTTGCCATGTGTGAAACACGGTTCCCACGGCGCAGGTCGCAATGCGCGCCTGAACGGTCGGGACGGCCCAACTGACATCCCCGACATCGGTCGAGCCGTTGCCGCCCTTGTTCGGCAGATCAAGCGGCGCAACAAAATCGCAAAGCGCCATGTTCTCGTCCGGAGGCGGCATCCCGCAGCGGCGAAAGGACACCGCGATGTCGTCCTTCGACAGGGTCTTCTGGATCTCGCGGGCAAAGGCGATGTCCTCGTCATCAAAGGCGATGGGCCCAAGTCGGTCCATCTCGGCTTGCATCGCCTCTTCAAGGGGCCGATTGCCGATCAGGTTGGACACGCCGCTGAAGACCTTGGGCTCGACCGTGGTCCCCGTCATGAGCGCCGCCCCTGCGGCGATGTTCTTCACCCTCTCGATGATCGAGAGCAGTTCGGGAAGATCCTTGGCGCGGATCAACTGGCGCACGGTGGCCTTGTGCTGCACCACGTTGGGCGCCACCCCGCCCGCGTCGAGATAGGCGTAGTGCACCCGCGCGCCGTCGGGCATGTGTTCGCGCAAATAGTTGACCCCGACATTCATCAACTCGATCGCGTCCAGCGCACTTCGGCCGAGTTCGGGGGCTGCGGCGGCATGCGCGGCCCTGCCATGAAACGTGAAGTCGATGCGCGTATTGGCAAGCGAGACGGGCCTGTTGACCGCGGTAAACGTCGACGGATGCCACGAGATCGCCGCGTCGACATCGTCGAAGAGGCCGTCCCTGACCATATAGGTTTTTGCCGCCCCGCCTTCTTCCGCCGGACACCCGTAATAACGGACCCGCGCCTTGATCCCGTTCTCTTCCAGCCAGTCCTTGACCGCGGTCGCGCCCAAAAGCGCCGCCGCCCCCAAAAGATTGTGCCCGCACCCATGGCCGTTTCCGCCATTTTCAATCGGGCGCGGCTCGGCCACGCCTGGTTCCTGGCTCAGATACGGGAGCGCATCGTATTCGCCGAGGATGGCAATAACCGGCCCTTCGTCGCCGGCTTCGCCAACAACGGCGGTCGGGATCCCTGCGACATTCTCGGTGATGCGAAAACCCTTCTGCTCCAGCATCGCCTTGTGTTCGGCGGCCGACCGGTACTCGTTATAAAGCGTCTCGGGCATGTCGAAGACGCGATCCGACAGGTCGATCATGTCCGATCGATGGAGATCCACCTTTTCCCAGATCACGTCCGAATTTTGCATTGCCGCTCTCCCATCGACCGAACCATTGAACAAGGCTCCCACGGTCAGTTGTCCTTGGCAAGCAGGCATCGCGGGTCCGGTGATCGGCCACGCGATCGGCCGGGCTGAAATCAAGCGCGTGATGTGCGGTTGCTTGATCTCGTGCGTGGCGACGGCGGCGTCGCCCCGCAACGCAGCGTCGCCTGCACCGGACGAATGGCGACAATGGGCCGGGCGCGATGGGCAGCCGGACCAGTCCGTTGCGCAGGACGCCGCGCCGCCGGAAATCCGCGAGTTACCCTGAGCAGCCATCCGCGTTCGAATTGCCGCGGCACTGCTGCGCTTATGGGGTTAGCCCTGAATTAGCTTGGTGCGGCCCTCGGCGGAAATTCGACTGATTGCCATTGTGTTTGCCGGCAGCGGCGCCGCCGAGCTGTAAGAGACTTCGTCTCATGTCATTCGCGTCGCGACGCTCCGATAGACGCATAAACAATTGACAATAATAGATAATGAATTTTCCTGAGGTACGCACCTCAGATATTTGTGGACTTGAGGAGCGTACCTCATATAGCGTCGATTTATGCCGCGATTCGCCTCGAATACGCGGCAACCAAACGGGAGGATTGAATGTCATATTCGAAACTGGCGACTGCCAGCGCCATTGCAATCGCGGCCACGGGCGTCGCGTCCAGGGCGCAAGCCGAAGACCTGACGCTTTGCTGGGCGGGATGGGATCCGGCCAACGCTTTGGTCGAACTGTCCAAGGAATTCGAGGCCCAGTCGGGTCATACAATGAACTTTGAATTCGTGCCCTGGCCCAATTTTGCGGACCGG
>JABDPT010000290.1 GCA_013042605.1 Paracoccaceae bacterium
AGCGTGCGGATGACGGGCTGACCCGTGTGAACATGGGCGCACCGATGACCGACTGGCGCGACATCCCGCTGGCCGAGGATGCCGACACGCTTCACCTGCCCATCGACGGCGATCCGGTCGCCACCGGCATGGGCAACCCGCACTGCACGTTCTTCGTGGACGATATCGAGACCATCGATCTAGGCAGCTTCGGGCCAGCCCACGAAACGCACCCGCTGTTCCCCGAACGCACCAACGTCCAGATTGCCCAGCTCATCGGCCCCGAACACCTGCGCATGCGGGTGTGGGAACGCGGGACGGGTATCACGCTCGCTTCCGGTTCGTCTTCCTGTGCCGTGGCGGTTGCCGCGTCGCGTCGCGGGCTGACCGGGCGTTCGGTGACGCTTGACCTCGACGGGGGCCGGATTTCGGTCGAATGGTGCGAAGATGGTGTCTGGATGGCGGGCCCCACGGCCCACGTCTTCACCGGCCACCTGACCCCGGAATTCCTGGGTACGCTCTGATGGACCGGCGCGCCCCCGTCTTTTCCAATCACGGCTGTCGGCTCAACGCGTATGAGACGGAGGCGATGAAGGACCTCGCCGCGAATGCGGGCCTTTCAGATGCGGTGATCGTCAACACCTGCGCCGTGACGGCCGAGGCTGTGCGCAAGGCCCGGCAAGACATCCGCAAACTGCGCCGCAGGAACCCGAATGCCCACCTGATCGTCACCGGCTGCGCGGCACAGACCGATCCTGCGTCCTTTGCCGCCATGCCCGAGGTCGATACCGTCATCGGCAACACCGAAAAGATGCAGGCGGCCACATGGGCGGGCCTCTCAACCGGCGGGACCGAGCCGGTGCAGGTCGATGACATCATGTCGGTGACCGAAACCGCGGGGCATTTGATCGACGGGTTCGGTACGCGGTCGCGCGCCTATGTTCAGGTTCAGAACGGATGCGATCACCGCTGTACGTTCTGCATCATTCCTTACGGGCGCGGGAACTCGCGCTCTGTCCCTGCGGGTGTGGTCGTTGACCAGATCAGCCGCCTTGTGGCGCGCGGGTATAGCGAAGTTGTCCTGACCGGTGTGGACCTGACAAGCTGGGGCGCCGATCTTCCCGGAACGCCGAAGCTCGGCGATCTGGTGCGCCGCATTCTGAAGCTGGTGCCGGATTTGCCGCGTCTGCGGATCAGTTCCATCGATTCGATCGAGGTCGACCCCGCGCTTCTGGACGCCATCGCAACCGAACCGCGCCTGATGCCGCATCTGCACCTGTCGTTGCAGGCGGGCGATGACCTGATCCTCAAGCGTATGAAGCGGCGTCACCTGCGCGACGATGCGATTGCCTTTTGTGCGGAAGCGCGCCGTCTACGCCCCGACATGACCTTTGGCGCCGATATCATCGCCGGGTTCCCGACCGAAACCGACGCGATGTTCGAAAACTCCCTGCGGCTTGTCGAAGACTGCGGGCTGACCTGGCTGCACGTTTTTCCCTACAGCGCGCGCGAAGGCACTCCTGCCGCGCGCATGCCCGCCGTCGACGGGCGTGCTATTCGGGATCGCGCCGCACGTCTTCGGGCGGCTGGCGACGCGCGCGTTACCGCGCATCTGGCTGAACAGGTCGGGCGGATGCATCGCGTGCTGATGGAAAGCCCCGATATGGGCCGGACCGAGCATTTCGCCGAAGTGAGCTTTGCCGATGCGCAACCCGTCGGCGCCATCGTGTCGGCGCGCATCACCGGCGTCGCGGATGGGCGGCTGGTGGCCGAAGCGGTCTAGGCGCGATGTCGCCCCCGATCCTTTGGTCATTCCGTCGATGCCCCTATGCGATGCGCGCGCGGCTTGCGATCCATGTCGCTGGTATTGCTATCGATCACCGCGAGATCCTGTTGCGCGACAAGCCCGCGCTTTTTGTTGAGACCTCCCCCAAGGCCACCGTGCCGGTCATGGTGGATCAGGGCCGCGTGATCGAGGAAAGCCTGGATGTCATGCTCTGGGCGCTGGACCAGAACGACCCCGAGGGTTGGCTTGAGATGCCGGGCTTTGGCTTCGACCTCATCGCTGAAAACGACGGCCCGTTCAAAACCGCGCTCGACCGCTACAAGTATCACACGCGCCATGCGGATGCCGATATCGAAGCCGAGCGGCAAAAAGCGGGCCTGTTCCTTCATAAACTCAACAGGATGCTTGAGGGTCGCCCATATCTTTTCGGCGATGCGCCGCGGCTTGCCGACATGGCGATCCTGCCTTTCCTGCGGCAATTCGCGAACACCGACCGGGCATGGTTCGACGATCAGCCTTGGCCCGACCTGCGCGACTGGCTTGACCGGTTTCTCGCCTCGCCGCGGTTCGCCGCAATCATGGCAAAGCACCCGCTCTGGTCCGATCGCCCTTGACCGCATGCCACGCATGGACAATGGCCCCGCACCCGGCCTAGCATCCGAAGACGATCCCCGAAGTGGTAAAGGTCTCCCAACATGCGTCTCTATTTCGCGCCGACGTCACCTTATGTTCGCAAGGTCATGGCGGTGCTTCACGAAACCGGCCAACTTGACGATACCGAGATTGTGTCGGTTTACGGCACGCCGATGGACCCGCAATCGATGCCGATTGCGAAGAACCCTTTGGGCAAGCTTCCCGCTCTCGAACGCAGTGACGGGCCGACGCTTTACGACAGCCGGGTAATCACCCGCTATCTGGATGCCAGGGCCGATGCGGGGCTCTACCCCGCCCCGCCGCGACTTTGGGAAACGCTGACGCTCGAAGCAACGGCTGACGGTATTCTCGATGCCGCCTTGCTTATGGTCTATGAAAAACGCCTTCGGCCGGACGAGTTGCAGATGCCTGACTATGTGGAGGGTCAGTGGAGCAAAGTCGCACGCGCAACCGCCGCGCTTGAGGCGCTCTGGATGAGCCACCTGCAGGGGCGCTTCGACATCGGCCATATCGCGGTGGGATGTGCACTGGGCTATCTCGATTTCCGACTTCCCGATCGCGACTGGCGAAGTGCCAATCCGGCGCTTGCAAATTGGTACGCCGCCTTCAGCGAACGCCCCTCTATGTCGGCGACCGTTCCAGTCAACCCGTAGATCGCATTTTCTGCACTGCGGCACACGCGGCAAATCAGCCCGATTCAGATTGTTTGGACTTGTAAGCTGGACGACTCCTGACGAGAGAGCTAAGTAGCCGCGCGATGGGGGCTGCTGGATTCCGCCGCCCGTTTTGCACTGGCCATCGACTGGCCGTTAGAAGATGGAGAAACTCGTGTCGCACGCTGAAGACCACGAAGGCACACGCCGGGATTTTCTTTACTATGCCACCGGCGGTGCAGGTGTCGTTGTGACCGCCGCGGCTGTTTGGCCGCTGGTGAACCAGATGAACCCCTCGGCTGATGTTCAGGCCGCCTCGACGATCCGCGTCGATGTCAGCACGGTTGAACCGGGCACCCAATTGACGGTTCTGTTCCTCGGCAAGCCGATTTTCATCCGCCGCCGGACCCAGGAAGAGATCGACGAAGCCCGCGCCGTTGAACTGAGTGAGCTGATCGACCCGCTCGCCGACAACGCCAATCTGAACGGCGACGCGGACGCATCGGACGAAAACCGCACGCTGGACGAAGCCGGTGAATGGCTTGTCATGCAAGGCGTGTGTACGCACCTTGGTTGTGTGCCGCTGGGCGATGGTGCTGGCGATTTCGGCGGGTGGTTCTGCCCCTGCCACGGCTCGCACTATGATACCGCCGGGCGTATCCGCCGCGGCCCCGCCCCACGCAACCTGCCGGTACCTCAGGCTGAATTCGTCGACGAAACGACGATTCTGCTCGGATAAGGGAGAACGATATGTCGGGTATTCCCCACGATCATTACGAACCGAAGACCGGCGGCGAAAAGTGGCTTCACCGCCGCTTGCCCATCGTCGGGCTGATCTATGACACCATCATGATCCCCACGCCCAAGAACCTCAACTGGATGTGGATCTGGGGCATTGTGCTGACCTTCACGCTGGTGCTGATGATCGTCACCGGGATCATTCTGGTGATGCATTACACACCACATGTCGACCATGCCTTTGCGTCGGTCGAACACATCATGCGCAACGTGAACGGCGGGCACATGATCCGCTATATTCACATGAACGGCGCATCTCTGTTCTTCTTTGCCGTCTATTTCCACATCTTCCGCGGCCTGTACTACGGTTCATACAAGGAACCGCGCGAGGTGACGTGGATCATCGGCATGCTGATCTACCTGCTGATGATGGCCACGGCATTCATGGGCTATGTTCTGCCCTGGGGTCAGATGTCGTTCTGGGGCGCCACGGTGATCACCGGCCTTTTCGGCGCGATCCCGTTCATCGGCGATACGCTTCTGATCTGGCTGCAAGGTGGCCCGTCCATCGACAACGCCACGCTGAACCGCTTCTTCTCGCTGCACTATCTGCTGCCCTTCGTGATCCTGGGCCTTGTGATCGTGCATATCTGGGCATTCCACACCACGGGTAACAACAACCCCACCGGTGTCGAAGTACGCCGTGCGTCGAAAGAAGAAGCCGAGCGTGATACGCTGCCGTTCTGGCCCTATTTTGTCATCAAGGACCTGTTCGCACTAGCGCTGATCCTCGCGGTGTTCTTCGCGGTCGTTGGCTTCATGCCCAACTACCTCGGCCACCCCGACAACTATATCGAAGCCAACCCGTTGGTGACGCCGGCGCATATCGTGCCCGAATGGTATTTCCTGCCCTTCTACGCGATCCTGCGCGCCTTCGACACCGAGGTGTGGCTTGTCATCGCCGTCGACTTCCTGACGGCGGGCATCATCGACGCCAAGTTCTTTGGCGTTCTGGCCATGTTTGGCGCGATCGTCGTTCTGGCGCTGGCGCCGTGGCTTGATACTTCGGCCGTACGCTCGGGCCGGTATCGCCCGATGTTCAAGTGGTGGTTCTGGCTATTTGTGGTGAACTTCGTGGTTCTGACATGGGTCGGTGCGCGCCCGGCGGAAGGGATCTATCCCTATATCGCGCTGATCGCTTCGACCTACTGGTTTGCCTACTTCCTCGTGATCCTGCCGCTCCTCGGCGTGATCGAGAAGCCGCTGACACAGCCGGAGACCATCGAAGACGACTTCAACGAACACGTCGCAGCGGCCGGGGGCGCGAAAGCAGCCGCCGATCCGACGCCGGCTGAATAAGAGGATATCTGAGACATGTTCAGACAACTCACCCTGACCGCAGCGGTTGCCCTTGGCCTTGCCACGGGCGCCGCACATGCCGCAGGCAAGGAAGGCGAAGTCTACAACTACGACTTCTCGTTCGAAGGCCCCTTCGGCAGCTTTGACCAGATGCAGCTTCAGCGCGGTCTTCAGGTCTATACCGAGGTCTGCTCGGCCTGCCACGGCCTTCAATACGTGCCACTTCGCACGCTTGGCGACCCTGGTGGTCCCGGTCTTCCCGAAGATCAGGTGCGCGCCTATGCCGAGTTCTACGAAGTGTTCGATCCGACCCTGTTCGACGGCGAAGGCGATTTCCGCCCCGCCACCCCGAACGATCACTTCCCCGGGTCGCAGCTTGCCGGCGCCCCTGACCTGAGCCTGATGGCCAAGGGACGCGCGGGCTTCCACGGCCCCTACGGCCTTGGCCTCAACCAGTTCTTCAAGGGCATGGGCGGTGCGGAATACATCGCGTCGCTGCTGGCGGGATACACGGGTGAGGAAAAGGAAGAAGCCGGCGCGATCTTGTACGAGAACAAGGCTTTCCCGGGTGGCTGGATTTCCATGGCACCGCCGCTTTGGGGCGACGATGTCATCTATGAAGATGGCGCGCCCACGGATGTCGAATCCATGTCCAAGGACGTTGCGGCATTCCTTATGTGGACGGCGGAACCCAAGATGATGGCCCGCAAGCAGGCCGGGTTCACCGGCGTGCTGATGCTGACGGTTCTGACGGTGCTTCTGTATCTCACGAACAAGCGACTTTGGGCACCGATCAAGCGCAAGGCCAAGCAAGAGGCGGCAGAGTAAACTCTGCGCTTTCCAAGCATTCAGGCGCGCCCCGGTGGCGCGCCTTTTTCATTCCAGATAATCGCGAAGCGCCGCGGGGGCGTCATCAAGCAGGGCTCGCGTCGGCTGCGGCGCATGAGCCATGCCCTCGGCCACAAGGATCGTCTGCGGTGCCATCCGCCGCGCATCCTCGGGATCGTGCGTCACGAAAAGAACCGTCTTGCCCGCCTTGACCAGCACCGCATCGACAAGATCCAGCATCTCGGCCTTCAGGGCCGGACCCAAGGCCGAGAACGGCTCATCCAGCAACACAAGCGGTGCATCCCGTACCAGCGCCCGGGCCAGCGCCACGCGCCCCTGCTCGCCCCCCGACAACGCCGCGGGCTTTCGCCGCTCTTTCCCCACCAGCCCGACCCGCGCCAACGCTTCGTCGATGCGCTGGTTCTCAGCTTCAGACAAGCGACCCGAGCCAAGCCCAAGCGCCACATTCCTTTGCGCATCGAGATGCGGGAACAGGTTGTTGTCCTGAAACACAACAGACAGCGGGCGGTCGCCCGGCGGTAGGTCGGTCAGATCGCGCTGATCCCAGAAAACGCGACCTGCGGTCGGCACGATAAAGCCCGCAATCGCTGCAAGCAGTGTCGATTTACCGGCCCCCGATGGTCCGATAACCGCGAAAAGACCGGGCCCGGTTACGGAAAAATCCGCCTCCAGTCGATAGGTGCCCTGCCTTATCTCGACGTTATCAAGCGTCAGCATTCACGCGCCCTCCTCTGTCGAAAACCCAGAAAAGCGCGAGGCTCAGCATCAGCAACAAAAGCGCAGCACCTGCCGCATCCTCCATCCGGAAGGCGCCCATCAGTCGGTACATCTGAAGTGGCAGTGTCGCCGCATCCACCGGCGAGAAAAGCGCGACGACCCCCAGATCGCCCATCGACAAGGCCGCTGTCAGCCCGCCCGCAAACCCAAGCGGCCGGCGCAGGCGCGGCAGGATCAGCCACCGCATCCGTGCCCAGCCGCGCAGACCCAACGCATCCGCCGTACGCCCGTACCGCGCCTCTGCGGCCGCCAGCGCGGGCATCACCGCCCGCAAGGCGAAGGGCAGCGCCATCAAGGCATTCACCACCGCTGTGACAACCAGCGCGATCCGCGCCGGGTCGACGATGGGAAAGACCAGAAGAAACAGGCCGGTGCCGATGACCAGTGGTGAGGCCGCAATCGCCAGATACCCCGTCATTTCGATCAGCCGTGCCGCGCCGCCTCGGTGCTTCAATGCCTGCGCCGCGCTCGCTATCGACACTGACAACACAAGCGTCAGCGCCGCGGCAACCACGGCCACGATCAGCGACCGTCCGGCTGCGCCAAGAACCTCTGGCGGCAACCGTGTCAAGCCTTCCGCACCCGACAACGCGATCATCACAAGGGGTACGATCAGAAATACCGCCGCCAGTGAAACCGCAATGCCGTCCACAAGCCGGGACGTCAGGGACAAACCGTCCCACCGCTCCACCCGCCGGTCCAGCCCCGCGCCCATCGCCGCCGGAACGGCCACCACCAGTGCAACCAACGCCGCCGCGCCGGTCAAAGCGAACTGAACCCCGGCCAGCATTGCCGCCCGCCCAAGATCGAACTCCAACAAGAAGGCCTGATAGATCGCCAGTTCCACGGTCGTGGCCGCCGGGCCGCCACCCAGCGTCAGCGCCACCGCAAAGCTTGTCGTGCAGATGAGGAAGATCAACATCATCACCCCCGGCACCACTTCGCGCAGCATCGGCCATTCGAGCAAGCGGAACATCGCACGCGGGGAAAGGTTCAGCGATGCTGCCAGCCGAAACCGCTCTGACGGGATATCAAGCCAGCCCTGCAGGATCAGCCGTGTCGCCAGCGGAAGGTTGAAGAACACATGCGCCAGCACCACGCCCTGCAGGCCGTAGACCGACACTGGCGGCAGGCCCAGCCATGCAAAGGCGGTGTTCACAATCCCATTGCGCCCGAACACCGCGAGGATCCCGAACACGGCAACGATGACCGGCACAATGAACGGTGCGCCCATCAGCGTGATCAGCGCGCCCCGGCCCCAGAACCGTCGCCGCGCAAGCGCGCGCGCAACAGGAATTGCCAGCAAGGTGCTGAACACCGCTGACAGAAGCGCCTGCCAGATCGTGAACCGGATCGCGGCAAGGTCAGCGGGGCCAAGACCCGCGCCAATCTCGGCCCGCAGGGCCACGATGGCCAGTGGCCCCAGCGTGATAGAGGCGACGAAAACCGCCGCCGCACCACCAGCCAGGGCCGCCGGTCTCACCCGCTAAACGCCGCGAGCCACGCCTCAAGGGCCCGGGCGCGGGCCTCTGGCGCGTCTTCCGGCGCAATCAAAAGGGCCCCGTCCGGCTGGATCAGGGTCTCAAACCCCGTGGGCAGGCCCGCCTCGGGCGTCACCGCCGGAT
>JABDPT010000292.1 GCA_013042605.1 Paracoccaceae bacterium
AAAAGCTCATCGATCCGCGCGTTCGAATAGCCGCCGAAGTTCCACGATCCCAACCGCTTCTCGGTGTTCGGGGTCGAGGCGAGGAAGCGCACCGGATGCTCATGGTCGAAGGCACCGCCGGGCGACCAGCCCAGAAGGTACATGTCGAAATTGTCTTCCCGCAGCTCGGGCCAGTAATTCGACACCGGCATCGCTTCAAGCTCGGCGGTGATGCCGACCTGCGCCAGCATGCCCACGGCCGCCTGACAGACCGCCTCGTCGTTCAGATAGCGGTTGTTTGGGCATTTCAGTCCGAAAGAGAACCCGTCGGGATACCCCGCCTCGGCCAAAAGCGCGCGCGCCGCCTCCGGATCATAGGCCGGACGCTCTGAGTTGGACTCCGAATAGCCGCGCATCGCGGGGGTGACCAGCTGGCTCACTGGCTCGGCATTGCCGCGCATGATCGTCTGCAGGATCGCGGGCACGTTGATCGCTTGGCTCACCGCCTGACGCACACGCGCATCGCGGAACGGGTTCGTGTCGCCGGCATTGGCCCCGTATTTCAGCGCCTCGGCCTCATGGGCAAAGCCGAACATGATCACCCGGCTTTCGACGCCGCGGATCACCCGCACCCCGTCCCGCTGATCGACGCGGTCGGCATCCTGGATCGGCACGGGCTCGATCATGTCGACCTCGCCCGACAGCAGGGCCGCCACCCGCGTGGCAGGGTTCTGGATCGGCGTGAACTCGGCCCGCGTGATGTTATGCTCGGGCGTTTCCCACCACGTCTCGTTGGGAACCAGCACCGTGGTCAGCCCGGGCTGCCGCTCGGCCAGCCGGAACGCGCCGGTGCCGTTGACATTGAGCGTGGCGAAGTTGCCCGCTTCCTTATCCGGACGCTCGGCATTGTTGGCCGCGGCCCAGCCGCTGTCCATGATCATCCAGTTCGCCACGCTTTCGGGAAAGACCGGATTGGGCGCGCTGGTCATGATGTCGACGGTAAAGTCATCGACGACCACCACCTCGGAAACGGACGAAAACCACGACCGCGTGTCGGCCTCTTCGCTCGACGCGCGCTCATAGGAAAACAGCACGTCCTCGGCGGTGAAGGGGCTGCCATCGTGGAAAGTCACGCCTTCGCGCAAGGTGAAGCGCCAGCCTTCGCCTGCGCCAATCGGCTCCCATGAGGTGGCAAGTGCCGGCTCCAGCGACACATCCTTGCCCAGCCGGACAAGCCCCTCATAGACGTTGTTGAGAAAGCCCAGAACCGGGGCGGAGTTCACCGCATGCGGGTCCATGGTCTGCGGATCGGTCGTGGACGACCAGCGAAAGGTTTCGGCACTGGCCGCACCGGCCACAATGGTTGCCGCCACAAGTGCGGTGGTGAATTTGAGCATGACATATCTCCCCGTTCGCGCATTTCCTGCGCCTGACCCAAAGGGTGTGACAGCCCGCCACAGCGTCGGCAAGGGGGAACAAACAATCGTGAACCGGTCACGTCCTGTCTTCTGGCCCGAAATATTCCGGGGTTGGCGTTGCAAGGCCGACGGTCTTGCGACGCAAGGGGCAGCGCCCCTTACACTCTTCAGAATAGAAATGGCCCCGGGGTTTCCCCCGGGGCCACGATTGGATCAGAGCCGCGGACTTAGCTGCGCGCGAAGCTGAAATACTTCATCTTCGGCTGGTTTTCCGGCTGCACGATGGTCACGATATCCGACCGCATGCCCCAGTTCAGCACCTGGTGGTGGATCGGGATATACAGCATATCCTCCTGCACCTGCGTCCAGATATCCGCGATCATCCCGTCCCGCTTGGGCAGGTCGGTTTCCGACGCCAGCGCCTGGATCATCGCGTCAAGCTCGGGGTTCGAATAGCCCGTGCCGTTCCACGATCCGTACTGATCGTCGCGGGTATGGACGAGGAAGTTGAAGATATATTCGCTGTCGAAGGTCGGCACGCCCCAGCCCAGCATGTAAAAATCCGTCTCGCCATTGGCGATGAGCGGGAAATGCTGTGCGCGCGGCTTGGCGTCGAGGTTCACGTTGATCCCGATCTGGGCCAGCATGCCCACCGCCGCCTGACAGATCGCTTCGTCGTTGATGTAGCGGTCGTTGGGGCAATCGAGCTGGATCGAAAAGCCGTCGCCATACCCGGCCTCGGTCATGAGCGCCTTCGCGGCGGCCACATCCGTCTGCGGCACGGCATCAAGTGCTTCGGTCCAGCCGTTCACGAAGGGCGGCATGATCACGCCCGCGGGCTGCGACTGGCCGCGCATCACGACCTGACGGATCGCATCGCGGTTGATGGCGATGTTGATCGCCTCGCGCACGCGCTTGTCGGCCAGCGGGTTGGCGCCTTCCACGTTGTCATTGGCAAGATCGTCCGCGCCCAGGTTCATCCCGAAAAAGATCACCCGGTTCTGCGGCGCGGTGCGCACGTCAAGCCCGTCTGTGGCGTCGACCCGGCTCAGGTCCTGTACGGGCAGTTCCTGAATGAAGTCGACCTCACCCGACAAAAGCGCCGCGACCCGCGTCGCCGCGTTCTGGATCGGGGTATATTCGATCCGGGTCACTTCCAGCGGGAATTCGCCATTGCCCCAGTAATCCGGGTTGATCTCAAGGATCGTGCGCACGTCCTGTTCGTGGCTGATAAGCTTGTAGGGGCCGGTGCCGTTGGCGTTCTTGGCTGCAAAGGTGTCTTCGCCGCCCTCATAGTCCTGCACCTTGACCGCGTCATTGGCCTCGGCCCAGCCCTGATCGATGATGAACATGTTGGTCAGGTTCGACGGCATGATCGGGTTCGGACCCTTGGTCACGATCTCGATCTCGTAGGGGCCGGTGGCGCGCACCTCTTCGACCGAGGCCAGCAGTTCCTTGTAATCGCTGTCCGGCGTCATCGCGCGGTTGAGGCTGAAGACCACGTCCGAGCTGTCGAAGGCCGCCCCGTCGTGGAAGGTCACCCCTTCGCGCAGGGTGAAGACCCAGACATTCGGGTCATCGGCTTTCGGCTCCCACGAGGTTGCCAGGGCCGGCACCAGCGCCCCGGCCATGTCGCGGATCACAAGCGGTTCCATGATCTGATGACCCAGCGTCGAGGTCGGGCCTTCGTTTTGGGCATGCGGGTCAAGCGTCAGCGCGCCGCCCGTCGGCGCCCAGCGCAAGGTTTCGGCGGTGGCCATGCCAGCGCCAAGCGCAGCGACCGAGGCCGCCAGCATCAAGTGGCGTAGTTTCATCTGAGGTCTCCCTGAACCATGTTGTTATGGCCGCGATTATGAAGCGTGCTGTGGGATTGGCAAGGGAGGTGGCGGCGCGGCGTGTCAATCGCC
>JABDPT010000004.1 GCA_013042605.1 Paracoccaceae bacterium
AGGGCCTTGCCCAGACGCGGCAGACGGGCGCGCTTGAGAAGGGCGCGCTGGTTCAGCGGTTGACCCGACAGACGCTCGGCCTCGGCCACCACGCGGGCCACGCAGGCCGTGATCCCCTCCGGGTCCGCGTGCCATGCTTCCAGTAGGAACCCGTCGGGATCGCGACGCAGGATTCCTTCGGCCGACAGCACACGAGTCGGGAAGTCACGGATATTGAGGGTCATGAGGGCATCCGCATGCCCGTCGATCGCCGCCGCCAGCACGTGAATGTCATCCGTATCGGGCAACCAGAGACGGGCTTCGGTCTCGGACGACGGGGTCACATGGGCGTCCGGCCACCGGGCCGTCAATAGTGCGATCTCGCCGCGGGCGATCACCTCTTGCGCGGGGTCGATCCGGGCGGCGGCGCGGGCCCATTCCTCAAGGATGCGGGGCGACCAGAGCGGGGTGAAGGCACCGGTGCGTGCGACCTCAAGCACGATCTCGCGCAGGACCGTGGGATAAAGCACGCAGGCGTCGATCAGGACCCTCACAGCCGGAAGAAAAGCGCCTTGAGATAGGCGCTTTCGGCAAGATGGGCATGTTGCGGATGGTCGGGGCCAGCGAACCCTGTGCGCAAGAGTTGCGCGCTGCGCCGCGCCCGGCCGATCCCGCGCAAGCTGGCGGTGCGGAATTTGGCGAGGTCGGCGGCGTGACTGCACGAACAGAGCACCAGAAACCCGCCCGGGGCGACAAGCGCCGTGGCAAGCCGCGCCACGCGTTCATAGGCGCGCAGGCCCGCATCCAGCGCGTTTTTCGACGGGGCGAAGGCGGGCGGATCGCAGACGACCATGTCAAAGCGGCGCCCCTCGGCCCCCAGCGCTTCGAGTACCGCGAAGGCATCACCAGAGCGGGTTTCGAATCTGTCCGCCACGCCGCTGGCCTCGGCCCCCTGCCGCGCGAGCGCAAGCGCGGGGTCGGATCCGTCGACTGCAAGTGCATTGGTCGCACCAGCAGCAAGCGCGGCAAGCGCAAAGCCCCCGACATGGGAAAAGACATCCAGCACCGTGCCCCCTGTCCCCAGCCTGGCGGCAAAGGCATGGTTGGGCCGCTGATCATAGAAAAGGCCCGTCTTCTGACCGCCCGCCAGATCGGCCATATAGGTCGCGCCATTCATCGGCACCGGGATCGGGCCGGAAAGCGCACCCGACGTCACCGCGTTTTCATCGTCGAGCCCTTCGAGGGACCTTGCCCGGCCCGAGGCGTTCTTGACGATGGTCGTCACACCCGTGACCGCCTGCAACGCATCTGCAAGCATGCCGAACCGCAGGTCGGCCCAGGCGGCATTGGGCTGGATCACGGCGGCATCGCCGAAGCGGTCGATGACCACGCCGGGCAGGCCGTCAGCCTCGGCATGGATCAGGCGGTAGAAAGGCGCATCGAACAGACGCTCGCGCAGGGACAGGGCGTGGGACAGCCGGGCGGTGAACCAGGTCTCATCGACGACGGTCTCTGAGTCGCGGTCGATCAGGCGCGCGGCGATCTTCGAGGCGGGGTTGATGGCGGCCAAGCCCAGCGGGCGACGGTCGTGATCTTCCAGCACCGCAAGCGTGCCGGGGGCCAGCGCCTTGGCGCGGCGGTCCATCACAAGCTGGTTGGCATAGACCCAGGGCGCACCGCGCCGAATCGGGCGCGGGTCGGTCTTGGGCAAAAGCCGGATCGTGGGTCGGGAGGCCGGGGATGTCATGCCCCGGCGTTACCCTATCTTACCGGTCGGCGAAAGACGGCGCCTGATAAAGATAGGGCGGCGTCAATTCCCGCTGGATCACACCGGCCAGATGGTCGTGCAGGCGTACCTTCGGCGTGCGCCCTGTCCATTTGGCGCGCACGGCATCGCGCCCGCCATTGGCCACAAGCGACGCATCGACAAGGCGGGGCTCTTCGATCACCTCGCCCGTGCGCGCATCATAGACCGCCAGCAGGAATTGGATCGAATGCACACCGCCAATGGTATAAAGCGCCTTTTCCGTCACGGAATGGAAGCGCTTGACCTCGATGGCCACGTGCACATCCTGCCAGCCGTTCAGGCCACCGGTCGCACGCGCAGCGGCATCCTGCATGATGTGCAGCACCTGAAGGTGGCGGTCACCCGGCGAGTCTTCGCGCCAGACGATAT
>JABDPT010000300.1 GCA_013042605.1 Paracoccaceae bacterium
TAAAACGCCGTCGATCCGGTGATCATCGCCGCAACGGTGCGCAGCGCCGTCCACCACGGATGCACAGGGATCAACGTCGCCCGGGTGCTGTCGCGCATCAGCATCAACATCACCAACGGGAAGGACAGCAGGACGCTGAAGAAGATCAACTGAAACGGCGAATACTGCCCGCCCAGATATTTGACCACCACGTCATGCGTCGCAAAAAGCCCAAAAGCCATCAGCGCGAAGAACACGCCACGCAGGTTTGATTTGCTAGCTTCGGTCATAGGTCAGACTATTCCGTTGATGACGCCCTGTAAGCGTATCATCAACCCGTAAGGCAACCTCTAACATCGCATGGCTGCCCGGCGCTTGCTGCATGGCTGGGTCGCCGGCGCTAACGGTTTCGCGGCAATTGCACGATGGAAAGGCGCTTCCGCCCTGCAAGGCAAGTTCCCATCGGCGTCTTCGGCCAGGTAAGAAGTAAGCCATGAAAAGCCCCCTTGCCGGCAACGTTAGGGGGCTTTTCGCGCCCTTAAAGGCGGGAACCTCAGTTCAGCGTTTCAAGCGCCGCCACGATCGCATCGCCCATTTCGGACGTCGATACCGGGCTGCCGCCATCGGCCTGCATCAGATCGGCAGTGCGCACACCATCGGCCAGCACCTTTTCCACCGCCGCTTCCAGCATCGCCGCCTCGTCACCCTTGTCGAAGGAATAGCGCAGCGCCATCGCGAAGGACAGAACGCAGGCAATCGGGTTGGCCTTGCCCTGACCGGCGATATCCGGCGCCGACCCGTGCACGGGTTCATAAAGCGCCTTGGGGCGACCATTGGCCATCGGCGCGCCAAGCGACGCCGAGGGCAGCATGCCAAGCGACCCGGTCAGCATCGCGGCCAGATCCGACAAGAGGTCGCCAAAAAGGTTATCGGTCACGATCACGTCGAACTGCTTGGGCCAGCGCGTCAGCTGCATCGCGCCGGCATCGGCATACATGTGGCTCAGCTCGACATCCGCATATTCGGCGTCATGCACTTCCTGCACCACATCCCGCCAAAGCACACCGGACTCCATCACGTTCGCCTTTTCCATCGAACAGACCCGATTGTCCCGCCGCCGCGCCAGTTCGAACGCCGACCGCGCCACCCGCGCAATCTCGCTTTCGGTATAACGCTGGGTGTTGATGCCCACGCGCTCATTGCCTTCCTTGATGATTCCGCGCGGTTCGCCGAAATAAACGCCCGAGGTGAGTTCGCGCACGATCATGATATTGAGCCCGGCCACCACGTCCTTTTTCAGCGACGAGAAATCTGCCAGCGCATCGAAACACTGCGCCGGGCGCAGGTTGGCATAAAGGTCCATCTCTTTGCGAAGCCGCAAAAGCCCCCGCTCGGGTTTGACCGAGAAATCGAGCACATCGTATTTCGGCCCTCCCACAGCGCCCAGAAGTACCGCGTCCACCTCTTGCGCATGCGCCATCGTGGCGTCGGTCAGCGGCGTGCCATGCGCGTCATAGGCGGCCCCGCCCACAAGATCTTCCGAGATGTCGAAATCCAGCCCCCGGTTGGCGCCGAACCAACCAATCACCTTGCGCACTTCGACCATCACTTCGGGGCCGATACCGTCCCCCGCGAGAATAAGGAGCGAGCCGGTGGTCATGGTGGGTATCCTTCTTTGAAACAGGCTGAAAATCGGGTCGCATTCGCCTATCGCCTTGCCAGATCAGGGTCAAGGAAGCAGGGCGGTCAAAGCCTCGGAAAGCCGGTCCCAGACCCGGCGAATGCGTGGTGTGCGCCGCATCGCCTCATGCGCGGTCAGCCAGACGGGCACCACCGGGATCGGGATGCCCAGGTTGATCTCTTCGAGAAGCGGGTCGGCAAGCCCGGTCTGGCGCAAGCCGAACCCGATCCCGCAACCCGACCGCACGAATTCCCAGTAAACGCTCTGATGGTCGCAACGCGTCGGAAAGAACTCGCGATCCACGTCCATCCCATGGTCGCGAAATCCGCGCAGTATCTCCTCGTTGCGATCATACCCTACGAAGTCATACGCCATCGCTTGGGACAGATCCGTGGGCCGACCCACCCGGTCGAGATAGCTTTTGGCGGCAAACACGCCCAAAGGGTAATCCCCAAGATGCTGGGTCACCACGTCAAGCTGTTCGGGCCGGTACATGCGAATGGCGATATCCGCCTCGCGGAACAGCAGGTTCTCGGTCTGGTCCGACGCGACAATCTCAAGCATGATCTCCGGTTCGTCTCGCCGCAGACCGGCGATGATCGGCGGCAGCACGTGATGCGCGGTAAAGATGCTTGCGGTGATCCGCACCGTCCCGGCCAGCGCCTCTGACTGCCCGGCGGCGCGCAGGGCGATCTGCCCCGCCGCGGCCTGCATCGCCTGCGCCGGGGCCAACATCTCGGCCCCCGTGGCGGTCAGCTCCATCCCCCGCGGCTGGCGCCGGAAAAGCTCTGCACCCAGCGCGTCTTCAAGCGCCTGAACCTGCCGTCCGATGGTCGGCTGGCTCGTCCCCAACCGCCGCGCGGCCGCCGAAAGCGATCCGGTTTCGGCAACGGCCAGAAAGGCGCGCACGAGGGTCCAGTCAAGGGAATAGAGGCTGGGAGGCATGCAAATTTGTATACCTGATCTGCGATTTTCCGCAATTCCGCAATGAATGGGAATGGGTAGAACAGGGCAGTCACTCACTCAAGGAGCCTGAAAATGTCCGGTACCGTCCTCATCCTCGGCGCGAATGGTCGCTTTGGCAGCCACGCTGCCGAAGCGTTCTGGAACGCTGGCTGGCGGGTGCGCATCGTCGACCGCGCCGTCGATGATCTGATGGTAAGCGCCCAAGGCGTCGATCTGATCGTCAATGCATGGAACCCGCCCTATCCGCATTGGCAGGCACAGGTTCCCGGCATCACCAAATCGGTCATCGCCGCCGCGCGCGCCCACGGCTGCACGGTTCTGATCCCCGGCAACGTCTATGTCTTCGGCCCCGACGCCCCTGCGATCTTCGCCGCCGACACGCCCCACCACGCGTCCAACCCGCTGGGTCGCATCCGCATCGAAATGGAGGCC
>JABDPT010000315.1 GCA_013042605.1 Paracoccaceae bacterium
ATCACCGTTTCATGGCAAACAAGACCTGGCGCACAACCCCAACCGCCGACCGTCCGCCCGCGAGTGTGAACCCCTATCAGGACTGGCAGCGGCAGAACCGCCGACCGGGGAGTGACGCGGGCTGGGCACCGGTTTTCGTGTCGCTGACACCCGAGGCCGGTGAAAGCCCGCGCGATGCCGCCGCGCGGCTTTGGGCGCTGATCCAGCAAAGCGGGACGGGTTCGGCGGAGGGACGGTTTCTTGCGATTGACGCGATTTCGCTGGCCTATCTGCAACGCGTCTGGTCCGGGGACAGTGCCGAAGCCCTGCGCCGGTTCGGGCGGTTCTTCGTCTGGCGACCCGAGGCGCTGGCCTATGACGCGACAGCACCGAACGGCGATGCGATGCCGTTCGAGATCGTACATGTTTGCCCCGCCACCCCTGCCCTTGCGGATGCCTCCCCGGCGACCGCAGCCCCGGCAAGTGCGACGGACCTCGCGGGCTTTGGCGGTGACGCGCTGGCTGGGCGCAGCGGGACGGCCGACATCCTGACCTGCATCATCGACGACCAGATGAGCTATGGGCATGAGCGGCTGACCCGTACCTTGCCGGACGGCAGCCGCAAGGCACGGTCGATCGCGGTCTGGCAGCAGATGCTGGGGCGCTTGTCGCAGGCCGACCCGCGCTTTGTCACCGTCGGTGGGCTGGCGCTGGCCGATGAGATCGACCGCGTCCTGGCCGCCCATGACGAACGCGCGATGTATGACCAAGTGGTGTTGGCGCCGCTTGTGCCCGGTGTCCCGGTGGCCGCAAGCAGCGCCGCGGCGAAGCGACCCCGGGATTTTCGCGGCACACATGGCACATATGTCGCCGATCTGGCCGCCGGATACCCCGCAGAAGACGCGCCCGAGACGCGGCCGATCCTTGGTGTCGAACTTCCCGCGCAGGCGACGGCGGACACGTCGGGTGCACTGCTTGATGCCTATCTGGTGCTGGCGGGGATGTTCGTGACGCTGGTCCGCGACCTGAGCCCCGGGGGCGCTGCGGTGGCGCAGGTCATCAACCTGAGTTACGCGATCAATGCCGGACCCAAGGACGGCACCGGATTTGTCGAGGCCGAGCTTGACCGGCTGGTGCAGGCGCGGGATGCGGCCGACGCGCCGACATGGCTCGTGTTGCCCGCCGGTAATTCGTTCCGCGATCTGGGCCATGCCGAAGACCGTCTGTCGGCGGGGCAATCGACGACGCTGGACTGGCGTATTCACGGGGATGACCGGTCGCCGAGCTATCTGGAGCTGTGGTGCACCGGTAATCCAGAAGGGCGGCTCGAGATCGTGGTACCCGACGGCAGCACGGGGAATTTCACGCTGCATCAGGGCCGGTGCTGGGACTGGCGCACGCAGGACGACGTGCTGATCGGGCGGGCTTACCGGCGGCATTTCGCGGCGACCGGGCGCACGCGGCTTCTGATCGCGCTCAATGCATCGGAAAACCATGACGCGTCGCAGAGCACGGTTCCGGCGGGGGCATACAAGCTCACCTTGCACGCCCCGGTCGACGCATCGCTTGATTTCACGATGGATATTCAGCGGGATGACACGCCCACGGGCTTCCCGTTCTTCGGGCGCCAGTCGTATTTCGACAGCCCCGAGGTGGACGCGGTCGACCCGGAAACCACTGTCATTGAAAAACCGCGTACCGGGTCGAAGCCCATCGTGCGGCAGGGCACACTGTCGGCATTGGCCACGACCGAGGGGCCGCGCACGCTTGTCATCGGTGGCACGTTCGACCGCAACAGCCGAGCGCCGATGAGCTATTACACGGCCTCGGGGCCGGGGGTCGGCCCGGTGCATCGCCTGCCCGATCTTTGTGCCCCGTCCGAGGAATCCGCCTATACGACCGCACGTCTGGCGGCGGGTACTTATTCAGGCGGAACGGCGGCGTTTTCCGGCACGTCGAACGCCGCACCACAGGTGGCGCGGCGGCTGGTGACGGTGCTGGAAAAGCTTGCCCCGCGCTGGAAGAACACCCCGTCATGGCGGCCCGGCAAGTCGAATGTATTGACCGAATTGCTCAAGGGCGGGGCCAGCGCTCCGGTACGGCTGCGACGGCTTGGCTATGGCGTGATCGCCTATGCTGACGGGCCGGGGCGTCCGGCCCGCCGGCAGCGTGATGGGTTGCCCCGGCTATCCCGCCCATTCGGCCTTGGCCAGTGACCAAAGCTGATTGATCATCGGGGATTTGGTGACGAGGCGCGTGCCGTCAAGCGGTGCGGCGCGGGCGGCAAGCCAGTCGATATCGAAGTCGTCGGCGTAGTTGAACTTCGCGGTTTGCGACGCCGTTGACGTGAACCCGAAGCTGAGCGGGCTGGCCAGCCCGCCGGCCGATGTCGCGCGCCCCATATCGCGCACCGCCGTGCCCAACGCGAGACCCAACATCGCGCCCGCCGCGCTGTCGCAGGGGTAATGCACCCCGGCCACCGTACGGTTGGTGGCGATGCGGTGGGCCGCTCGATAAAGCGGATCACTGTGCCCGCCAAGCCCGCTTGTGGCATTGGCATAGGTCCCCGCCCCGTCTTCGCGCAGAAGGTAAAGCACCGTGGCCACGGCGAACGCCTCGGTCGCGTGACCGCTTGGGAAGGCGCTGTGATCGGGCGTCTGGATCATCGGCTGCACCTGATTGGACAACGCCTGTGGCCGCCGCGTGCGGCAGTAGTGCTTGATTTGCATTTCCGCGTGGATCGCCAGCCGGACAGTGGCGTTCAGGAGTTCGAGCGTATGCCCGCGCCGCTTTTCGTCGAGATAGGTTATCGCGCTGAAGAACGACAGGATGTCGTCGGTCTGCACCTGGATTTCCGCCACGCGGTCGCCGCGCAGGTCAGCGTAGGTGCGTAGATGGGCCAGTTGCTGTTCCAACTTGGCCTCGTCGGGTTTCTGGATGGTGATGAGCTGTTTGCCCGCCAGTTCGACGATGGCCTTGTCACCGCTCCGCGACACCTTGAACGGGTCCGACAGGGCGGCGTCGAACAAAAGCGCGCGGGTCGCGGGAACAAGATAGCTGACATCGTAATCCGACCCGTCGGGTGGGAAGGGCGCGCCGTTGCCAGTCATCTTGCCGCCGTCCCAATATCCGACCGTGCCGTCGCGCATGGAGACGAGCGCTTCGTTCATCAAGGTGCTGGCTGGCCCGCCAGCGTGATCGAGCAGATCGTCAAGCGCGTCGCCTGAGCGCCCGGACCGGCCCGAGCGACCCGACCGACCTGATCTTCCCGACCGTCCCGAACGGCCCGAACGTCCCGCTATACTCATGCCATATCTCCCCTTGCATGGTTCTCTGTCTTGGGTGCGGGGAAAGATGCCGTAAGGTCAAACAGCTTGCGCGACATTTTCTTTCTTTTACGATAGTTTAACGATTGAACCCGGCGGTGCGGTTCTGGCCTATCTTGCCAGTTGCCGGGATCAGGGGGTGCAACGACGGGGACGCTGCGTGTCTGACCACGGCGACAAACTCGAAATCACGCTGCTTGGCCCACTTGCGCTTACCGCGCCCGGGGGCGATGTTCTTACGCCTAAAGGTGCGAAAACACAGGGTCTTTTTGCCTTGCTCGCCTGTTCACCGGGCTATTCCCGATCGCGCGTGTGGCTACAGGAAAAACTGTGGAGCGACCGGGGCCGCCCGCAGGCCGCCGCAAGCCTGCGTCAGGCGCTGATCGAGGCGCGCAAGGCGCTGGGTCCGCTGGAAGCGATTCTGCAGACGACCCGGACGACCGTGCAGCTTGACACCTCACGCGTGTGGATCGACCTTGAGGAACCAGATGCGGGCGACCGGGCGAAGAGTGCCGAATTCTTTGAAGGCTGCCGCATTCGCGATCCCGAGTTCCGGGCATGGATGGATGTCAAGCGAGCCGAGTTGTCGGGCGCGGCCCCCGCGCGGGTCACACCGGCCGCGCTTGGGCGCAGCATCCTTATCCGCCGTGATCGGCCGGTGGCGGGGCCGGACGGGCTTTTGGCCAGCATGTTTCTGGACACGGTCGAAAAGACCCTGACCGAAGCCACGTCGATGCAGATCGTGCATGCCGAGGCCGCGCGGTCGAACCCGATGCTGTCGCTCTCGGCAGAGGCGTTTCTCGATAGCGGGCAAGGTGGCTTGCGCGCCGCACTGGAAGAGGGCGAATTCCAGCGCTCGGTCTGGGGCGGCACGGTGAGCTTTACCTTTGGCGGCACGGATTTCGCCGACAATCCCGAGCTTCTGAAGCTGGCCCATGACGTTTACGAGAATGTCACCGCCACCCTGATCCGCCGCAATCAGGCCGAAACGGCCAGCTTCGACGCGACGCTGCGCGCGCAGATGGCGATCCGCAAGCTGTTCACCTTCAACCCCGAGGAGCAGGCCGAGGCCGATCAGTTGTTCTTGCAGGCCTTCGAACGGGATCCGCGCGGCAGTTACCTTGCCTGGCGGGTGATGTTGCGGGTAATCCGGCAGGTCGAACAGCATGACGGCATCGACATCGGCATGCCCGAAGAGATCGACGAATTCGCCGCCCGCGCGCTTGAGCTTGAGCCGTCCAATTCGATGGTGCTTGCCGCGGCATCGAACGCCGCGATGCTGGTGCGCGATGACTTTCTGGCCGCGCGCGAACTGGCCGAGCGCAGCGTGCGCGCCAACCCTGCCAACCCGTTTTCGTGGGATTGCCTTGGCATTTCGCACCTGATGGAAGGCCGGTCGGAAAGCGCGCATCGCCTGCAGCTTAGGGCGCGCCATATCGGGCAATCGTCGCCCTTCAAGCATTGGTGGGACATGGGGTGCTGTCTGACGGCCACGGTGACGGGGCGCTTTGAAGAGGCGCGCCAATATGCCGAAGCCGCGGCCGCGCTCGTGCCTGATTTCCGCCCGCCGCTACGCTATCTGACGGCGATCTACGCCAACGAACGGCGCACCGACGACGCCTATCGGGTGATGCGGCGGCTCAATACGGCCGAGCCGCGCTTCTCTCTCGACCGGATGGTGAATGATCCGGACTACCCGGCTGCGGCGCTCAAGCGGTCGACGCTGGCCAGCAAGGAACTGCTTCAGATCCTGCGCTAGCGCACTTGCGCCCGATTGACGTCATTCTGATGATTTTCACGTTTTATTAGCGGCCCCGTGGGCTGACTAACTCCCTGATTTCCGTAAGGTAAATTACAGGATCGCAGCTGTCCCCATGGTGAGGGGTGCGGTATTTCAGTAGCAAGGACTTTTTATAATGTTTCTGCTTCCGGGCCATGGAACGGCTGCGGTCCACCATGAAAGAAGGCCGCTTTATCACAAGGAAGGCGTCTTTCCCGACGCCTCGGCCTTCGGGTTCAGCGAGGCCCGGCAATTTCCCCCCGACCCGACGCTTGGCGGCTTTGGCTACTTGTTTCCCGATGCACCGGATGCGGGGCGCGGCGAGGAGGATACCCACGCGCTTGATGCGCTGTCGGACGCGATGCTGCGCGCGCCCGGCGACCCCGACGACAACGCCTTCATCGCGCCGGTCTTTACCTTTTTCGGACAGTTCATCGACCATGACATCACCGCAATCGGTGACCGCGACGCGGCGGTGTCGGTGATCGATACCGACCGGGTTGCGCCGATCGACCGGGGGGCGGCCACGCACGGGCTGCGCAATTTGCGCAGCGGGGCTCTGACGCTGGAATGCATCTATGGCGGCGGGCCGATGGCGGGCGATGTCGCGCGCCGCTTGCACGAGGCGCTGCGCAGCACCGAGGACCCCGCCAAGCTTGCGCTTGGCGATGTCACGCCGGACAGCGCCGCCGCTTTGCCACCGGACGAGCGTGCGGGACGGGATCTGTTGCGGCTGGGTGATCTGATCGCGGCGGGCCGAATCTGCGAAAGCGACCTGCGCGCCTTGCCCGCACCGATGCGCGACCTGTTCGTCCGGCCCGATGGCCAATTGCGTCTGCAACGGGCGATCCTTGGCGATATGCGCAATGACGCCAACCTGCCGCTGGCGCAGTTTCATCTTGCGATTGTCCGCCTGCATAACCGGATCGTCGATTGCGTGCCAGAGGACGTGGCGCGGCGCGGGGATGCGGCGCGCTTTGCCTGGGCGCGGCGGATGACGACATGGCATATTCAGTGGCTGGCCCTTTACTGCTTTTTGCCGGCCATTTGCGATCAGGACACGTTGGGCGACATCCTGATCTCTGGCCCGCTCCTTTACCGTGACATGGTGCGCCGCCACGCAGCGCCCGATGGACGGCCCGCACAATTGCCGCTGCCGATGGAGTTCAGCTTTGCCGCGTTCCGGTTCGGGCATACGACGCTGCGCGACCGCTATGACTGGAACGCCCAGTTCGGGCGGTCGGCGGGGCAGCCGATCATGGCGCGCGCGCCGTTCAATATGCTTTTCGCCTTTACCGGCGGGGCCGACGACCCGATGCCCCGGTGCAGTGGCGGCAATGCGCCGTCGCTTCCCGCACATCTTCTGATCGACTGGGGGCGGTTCGTGCATCAGCCCTCGGCGGCGATGCCCGACCGGTCGGCGCGCAAGATCGACACGCATCTGGCGCTGCCCCTGCGCGAGTTGGCGCATGAAGAGGCCGGAGATCACAGTGTCCTGCGGCATCTGGCCCGGCGCAATCTGCGGCGCGGGCATCGGATGAACCTGGCTTGTGCGCAAGAGTGTCTGGCGGCGATGGCCGCGCGGGGTATCGAATTGCCCGCTTTGACGCCCGCGCAACTTGCCAGTGGCGAGACCGGCGCAGAAATCCGCGCGGGCGGGTTCGACCGGGCCACGCCGCTTTGGTTCTACGTCCTCAAAGAGGCAGAGGTTTTACAAGACGGTCGCCGCCTTGGCCCGCTGGGCACTTGGCTGGTGGCCGATACGATTTTGGGCCTGATCACCCACGATCCACACAGTTTCTGGAACACAGGCACCGGAAACGGATCGTGGCATCCCCGCGATGGCGTCCGTCCCGACGGCATCGAGATCACGTCAATGGCCTCCATGATGGAGGCGGCTGGCGTATTGGCCTGAAAGTGGCGGCAAGGTTTTTCTCCCGAAGCCCGGCCCCACATCGACCGCCCGCGCGCTCCCTTGGCGCGGGCGGTCGACCTGACGCAGGGCGCGCGGGTTGATCCCACGCCGGATGTGCGCCAGCGTATCCGCCGGTGGTGTGGCGTAAGGGAGAACGTTTTGGTCCGCGTGATCTGTGCAGCTTTGCTTGGGGCGGTGTTGGCCGGGCCCGTTTCGGCCGAGGGTTTGCCGCATGCCCCGGATGCGGGCCTTTTTCCGGCCTTCGATCCGGTGGCGGTCGAGCTGGGGCAGTTGCTTTTCTACGATCCCATCCTGTCGGGCAATCGCACGGTGTCCTGTGGCACCTGCCATCACCCGCGTTTTGGTACCGGCGACGGGCTGTCGCTTGGGCTGGGCGATGGGGGTATCGGGCTGGGACCGGAGCGGCGCGCGGACCCCGACAACCTGCCCGAACAGCGCATACCCCGCAATTCGCCCGCGCTGTTCAATCTGGCGGCGCGGGAATTCACCGTGATGTTCCACGACGGGCGGATCGAGGTGGACGACACGCGCCCCGGCGGCCTGCGCACCCCGCTTGAAGGCGACATGGTGGCCGGGTTCGACAGCCTTTTATCGGCGCAGACGATGTTCCCTGTGCTCTCGCCTGACGAGATGGCGGGCCATTATCAGGAAAACGACATCGCCAAGGCGGTGCGGCAGGGGCGGCTGACCGGCGAGGGCGGGGCGTGGAACCTGATTTCGGAGCGCGTGGCCGCCCTGCCCGCCTATGCTGAGCGGTTCGAGCGGGCCTATCCCGAGATCGCCGACGGGCGGGCGATTGATTTCACGGACATTTCCAACGCGATCGCGGCGTTCATCGGCTTTGAATGGCAGTCGATCAACAGCCCGTTCGATGCCTATCTGCGCGGTAAGGCGGAATTGCCCGAGGCCGCCGAACGCGGCGCGATGCTGTTTTACGGGGCGGCTGGGTGCAGCACCTGTCATTCCGGCCCGTTCCAGACGGATCACGGATTTCACGCCATGGGCCAGCCGCAGCTTGGCCCGGGCAAGGCCGAGCGGTTCGAGAGCCATCAGCGCGATATCGGGCGGATGCGGGTGACGGGTCGGGCGGAAGATGCCTATGCGTTCCGCACGCCGAGCCTGCGCAACGTGACGCGGACCGGGCCTTGGGGGCATGCGGGAGCGTATGCCGAGCTAGAGGCGTTCCTGCGCCATCACGCGGACCCTGTGCAGGGGTTGGCAAGCTATGCGCCGCAGGGGGTGTTGCCCGTGTTGGCGGGGACCAAGCCGGATTGGACGGTGATGGAGGACGCGGAAGAGCGCGCGGCGATTGCGGCGGCGGTCAAGGTCACACCGGTGGCGTTGAGCGACGCGGAGATCGCCGATCTATTGGCGTTTCTGGAGAGCCTGAGCGACCCGGTGGCGCTGGCCGGGCGGTTGGGCGTGCCTGAGGCGGTGCCAAGCGGATTGCCGGTGGATCGCTAGATCAGAGAGACGGGCAGCGCCGACCCGCGGGGTGGCACAGCCCGGCGTGCAGCCGGGCGGGAAATCGTAGATTGCGGTTAGTCGGGCGTCAGGGCGTCGCCGTCTCGGGTGAGCGTCACGCGCTGATTGCCATCGAGCGTGATCCAGTCAGACATGGCGCCCCCCGGCCATTGCACCCGAAGCTCGGCGCTTTGCGCCGCACCAAGCCCGAAATGCACCGGACCCGCCTGCCCGCCGGCGTGGCCGCCGCCGATGGTCAACTCGCGGGTCTGGGTGACGCCGCCCGCGCGCAGTTCGATCCATGCCCCGACGGCGCGGGTGTTGGGCGCGGGCTGGCGAAGCTCGACGGCGAGCCAGTTGCCCGTGTCCGGCGTTGCGTTCTGCCAGACCTCCATCGGGGCGCGGCGATTAACGACCACGATATCGAGCCGCCCGTCACCGTCGAAATCGGCCAAGGCCGCCCCGCGCGCGCGATGGGTGCTGTCGACCCCGGCCTGCGTGGCGCGCTCGACGAAGGGCCCCTCCGGCGTCTGGATCAGCAGGTTGTTGGGATCGTTCATCGCGTTTGACGGCATCTGGTCGACATTGCCCTTGGCGATGAAGAGATCGAGCAACCCGTCATTGGTCACATCGCCGAATTCGGCATGCCAACCGGTCGAGGGGCGGCCATCGTCGCCGATATGCGGGCGCTGCGCAAAGGTGCCGATGGAAAACGGCGCGTTGCGGTAGGTCTGGCCATCGTTGATCTGCAAAAGCTGGTCGCCCATGGAGGTCAGCATCACCTCGGGTAGACCGTCGCCTGTGAGATCGGCGCTGGCGATGCCCATGCCCCAGAGCGAGATCTTGTCCCAGCCATCGCTGGCGTCGCGGGGGCGCAGGGGATCGAGCCGCCACATCTCTTCATAGCCGCCGCGCAGGTAGTAGTGGCGGTCGTTGGAGATGCGCAGTTCGGGGGTGCCACTGCGCTGCCAGTCAGAGATGAGCATCGAGAGCGCACAATACCCGGGGGAGAGCGGGACGGGGTCGGCGAAGACCGGGCCATCGGAGCGTACAAGCAAGTTGTCGTCGCAGGCGCCGAAGGGGCCTTCGGGATCGTCGCGGTCGACATAGTTACCGATTGCGAGCGTGGGCCAGACGTTTTTGCCTTCCCACGTCGCGGAAAAGGCGGTGGTCCAGGCGTTGCCGTTCGGGAAGTTCCAGGGCCCGCTGGCATCGCGAAAGCGGCAGTCGCCGATACCGCGCAGGGTGAAGTTCGGACCAACGCGCAAAAGGGCGATGTCGAGGGCGCCATCGCTGTCGATGTCGATGGGATAGGCGCCGGTGACGCCGGTGAGCGGCGGGAGGGCCCCGGGGGCGAAAGTGATCGGGTCACCGGGGTTTTGCGTGGTGTTGATGTAGAGTTTTACCGGGTTTTCGCCGCCCGCGACCAGCATGTCGGGACGGGCGTCATCGTTGCAGTCGAAGACCGCGACGCCCCCGCCCACGAAATGCTCCCACCCGCCGTCATAGACATGCGGCGCGGGAAGGCCGCCGGCGCGGTCGACGAAGGCCGGGTTGGCGGTGGCGGCGGTGGCCACGAAGAGAAGGGGCAGCGCGCGGATCATCGGGCAGCCCCTTCGCGGGCCGGGGCGAGCAGGGTTTCGGTGAGATCCGACAGCGCAAGCGCCGCCGCCCCTTGCGCCCAGAGCAGATCGCCCCAGGCATGCACCTCGATCGGCGGCGCGGGACGCCCGGCCTTCAGGACGAGGCTGTCCATTTCGGCCAGGACATCGGCGGCATAAAGGTAATCATAGCGCATCCGCTCGCCCGACAGGATGATCAGCGCGGGATCGAACAGGTTGACGACATTGGCCAGCCCCACGGCCAGATAGCGCCCGGCGCGACGGAAGATCGAGCGCGCGGCGGCATTGCCCCCTTTGGCGTTTTCGTAAAGAGATTCAAGAAGTTCGACCATTGTCTGTTCGTCGCCTTCAACACCTTCCAGCGCCGTCGACGCCTCGCGCGCGAGGGCATAGTCGGCGACATAAGCCTCAAGACAGCCGCGCTGGCCACAGCGGCAAAGCGCGCCGTCAAGCTGGACCTTGGTGTGGCCAAGCTCCATCCCGATGCCACCCGCGCCGCGATAAAGCCGGTGATTGAGGACAAAGCCCATGCCGACGCCGTGTTCGATGGTGACGACGGCGAAATCGGCAACCTCGCGGCCCGCGCCGAACCAAAGCTCGGCCAGCGCGACGAGGTTGGCGTCGTTGTCGATGGTCACGGGTACGCCAAGGCGGTCGGCGGCGGCAGCGGCCAGCGGCACATCGCCATCGGCCAGCACCGAGGACCAGAAGACCCGCCCGCCCGCGCTTTCGACGAAACCCGGCACGCCGATGCCCACGCCCGAGAGGCCCTGCCGCCGGATGCCGGCCTTGGCACCGACCAGATCGAGAAGGCGTTCGCAGTCGTTCAGAAAGTCTTCAGTCGCCAACGCGCCGGGCTGGCGGGTGATGGCATGGCTGGCAATGAGGTTGCCCGCGAAGTCGAGGATGACGGCCGTTTGTTCGCGATCCGACAGCTTGAGCCCGGCGACATAATGGGCCGACGCACGCACGCCCAGCGCCACGGGCGGGCGCCCGCGCGCGGCCTCGCCCTTGCCGCGGGGGGCCACGACCTCTTCTATGAGTTCCGCGTCAATTAGTTCCGAACTAAGGGTTGTTACAGAGGCGGGAGAGATGCCAAGCTCTTTTGCGACCTCGACGCGTGGAATCAGGCCAGCGGCCCGTACACGTTCGAAAATCTGGAATTTGAGGGGACGCATCACCTCGGTCAGTGGTGCGGTGAGGGGACCACATCCAGGGCGCGGGGGATTGTCCGACTCGGGGCGGGCATTCGCAGGCTTATTTATTTTGACACTCAAATAAAAACCCCCTAGATCAGCCCAATTTCGCCGCCAATACCGTCTGGAACCATGATTTCTGCGGAAAAATCGTCCAGAACTGAGTATTGAACGCAATTATTATTTTGACAACATAAATTATTAACGCCACACTCTTGGTGTTTCGGCGAACGTGCCGATCGGGCCCATGTTGGGCGTTCCATAGGGAGGAACTTGAAGATGAAGAGAAGAACGCTTCTCGCAGCGGCGCTTGCCGCAACCGCATTTACCGCACCCGCTTATGCGCAAGACATCACCGTCGGCGTCAGCTGGTCGAACTTTCAGGAAGAGCGCTGGAAGACTGACGAAGCCGCGATGAAGGCCGCGCTTGAAGCCGGTGGCGCCGCCTATATCTCGGCAGACGCACAGTCTTCGTCGGCCAAGCAGCTTTCGGACATCGAAAGCCTCATGGCACAGGGCGTCGACGCGCTGATCGTGCTGGCACAGGACACGCAGGCGATCATTCCCGCCGTGCAGGCCGCTGCCGACGAAGGCATTCCGGTTATCGCCTATGACCGTCTGATCGAAGACCCGCGCGCCTTCTACCTGACCTTCGACAACATCGAAGTCGGCCGGATGCAGGCCCGCGCCGTTCTCGAAGCGCAGCCCAAGGGCAACTATGTCATGATCAAGGGCTCGCCCACCGACCCGAACGCGGACTTCCTGCGTGGCGGTCAGCAAGAGGTGCTGCAGGCGGCGATCGATGCCGGCGACATCACCATTGTCGGTGAGGCTTACACCGATGGCTGGCTTCCGGCGAACGCGCAGCGGAACATGGAACAGATCCTGACCGCCAACGACAACGACGTCGATGCGGTTGTGGCGTCGAACGACGGCACCGCCGGTGGCGTTGTGGCCGCGCTGACCGCGCAGGGCATGGAAGGCATTCCGGTGTCGGGTCAGGACGGCGACCACGCCGCGCTGAACCGCGTCGCGAAGGGCACGCAGACCGTAAGCGTCTGGAAGGATGCGCGCGATCTGGGCCGGGCTGCCGGTGAGATCGCCGTGGCCTTGGCCGGTGGCACCGCCATGGGCGATGTCGATGGCGCAGCGTCCTGGACCTCGCCCTCGGGCACGACGATGAACGCAAGGTTCCTTGAGCCGGTTCCTGTCACCGCCGCGAACCTGACGGCCGTGACCGATGCAGGCTGGATCTCTGTCGAGTCGCTCTGCCAGGGCGTTTCGGGCGGCCCCGCCCCCTGCAACTGATCACCCTGTTGATCTGAAAACCTAACTGTTCGCCCCACCCCTTGCGGTGGGGCGAATGCCAGCCCCCGGCCGGAGAGCGCTCATGTCCGACGCAACCCAATCCCACACCCCGCCCAAACAGGCCTCGCGCAACTTCTTTCAAGCGCTCGAGATCGATACGCGGCTTCTGGGAATGATCGGTGCCTTTATCGTCTTGTGCCTTGTCTTCCATGTCTGGACGGATGGGCGGTTTCTGACCCCACGCAACGTCTTCAATCTCACGATCCAGACCGTGTCGGTGGCGATCATGGCCACGGGCATGGTCTTCGTGATCGTGACCCGCCATATCGACCTGTCGGTGGGCGCGCTTCTGGCGACCTGCTCGGCGATGATGGCGATGACGCAAACCGTGGTCACGCCGGAATGGTTCGGCCTTGGTCTCAACCACCCGCTGACCGCGCCGATTGCGGTGATCGTGGGTATCGTGACCGGTGTCGTGATCGGTGCGTTTCACGGCTGGCTGATCGGATACCTTCTGATCCCGGCCTTTATCGTCACGCTGGGCGGCCTGCTGGTCTGGCGCAACGTGGCCTGGCACCTGACCAAGGGGCAGACGATCGGCCCGCTCGACAGCACGTTCCAGACCTTCGGCGGGATCAATGGGACCATGGGCGAGACGGGAAGTTGGATCTTCGGCATTCTCGCGACCGGGCTGGCGATTGCTCTGCTTTTGTCGGCGCGCCGCAACAAGATACGGCACGAGTTTCCGGTCAAGCCGCTTTGGGCAGAGTTCGTTCTTGCCGGCATGGTCGCCGCGGCGATACTTGGGCTGGTTGCTGTACTCAACGCCTATGAAATACCCGAACGCCGCTTGGTGCGGATGTTCGAAGCGCGCGGCGAGGTGATGCCCGAAGGGTTCACCGCCGGTTATGGCGTGCCCTATTCGGTGCTGATCCTCGTCGTGATCGCGACGATCATGACGGTTGTCGCCCAGCGCACGCGGTTGGGGCGCTATATCTTCGCAACCGGTGGCAACCCGGATGCGGCGATGCTGTCGGGGATCAACACGCGGCTTTTGACGGTCAAGGTCTTTGCCATCATGGGCGCGCTTTGCGCCATCTCGGCGGTGGTCGCGTCGGCGCGTCTGACGTTTCACTCAAACGACATCGGCACGCTGGATGAATTGCGCGTCATCGCAGCGGCGGTGATCGGCGGCACGGCGCTTGCGGGCGGGCTTGGCACGATCTACGGCGCCATTCTGGGCGCGCTGATCATGCAGTCGCTGCAATCGGGCATGGCGATGGTGGGCGTTGAAGCGCCCTATCAGAACATCGTCGTGGGCATCGTTCTGGTGCTCGCCGTCTTCATCGACATCATTTACCGTAAACGGACGGGAGCGTGACCATGGCGCAGGATAAAATCGACCGCTCTGGTACACCCCTTGTCGAAATGCGGAACATGAAAAAGGCCTTCGGCGGCATTCACGCCGTCGATGGTGTAACCGTCGACGTCTATCCCGGCGAAGTCGTGGGCGTTCTTGGCCATAACGGCGCGGGCAAATCGGTCTTGATGAAGATGCTGTCCGGCGCAATTCAGCGCGACAGTGGCGAGATCTATGTGAACGGTGAACTTGCTGATATCAACAACCCGCGCGATGCGCGGCGCTATCAGATCGAGACGATTTATCAGTATCTGGCACTTGCCGACAACCTCGATGCCTCCGCGAACCTGTTTCTGGGGCGCGAGTTGGTGACGCCGCTCGGCCTTGTCGACGACGCCCGGATGGAGGCGGAGACGCGCAAGATCATGGGACGTCTGACGCCGAACTTCCGCCGGTACAAGACGCCGGTGGCCGGGCTATCGGGCGGTCAGCGTCAGTCGGTGGCGATCAGCCGGGCGGTGTATTTCAACGCCAAGATCCTGATCATGGACGAACCGACCGCCGCGTTGGGTGTCGAAGAGACCCGCATGGTGGCCGAGCTGATCGACGAGCTGAAAAAGCAGGGGATCGGGATTTTCCTGATCGATCATGACATTCATCAAGTCAAAGCGCTGTGCGACCGGGCATCAGTGATGAAGAACGGCCAGCTTGTCGGCACGGTAAATGTGCATGAGGTCACCGAGGACGACCTGCTGGGCATGATCATTCTTGGAAAGAAGCCCGAAAAGGCGGCGTGATGTATATCGGTCTGGATCTGGGGACATCGGGGCTCAAAGGCCTTTTGGTGTCCGAGGATCAGGATGTTCTGGCCGAGGCGACCGCGCCGCTTGAGGTCTCGCGCCCGAAGGATGGCTGGTCGGAACAGGATCCGGCGCATTGGATATCGGCAGCAGAGGCCGTGCTGGGTACGCTGGCGTCCGAGCATGGGCTGTCCGGCGTTCGGGCCATCGGGCTGTCGGGGCAGATGCATGGCGCGACGGTTCTGGATGACGCGGACGCGGTGCTGCGCCCGTCGATTTTGTGGAACGATACGCGCAGCGCAGCCGAGGCGGCCGAGATGGATGCGGACCCGGCCTTTCGCGAGATCACCGGCAATATCGTCTTTCCCGGGTTTACCGCGCCGAAGCTGGCCTGGATGAAGCGGCACGAGCCGGAGCTTTTCGCGAAGGCGCGCAAGGTGCTCTTGCCGAAGGATTACCTGCGGCTGTGGCTGACGGGCGAGCATGTGGCCGAGATGTCGGATGCGGCCGGGACAAGCTGGCTTGATACGGGCGGGCGGGACTGGTCGGACGTTCTCTTGCAGAAAACGGGGCTTAGCCGGGACCACATGCCGCGCCTTGTGGAAGGGTCCGAGGTTTCGGGGCATTTGCGCGCCGATCTGGCCGCGCGCTGGGGCTTTGAGAGGCCCGTCGCGGTCGCGGGCGGCGGTGGCGATAACGCAGCTTCGGCCATTGGTGTCGGCGTGGTGCAGGCTGGGCAGGCTTTCGTATCGCTGGGTACGTCGGGTGTGCTTTTTGCGGCCAATGACGGCTATGCACCGGATGCGGAGACGGCGGTACATACCTTCTGCCATGCCCTGCCCAGTCGCTGGCACCAGATGGGGGTGATCCTTGCCGCGACGGATGCGCTGAACTGGTATGCGGGGCTTTTGGAGACGGATGCTGCGGCGTTGACGGCGGGCTTGGGCGATTTGCACGCGCCGGGGCGCGCGCTGTTCCTGCCCTATCTGGGCGGTGAGCGGACGCCGCTGAACGATGCGCATATTCGCGGCGCGTTTTTGGGGCTGGAACATGCGACCGACCGCGCGGCGGCGACGCGGGCGGTGCTGGAAGGCGTGACCTTCGCGATCCGCGATTGCCGCGATGCGTTGGCCGCGACGGGGACCGAGATCACCAGCCTTCTGGCCGTGGGCGGGGGCAGCCGGTCGGATTACTGGCTGCGTGCGGTGGCCACGGCCCTTGGCACGCCTATCGACGTGCCGGTCGCGGGCGATTTTGGCGGCGCATTCGGCGCCGCGCGGCTGGCGATGATGGCGGCGACGGGCGGCGGCGCAGAGCTGGCCCCACCCCCGCCGATTGACCATTCGATTGATCCCAATCCGACGCTTGCCGGGGCCTTTGACGAAGGCCATGCGCGGTACGTTGCGGCGCGGGACGCCATAAGGGGGCTGACATGACCGATTTCTTTGCCGATGTGCCGACCTGTCGCTTTGAAGGGCCGGAGACCGAGAACGAGTTCGCCTTTCGCCATTACAACCCCGATGAGGTTGTCATGGGAAAGCGGCTGGAAGACCATCTGCGCTTTGCTGTCGCCTATTGGCACAGCTTCGCGTGGCAGGGGCAGGATCCGTTCGGCGGGCAGACCTTTGACCGGCCCTGGTTCGGCGAGGGCATGCGGCTGGCCAAGCTCAAGGCCGATGTGGCGTTCGAGATGTTGGAGCGGGTCGGCGCGCCGTTTTTCTGTTTTCACGATGCCGATGTGCGCCCCGAGGGCGAGAGTTTCGCCGAAAGCCGCCGCAACCTTGAAGAGATCGTCGATTATTTCGGGGTGAAGATGGAGGAGACCGGCGTCGGCCTTCTCTGGGGTACGGCGAACCTTTTCACCCATCGCCGCTTCATGGCCGGCGCGGCGACGAACCCCGACCCGGACGTCTTTGCCTATGCCGGGGCGACGGTGAAATCCTGCATGGATGCGACGCACAAGCTTGGCGGGCAGAATTATGTGCTCTGGGGCGGGCGCGAAGGCTACGAGACGCTGATCAACACCGATCTGGGGCGCGAGGCGGAACAGGCCGGGCGGTTCTTGCAGATGGTGGTCGAGTACAAGCACAAGATCGGCTTTGACGGCCAGATCATGATCGAACCCAAGCCGCAGGAGCCGTCGAAACATCAGTATGATTACGACGTGGCAACGGTCTACGGGTTTCTCAAGCGCTTCGGGCTTGAGGATGAAGTGACCGTCAATATCGAACAGGGCCACGCCATTCTGGCGGGGCACAGTTTCGAGCATGAGATCGCGCTGGCCGCATCTTTGGGAATTTTCGGGTCGATCGACATGAACCGCAATGACTATCAGTCGGGCTGGGACACTGATCAGTTTCCCAACAACGTGCCCGAGGTGGCGCTGGCCTATTACGAGATATTGAAGGCGGGCGGGTTCACCAAGGGTGGCACGAACTTCGACGCCAAGCTGCGGCGGCAATCGCTTGATCCGGCGGACCTGGTTCTGGCGCATGTCGGCGCGATGGATGTCTGTGCGCGGGCGCTGAAGGCGGCGGCGGCGATGCTGGAGAATGGTGAATTGGAACGGTTACGGGCCGAGCGGTATGCCGGGTGGGACACGGAAGACGCACAAGCGCTTTTGAAAAACGCGACGCTGGAGCATTGCGAAGAGTGCGTGATCGCACAGGATATCCGGCCAGAGCCCCGGTCGGGGCGGCAAGAGCGGATCGAGAACCTGATCAACCGTTTTGTCTGACCGCTAGCCCGGGATCTCGCGTATCGGACCGGCATCAAGCCGGTGGATATGCGGTGCGGGTCCTTCGGGGTAGACCGCGCGCACCAGCGGATCGTGGCCCGGCACGATGAGGTTCGCCGCACTCGCCAGACGGTGCAGCGTTTCGAATCCATCGAGCATATCCTGCAAGTCGACCACGATAGGGAAGGGTTTGCGGGCATAGACGTTTTCGTAGAAATGCGCGGCGTCCGAGGCCAGCACCATCCACCCGGCCTGGGTGCGCACGCGCACGGCCTGCAGGCCCCGGCTGTGACCGCCGACGCAATGGACGGTGACGCCCTCGGCGATCTCGGCGTCGCCGTCATGGAAAACCACCTTGCCGGAATAGAGCCGCGTCACCGCCTCGCAGACATGGGCGGCAGTGAAGGGCAGACGCAGGGTGTCGTGGCACATGCAAGGACCGGTGGCATAAGCCATTTCGGCCGCCTGAAGGTGCAGCTTGGCGTTGGGGAAGAGGTGAAGACCGCCCGCGTGATCGTAATGCAGGTGGGTGACGATGACCTCGGTGATATCCTCGGGCGTCAGTCCAAGGGGGGCGAGGGCGGCCCCGGGATCGAGTCGGATGGGGCGGTCGCGCGATGTGGCCTCGGCATCATCGTAACCGGTGTCGACAAGGATCGTGCGCCCTGCCCCGCGCAAGAGCCACATGTAGTAATCCATCGCATGCGGCGCGTCATG
>JABDPT010000036.1 GCA_013042605.1 Paracoccaceae bacterium
GACATAGTGATTGGCAAGATCCGCCGTCAGCATCAGGCCCTTGCCGCCGCTTTCGATCATGTAGCCCATGTGCCCCGGCGTATGTCCGAAGGCGGCCACGCTCGTGATCCCCGACGCGGGGCTGGCGCCGTCGCCGATGAAGGTCATCTTTTCGAGCAACGGGGTGACATTCGCGGCCACGCGTTCGTTCTCGTTCCCGGTCCAGTACTTGTACTCGGTTTCATTCGCGACATAGCGGGCATTGGGGAAGGTCGCCGCGCCCTCGTTCATCAGGCCACCGATATGGTCGCCATGCATATGCGTCAGCACGACGACATCCACCTGTTCGGGCGAGTATCCGGCGGCGGAAAGTACGCTTGTGATACTTGCCGCGCTCAGGCCGGTGTCGAAAAGGATCAGCTCGGATCCGGTGTTCACCACCGTCGGCGTAAAGAAGAACTGTGCCTGATCGGCGGGGATGAAATTCTCGGCTGAAACCTGCTGAAAGGTTTTGGCATCGACATTCATGCCGAAAATGCCCTGCGGATCGTCGGTAACCGTCCGCGATCCGGCAAGCAGCGTCGTGACCTCGAAATCGCCCAGCTTGAAACGGCTGAAGGGTGCCATGCTGGCCCCCATCATCTCGGCCGCGCTGTTGGCGGGGCCGGCGCCGGCGGCCAGCGAGGCGGCAAAGGGCAGGGCGGCACCGGCGACAAGGGCGGACCGGCGGGTAAGCAGGGGCGATGAGTTGGACATGGTGGCTCCCGGTTGGTTGGTTGGTTGTTGCGGGAAGATTTAGGCCAGAATGTCGCAGGGTAAAGGCACAATGGCTGACATGGACGTGAGCGTTACTCCCACCACCGGTCGATGGCCGCGATGTCGGCGTCCGACCAGCCGAAGTGATGCGCCAGCTCATGCACGAAGACATGCGACACCAGATCGGTCAATGCGATATCCCCGCGCCCGCACCATTCCTCAAGGATCGGGCGGCGGAAGAGCCAGATTACGTCGGGTTCGACCGGTCCGTCATCGAAGGACTTCTGGGTCATCGGGATGCCCTGATATAGCCCCGTCACCTCATAGGCGTCGTCGATCTGCATCTCGTCGAGCACGTCATCCGGCGCGAATTCGGCGATCCGAAGCTGGACCGCGCGCGCAGGGGCGCGATAGTCCGGCGGCAGCGCGTCAATCGCGGCGCGCGCCATGGCTTCGAGATCGTCGAGATCGGGGGCGGTTGCATCTGTCCAGTCCATCCCCGAGATATGGACAATTCGGCGCGCCTGTGGAAGAGCACCGCGTTCAAGGAGAGCCCGCAAATGACCGTCACCCGTTTCGCCCCGTCGCCCACCGGTTACCTGCATATCGGCAACCTGCGCACGGCGCTTTTCAACTATCTGATCGCGCGCAAGGCGGGCGGCACGTTCATTTTGCGGATCGACGACACCGACCCCGAGCGGTCGAAGGAAGAGTATGTCGATGCGATCCGCGAAGACCTTGAATGGCTGGGCCTGACCTGGGACCGCGAGGAACGTCAGTCGCTGCGGCTCGACCGCTATGCCGAGGCCGCCGACCGGATGCGCGCGGAGGGGCGTCTGTACGAGGCGTTCGAGACGCCGACCGAGCTTGACCTCAAGCGCAAGAAGCAACTGAACATGGGGCGTCCGCCGGTTTATGACCGCGCGGCGCTGGCGCTGTCCGAGGATGACAAGGCCCGGCTGCGGGACGAGCGGGGCGGGCATTGGCGCTTCAAGCTGGATCACGAACGGATCGAGTGGACCGATGGCATTCTGGGCGACATCTCGATCGACGCCGCCAGCGTCAGCGACCCGGTGCTGATCCGTGGCGACGGGCAGGTGCTTTATACGCTGGCCTCGGTCGTCGATGATACCGAGATGGCCGTGACGGATGTGGTGCGCGGGTCGGACCATGTGACCAACACCGCCACGCAAATTCAGATCATCGCCGCCCTTGGCGGCACCAGCCCGCGTTTCGCGCATCATTCGCTTCTGACCGGGCCGCAGGGCGAGGCGCTGTCGAAACGGCTGGGCACGCTGGCCTTGCGCGA
>JABDPT010000206.1 GCA_013042605.1 Paracoccaceae bacterium
GTTTGAAGGTCTTGCCCGGCGGCAACGCCGGGCAGCGCCCGGACCGAGGGGGTGAGACCCGTCTCGGTGACCGTCCGGTGGACGGTCTCAGCGCCGAACGGGCGTGGCCACGGGGAAGGAAGTTTCCCACGTCCCGGGCTTGACCCGGGACCTCTGGCGGTGCGGGAGCGCAAGGCCCCGGATCACGTCCGGGGCGTGTGCGGCCAGGCGTTTTGGATCGCCCGAAAGCAGCGACCGCGGTCCACCGCCAGCAACGGGCAGCGCCCGGCACGCAGTGGGCGGCGCTGTATAAGCGCCCGCCCCTGGGCGGCGGGTCGGGCGCTGCCCGGCGGTGCCCGCCAGGCGATCCGCTAGACCAAGCGTCCACCCTCAAGCCGCACCGTCCGGTCCATACGCGCAGCAAGCCCGGGGTTATGCGTGGCGATCACCGCGCCCAGCCCGGTTTCGCGCACCAGATCCATCAGCACCCCGAAAACGATATCGGACGTGTCGGGGTCAAGGTTGCCGGTCGGCTCGTCGGCCAGCAAAAGCGCGGGCGCATTCGCCAGCGCCCGGCAAAACGCCACGCGTTGTTGCTCGCCCCCCGACATCTCGGCCGGGCGATGCGCCGCCCGGTCCGTCAACCCGACGCGGCCCAGAAGGTCACGCGCCCGCGCCTCAGCCTCTGCCCCGGCCACGCCAGCGGCCAGTTGCGGCAGGGTGATGTTCTCGGTCGCCGTGAACTCGGGCAGCAAATGGTGGAACTGATAGATAAAGCCGACCTGCGCCCGCCGCGCCTCGGTCCGGCGCCGGTCGGACCGGCGGGTCAGATCTTCGCCCGCGATCTCGACCGTGCCGTCATCGGCGGTGTCGAGCAGCCCGGCGATGTGCAAAAGCGTGGACTTGCCCGCGCCGGATGGGGCCACCAGCGCCACAACCTCGCCCCGCGCGACCGTCAGATCGACGCCGCGCAGCACCTCGACCTGCGTCGGCTTGCCCGCGTTATAGGTCTTGGCGATCCCGCTTAGCCGCAGCGCAACCTCACTCATACCGCAGCGCCTCGACCGGGTTCAGCCGTGCGGCCCGGCGCGCGGGCAAGAGCGTCACGATGAACGACAGCGCCAGCGACAGGCCCACCGCTTTCAGCACATCCACCACCCGCAATTCCGCCGGAAGCCGGTAAATGCCCCGGATCGAGGCATCCCAGACATCGCCGCCGCTCGCGTTGTTCACGAAAGCCAGGATCTGATCGAAATAAAGCGCGAATAGGCACCCCACGATCACGCCCAATATCGTCCCGATCAGCCCCACAAGCGCGCCGCAGATGAAAAACACGCGCATCACCGCGCCCTCGGTTAGGCCCATCGTGCGCAATATCCCGATATCCCGCCCCTTGTTCTTCACAAGCATCACCAAACCGGAAATGATATTCATCGACGCGATCAGCACCAGCACGCTCATCAGCACGAACATCACGGTGTCCTCGATCTCGAGCGCGCGCAAAAACGCCCCCGCGCTGTCACGCCATGTCCAAAGCAGGGTCTGCGGGCCGCCCGCCTCAAGAAGCGGGGCGGTCATGGTTTCGATCGTGTCGGGCGCTTCAACCATCACCTCGATCTCGTCGGCCACACCATCGCGGTTGAAAAAGCTCTGCGCTTCGTCGAAGGGCAAATAAAGCCGGGTGCGGTCCACGTCGAACCGCCCGGCGGTGAAGATATAGACGACCTCGTAATTCGACACGCGCGGGCTGGTGCCAAAGGCGGTGCGCACCCCGTTGGGCGAAATCATCCGCACCGTATCGCCGACCCCGACGTTAAGCGCGCGGGCAAGGCCCGATCCGATGGCGATCCCCTCGCCGAAGCGGTCGATATCGCCAAGGCTTTCCTGGGGTTCAGCAATCCGAGGGATGGTCTTCAGATCTTCGGGGCGAATGCCATAGACCTCGGCCCCGGTGTTCTGTTCACGCGCGTTCAGCATGACCTGCGCCCGCACCAGCGGGGCCGCCCGCGTGACCCCGGGCACCGACCGCACCCGCTCGGCCAGCGCATCGAAATCCTGCAAGACGCGCACGGTTTGCCCGGTATCGGTCTGATAGGTCACCGAATAGACCGTCACATGCGCATTCGACCCAAGGATCGTGTCGACGAATTCGGCCCGGAACCCGGCCCGCACCGCCAGCGTGATGATGAGTGCTGCGACGGCAAGGGTGATGCCGATCAGGCTGATCCAGGTCATCACGCTGACCCCGCCATCGGCGCGGCGCGCGCGCAAATAGCGCCAGGCAATCAGCCATTCATAACGGGCAAACGGGGCGGTGGACTGCACGGGCACGGGCCTCTTGACGTTTTGCCCAAGGGTTACCCTGTTCGGCCCGCGACCACAACGCTCGTGCATCGCGCGGTGTACAGGTTGTGTACGCGTTGTGTACGGGTTGTGCGGGCCGGTTTCGGGCTGCGGTTCACGCAGGCCGGCGCGCGTGTTAGTTTCGACGGGTCCCGCATTTGATCCGGTGCGCACCATGCCCATGCCCGCCACCTACCGCCACGCCAGCCGCGAGTTTTCCGCCTATCTCGAAGATGCCAAGGATCGGATGTCGCTGATCTCTGACAACAGCGCCTATACGGCGACAGACGCCGTATTCCAGGTCTTTCGCAAGCGGCTCACGGTCGACCAAGGCCTTGTTTTCGCGGATCAATTACCATGCGTCCTGCGCGCGATCTTCGTGGCTGGATGGCACCCGCAAGACCCGCCGCTGCCCTTCGCCGACCGCGAAACCCTGACGCGTGAGGTGCAGGAGGTTCGCAAGGATCACAACCTCACCCCCGATAACGCGATCTCCGCCGTCGCATGGGCGGTCCGGCGCTATGTGCGGCAGGTTGATTTCGACCGCGTTCTTCACGACATCTCGCCAGAGGCGGTGGCCTATTGGCACGCAACCGAAGACTATCCCGGTCAGCTTTCGCAACGCATTGTTTAGACGCCGTTTTTCAGCCGGGCGATCACGATTTCAGCGTTTTGATCGGGCGGGAAGATCGGATAGATAACATCCCTGATCACCCCATCCCGAAGGATCAGGGTCAGGCGTTTGAGAAGAACCTCCCCCGCCGCTTCGAACCGTGGCAGGTTCAAGGCCTCGGCCAGCGCAAGATCGGCGTCCGACAGCAATGCGAATGGCAGGTGCAGCCGGGACACTGCCTCTTCTTGCCAATCGGTATTTTGTGTCGATAAACCAAAGAGATGCGCAACGCCCAGCTCGGACAGCTCGGCATAATGATCGCGGAAGGCGCAGGATTGCGGCGTGCATCCCCGCGCGCCGGGGATCATGTCCCAGTTGTCCGGCAGGGCAACGCCGGGCTGACCGGTTTTGGGATAAATATAGACCACCGTCAGACCGGCCAAAGCCGAAAGATCGACCGCCGCCCCACCGGTCGTCGCCAGCGCCAGTGCGGGCATTGCCATGCCCTTCAGATGAGCCGCACCGCCATCATCAGGCGGTGCAGGAATCTTTTTCCAATCAACCTCTTGTAGAGAGTTGTTCATCCAAACACCCCTGCCCTCAAAAGTCGGAATAGATCCCGGCGATCCGGTCCACCGCCGACTCCATCGACATCTCTTCGCTGTCACCGGTCCGGCGTGAGGTCAGTTCGACAACGCCCTTCTCGATCCCGCGCGGCCCCACGGTCACCCGCCACGGCAGGCCAATGAGGTCCATCGTGGCGAACTTCGCCCCGGCCCGTTCTTCGCGGTCGTCGTAAAGCGGCTCAAGTCCTCGGGCCGTCAGCGCGGCATAAAGCGCATCGCAGGCCCCGTCAGTCCCGCTATCCCCTTGGCGCAAATTGACAATTCCACAGTGGAACGGCGTCACACCCTCGGGCCAGATGATGCCCTTTTCGTCATGGCTGGCCTCGATGATCGCGCCCAGAAGGCGGCTCACGCCGATGCCGTGGCTGCCCATATGGACCGGCACCTTGCCGCCCTTGCCATCGTCGACCAGCGCACCCATCGCCTCGGAATACTTTGTTCCGAAATAGAAAATCTGGCCCACCTCGATCCCGCGCGCGGTGCGGCGGCGCTCTTCGGGCACGTTCGCGAACACCGCTTCGTCATGGGTTTCGTCCGTGCGGGCATAGCGCGAGGTGAACTCTTCCAGAACGCCCTGACACTGCGCGACATCATCATAATCGATCGCCCGGTCGCCAAAGCGCAGATCGGTGATGGCGCTGTCGTAAAACACTTCGGACTCGCCCGTTTCCGCCAGCACCAGAAACTCATGCGTGTTGTCCCCACCAATCGGACCGCTATCAGCCCGCATCGGGATCGCCTGAAGCCCCATCCGCTCATAAGTGCGCAGATAGCTTACCAGATGGCGGTTATAGGCGTGCAGCGCATCCTCTTTCGTCAGGTCGAAATTATAGCCGTCCTTCATCAGGAACTCGCGCCCGCGCATCACGCCGAAGCGCGGCCGGATCTCATCGCGAAACTTCCACTGGATGTGGTAGAGCGTCAGCGGAAGATCCTTGTAACTCCCTACATTTGAACGAAAAATGTCGGTGATCAGTTCCTCGTTCGTCGGACCGTAAAGCATATCGCGCCCGTGCCGGTCGGTTATGCGCAGCATCTCTTCGCCATAGTCGTCATAGCGCCCGCTTTCACGCCACAGATCCGCCGATTGCAGTGTCGGCATCAGCATCGGGATATGCCCCGCGCGTACCTGTTCCTCGTGCACGATCTGCTCGATCCGGCGCAGCACCTTATAGCCCAAAGGCAGCCACGAATAGATGCCGGCGCTGGCCTGTTTGATCATCCCCGCACGCAGCATAAGGCGATGGCTGACGATCTGCGCATCCGCAGGGGTTTCTTTCAGAACGGGCAGGAAATAACGGCTAAGGCGCATATGCGAAACCTTCACGGGCATCGTTGACGTTTCGCCGGGTTTAGTGCGCCCCTGCCCCACGCGCAAGCAGCGTCGCATGCCGCCCCTTGCAAGGCGAGAGCCGACGCGCGATACCCAAGGTCACTGAACCGGAATGATCCCCATGGCCCTGCCCGTACGCCAACAAGCAACCTATTGGACAATCGCCGCCGCGGTCTTTCTTGCGGTGCTGTGGTTTCTGGGCGATGTGCTTTTGCCGTTCGTTCTGGGCGGGGCGATTGCCTATTGCCTTGATCCGATTGCCGACCGGTTGCAGCGGCTGGGCCTGTCGCGGATCGCATCGACCGTCGTCATCACGATCTTCGCCATCCTGATCTTCGTGATCATGGCGCTTCTGGTCGTGCCGACGCTGGTCAGGCAGACCGCCGATCTGATCGAAATCGCGCCGACGCTGTTCCAGAACGTGCAGGCCTTTCTGGTCGAACGTTTCCCGCAACTGCTCGACGAAGGGTCGACCTTGCGGCAGTCGTTGTCGGATCTGGCCGAAACCATCCGGTCGCGCGGCGGTGATCTGGTCAACCAGCTTCTGACCGGGGCGCTCAGCTTTCTGAATGTGCTTGTGCTGGTCGTGCTTGTTCCGGTCGTCACCTTCTATCTGCTGTTGGACTGGGACAACATGGTCGAGCGGATCGATGGCCTGTTGCCACGCGACCACGCGCCCACAATCCGCAAGCTGGCAAGCCAGATCGACGCAACGCTGGCCTCGTTCATCCGTGGGCAGGGCACGGTCTGTGTGATCCTTGGAACCTATTACGCCGTCGGCCTGATGCTTTTGGGGCTTCAATTCGGGCTTGTGGTGGGGTTCGTCGCCGGGCTGATCACCTTCATCCCATATGTCGGCGCGTTGGTCGGCGGCGCGCTGGCGGTCGGGCTTGCGCTTTTTCAGTTCTGGGGTGACTGGATCTGGATCGCCGCCGTGGCGGGTGTGTTCATGGTGGGCCAGTTCATCGAGGGCAACATTCTGACCCCCAATCTGGTCGGATCCTCCGTCGGGCTTCACCCCGTTTGGCTGATTTTTGCGCTGTCGGTTTTTGGCGCGCTTTTCGGCTTTGTCGGCATGTTGGTCGCCGTTCCGGTCGCCGCCGCCTTCGGCGTGATCGCCCGTTTCGGAATCGAGCAATACAAAAGCAGCAAGCTTTATCGCGGCCTCGAACCCCCGCCAGAAGACGACTGAGCATGACACGGCAACTGACCTTCGATCTGCCCGTGCGCCCGGCGCTGGGGCGCGATGACTTCTTTGTCTCGCCCGACAATGCGCTGGCGCTCTCGGTGCTTGAGAACTGGCAGAACTGGCCCAATGCCATGCTCGTGCTGGTCGGGCCGAAAGGTGCCGGCAAGACGCATCTTGCGCATGTCTGGGCCGCCGCGACGGGCGCGCGCATGCTGCGGGCCGATGACCTGCAAAGCGTTGATCTGGATGAGGATCTGGATGAGGATCTGCGCGCTCAGCCGGTGATTGTCGAGGATATCGACACGCCCGATCTGAACGAAGAGGCGCTTTTTCACCTGCATAACTTCCTGCGGGCATCGGGATGTTCGGTGCTCTTCACCTCTGGGAGTGCGCCGGCGCACCTGACCCTGCGCCTGCCCGACCTGGCCAGTCGGCTCGAGGCGGTGTCCGTGGCCACGCTCGACCCGCCCGGAGACGAGTTGTTGCGCGCCGTGCTGCTCAAACAATTCGCCGACCGCCAGCTTTCCGTCCCGCCCAATCTGGTGCCGTATCTTCTGGGCAGGATCGAACGCAGCTTTGCCGCGGTGCAAGACATCGTCGCCACGCTGGACGACGCCGCCCTGGCGCAGGGGCGGCCCGTGTCCCGGGCGCTTGCCGCCAGCATACTGGACAAAGATACCCCCTAGGCCGATAACTGTCGCTCTCCATATTTTACAAAGTGATCAGAGTCGCCGCCCATGACCCCGCCCACCGATTTCCTGAAAGCCGACCTGCCAGAGCCCGTGACGCTCGAAAATTTCGACGCGACCGGGCCCGAGCGTTTCTTCAACCGCGAGCTCAGCTGGATCGCGTTCAACTGGCGCGTTCTGGAAGAGGCGAGCAACCCGCGCGTGCCGCTGCTCGAACGTCTGCGGTTCCTGTCGATCTCGGCAACCAACCTTGATGAGTTCTATACGGTGCGCGTGGCCGGCCTGCGCGAACTTGCCCATGCGGGCAACACCACGCCCGCCGCCGATGGCCTGTCGCCCGCCGAACAGCTTGTGCTGATCGACCGGGACGCGCGCAGCCTGATGAATGCCCAGCTGGAAGCCTGGGAAAAGATCGCGGTGCAGATGGACGAGGCGGGCATTTCACTTTTGACCCGCGACAGGCTTGACCCATGCGACAAACCGTTTCTCGAAGACGTCTTTTTGCGTCAGGTCTTTCCGATCCTGTCGCCCCTGGCCATCGACCCCGCGCACCCTTTCCCGTTCATCCCGAATGCGGGCTTCTCGCTGGCGCTTCAGCTTCAGCGCAAATCCGACAAGCGGGCGCTTCAGGCCCTGCTTCCGATCCCGCATCAGGTGGAACGCTTCATCAAGCTGCCCGCCCCCGAAGGCACGCACCGGTTCCTGCCGCTGGAAGAACTTCTCTTGCTGCATCTCGACGTCCTTTTCCCCGGCTACACGCTGAAGGGTAATTGCAGCTTCAGGGTGTTGCGCGACAGCGATCTGGAGGTCGAGGACGAGGCCGAAGACCTTGTGCGCGAGTTCGAGGTCGCGCTCAAACGGCGGCGGCGCGGCGAAGTGGTGCGGATGAAAATCTCGGCCAATGCGCCTGAGGCCCTTCGCAAGGTCGTTCAACACGAGCTGATGGTCGAAGATCAGGAAGTGGTCGAGGTGAACGGCCTGATCGGCATGGACGATCTGAGCGAACTGGTGCTTGACGAACGCCCCGACCTGCTCTGGCCCTCGTTCACCCCGCGCGTGCCCGAACGCGTGCAGGATTACGAAGGCGATATGTTCGCCGCGATCCGGCAGAAAGACATGCTGCTGCACCACCCCTATGAAACCTTCGACATGGTTGTGCGGTTTCTCAAACAGGCCGCACGCGACCCCGATGTGGTGGCGATCAAACAAACGCTTTACCGCACCTCGCGCGACAGCCCGATTGTCGAGGCGCTGTGCGAGGCCGCCGAAGACGGTAAATCGGTCACGGCACTGGTCGAGCTCAAGGCGCGGTTCGACGAGGCCGCCAATATCCGCCAGTCGCGGCGGCTGGAACGCGCGGGCGCGCATGTCGTCTATGGCTTCATCAACTACAAGACCCACGCCAAGATCAGCACGGTCGTCCGGCGCGAGGGCGGCGAGTTGGTGACCTATACCCATTACGGCACGGGCAATTACCACCCGATCACCGCACGCATCTATACCGACCTGTCGCTTTTTACCTGCGACCCCGCGCTAGGGCGCGACGCGACCCGCGTGTTCAACTACCTTTCGGGATATGCGCAGCCCGAAACGCTGGAAAACCTGTCGATCTCTCCGTTGACGCTGAAGGATACGCTGCTCACGCGGATTGCCGAAGAGGCGGAACTGGCGCTGGCGGGCAAACCGGCCGAGATCTGGGCCAAGATGAATTCGCTGGTCGAGGAAGACGTGATCGACGCGCTTTACCTGGCCAGTCAGGCGGGCGTGAAAATCAACCTCGTGATCCGGGGCATCTGCGGATTACGCCCCGGGATCAAGGGGTTGAGCGAGAACATTCGCGTAAAATCCATCGTCGGACGGTTTCTGGAGCATTCGCGCATCGTCTGTTTCGGCGCGGGCCACGGGCTGCCGTCGAAAAAGGCGCGAGTCTATATCTCGTCGGCGGACTGGATGGGGCGCAATCTCAATCGCCGGGTCGAGACGCTGATCGAAATCACCAACCCGACCGTGAAGACCCAGATCGTCGGACAGATCATGTCGGCCAACCTGACCGACACGGCGCAGAGCTGGATCCTGAAGGCCGATGGCAGTTTCGAACGCCCCGATGCGGGCCCCGAACCGTTCAATTGCCACCGCTTCTTCATGGAGACCCCATCGCTTTCGGGCCGCGGATCGGCAGGGGCGTCGGACGCGCCGATCCTGGCGCATGCCAAGGAATAGAGTGCGCGGTGCGCACATGCGATGTTTTGCGCGGCCCTCCGGGCCACGCGGTGCCTCCGGCGGAGATATTTCAGGCCAGAAGAAGCCGGGGCGCTTTTTTACTTTGACCTGAGGGGCAACGCGCGCCACATTCCCGCCGACGCGGCGGAGGATTGGACATGGACGGCACCGCAGAGGCGCCTGCCGACGATTGGGGGCCATTCGGACGGCCCTTGTTTGAGGATCCGTCCGCCCGGGCGCTGTCCCGCGTGGGCGTTGTCGATGTCGGGTCGAACTCTGTCCGGCTTGTCGTGTTCGACGGCGCGGCGCGCAGTCCGGCCTATTTCTTCAATGAGAAAGTCATGTGCGGGCTGGGCGCGGGGCTGGCAGATACCGGCCGGTTGAACGCGCAAGGCAAGGTCCGCGCGATGGCGGCGATCCGGCGGTTTCAGCTTTTGGCCGAAGCCATGGGGATCACCCCACTCACGGCCGTTGCCACGGCAGCGATGCGCGAGGCCGAGGATGGCCCGGCCTTTCGCGACGAGATTCTGCGGGAGACGGGACTGCGCCTTTGGGTGATCGACGGCGATGAAGAGGCGCGGCTTTCGGCGCAAGGGGTGCTTTTGGGCTGGCCCGGCGCCTATGGGCTTGTCTGCGACATCGGCGGGTCGTCGATGGAACTGGCGGAACTGCGCGATGGCCGTGTCGGCAAGCGCCTGACCTCACCGCTTGGCCCGTTGCGGCTTGAGACGGTGAAGGGCGGGCGCAAGGCCGTGAAGGCGCATATCAAGGCGGTGATGGGCGATCTGCGCGAACGTCTGGGGCCGCAGCCGGACCGGCTTTTCCTTGTCGGCGGATCGTGGCGGGCGATTGCGCGCATTGACATGGCCCGGCGGGGCTATCCGCTCGCGGTTCTGCATGAATACCGAATGTCGCGCAGATCGATGAGCGAGACGATCGCTTACATCAAGGAAACGCCGCTCGACGAGATCCGGGCGCGTACCGGGCTGGGCGAAGCGCGTGCCGCGCTGGTACCGCTGGCCAGCCTTGTGCTGGCCGAACTTGCGCGCACCTTCAAGCCGCGTGATATCGCGATTTCAAGCTATGGGATCCGCGAGGGCATGCTTTTCGAGCAAATGCCCCAGCGCCTGCGCGACCGCGACCCTCTGATCGAGGCGTGCCGATTTTCCGAAGCCAAGGATGCGCGGTTGCCCGGGTTCGGCAAGAAGCTTTTCGAATTCATCTCACCGCTTTTCAAACCCGCATCGAGCGAGCGACTGCGGATTCTGAAGGCCGCCTGTCTTTTGCATGACGTCAGCTGGCGCGCGCATCCCGACTATCGCCACGAGGTGTGTTTCGACAACGCGACGCGGGCCAATCTTGGCGGGCTGACCCACACCGAACGGGTCTTCATCGGGGTGGCGCTGCTGCATCGCTACAAGAACAGCCGCGCAGGATCGCGGTTCGAGCCGCTTTTCGAGTTGCTGACCGAAAAGACCCTGCGCGAGGCCGAGATCTTGGGCAAAGCCATGCGGTTCGGAGCGATGTTCTCGGTCGAGGCGCCCGAGAATATGGGCCGGCTGAAGTGGTATCCGAAGAAGAAGATCCTTGAACTGCGGCTTGCCAAGGGGGCCGAGGGGCTTTTTGGCGAAGTGGCTGAGGCGCGGTTCCTGTCGCTGGCCACCGCGATGGAGGCGGAGCCGAAGGTTCTGCGGCTTCGCAACAAACCCAACTAGTCGAGGGCCTTGCCCAGACGCGGCAGACGGGCGCGCTTGAGAAGGGCGCGCTGGTTCAGCGGTTGACCCGACAGACGCTCGGCCTCGGCCACCACGCGGGCCACGCAGGCCGTGATCCCCTCCGGGTCCG
>JABDPT010000207.1 GCA_013042605.1 Paracoccaceae bacterium
GATCGACATGGCCGAGGCCGAGGGCGACGCCGATGTCGTGGCCGAAGCCGAGGCGGCGCTCAAATCGCTTGAGCAGCGCGCCGCAAAGGCCGAGCTTGAGGCGCTTTTGTCGGGCGAAGCGGACGGCAACGACACCTTTCTTGAGATCAATGCGGGCGCTGGCGGTACCGAAAGCTGTGATTGGGCGTCGATGCTGGCGCGGATGTATGTCCGCTGGGCCGAAAAGCGCGGCTATACGGTCGAGCTGATGAGCGAAAGCGCGGGCGACGAGGCGGGCATCAAATCCGCAGCCTACAAGATCAGCGGCCCCAACGCCTATGGCTGGCTCAAATCCGAAAGCGGCGTGCACCGGCTTGTCCGCATCTCGCCCTTCGACAGCGCCGCCAAGCGGCACACGTCGTTCTGCTCGGTCTGGGTCTATCCGGTTGTCGACGACAATATCGAGATCGAGGTCAACCCCGCCGATATCCGGCTTGATACCTATCGATCCTCCGGTGCGGGCGGTCAGCACGTGAACACCACCGATTCCGCGGTGCGCATCACGCACATCCCGACGGGGATCGTGGTGACCTCGTCCGAGAAATCCCAGCACCAGAACCGCGAGATCGCGATGCGTGCGCTGAAATCGCGGCTTTACCAGCAGGAACTTGACCGCCGGAACGCCGCGATCACCGAAGCGCACGAGGCCAAGGGCGAGGCAGGGTGGGGCAACCAGATCCGGTCTTACGTTTTGCAGCCCTATCAGATGGTCAAGGACCTGCGCACGAACCACGAAACCTCGGACACCAAAGGTGTGCTCGATGGCGATCTCGATGCGTTCATGGCGGCCACCTTGGCCCTGGATGTCGCTGGCAAAAGCCGCGCCGAGGCGCAGGCCGAGGATTGACCGGCCTGTGCCCCGCGTGCAGCATGTTCGCCGGGGAGGCAGGCAATGACCGAAACAGATCTGGAACCATCGCCAATACCCGAGATCGGGCGGCTCACACTACACGAGATCTGGGCGTCGCTGCGGGCGGGCGCGTATGATTTTCGCCGTGCCCCGGCCTTTGGCCTGTTTTTCAGTGGCTTCTACGTTCTCGTCGGTGTCGGGCTCATCCTTGTCGATGCCGGGACCTTCGTTTGGACCCTGGTCCTGTCGTTGGGGTTTCCCCTGGTGGCACCTTTCGCCGCCGTTGGGCTCTATGATGTGAGCCGCAGGCTCGAAGCCGACGAACCGCTGGTCTGGTCGGAAATCCTCGGCGTAGTGATCCGCGAAAAAGACCGGCAAATCCCTTGGATGGGAGCGATTATCCTGATCGTCTTCCTGTTCTGGTCGTTCTTCGCGCATATGCTTTTCGCGCTTTTCATGGGGCTTTCGACGCTCACCAATATCAGCACCAGCTACGAGGCGCTTTTGACGCCAACGGGCCTGACCATGATGGGACTTCAGGTCGTGGCGGGGGCAGCCGTGGCATTTCTGGTCTTTTCAGCGACGGTGGTCAGCCTGCCGCTGCTTCTAGAGAAAGAGATCGACTTTGTCTCTGCCATGCTGATCAGCTTCAAGACCGTGGAACAGAATTTCCCGGTGATGCTCACCTGGGCGGCGGTCATCGCGGTGGCGCTGTTTCTCGGGATGCTTCCGGTCTTTCTGGGGCTTTTGCTGGCGCTGCCGATCCTTGGCCACGCGACATGGCACATCTATCGCCGTGTGCTCTATCACCCACTCTAAGGCGTTCGCCGCCGGATCCCGAGGAAAGCGATCACGGCCGAGATCGCTGACATCGCGGCCGTGATCCATGCGATCCGGGCAAAGGCTGCGTTGCTGGCTGCCGCATGGCCCGGGGTATCCGACAGGGCTCCGAAACTGCCCGCGCCGCCGGCGGCGGCATAGGCTTGAACCGCGACGCCGCCCATCACCGCCACTGCAACCAGACCGGCGATCCGGCTGACCGCGTTGTTGATGCCCGAAGCTGCACCCGATTGCGCGTCGGGGACGGCACCCATTACAGCCGCCGACAGAGGTGCCACGACAAGCGCCATGCCAAGCCCCATCACGCACATCAGTGGAATGACCACGCGCCAATAGTCCTGCAACCCGGCGCCAAGGGCCAAACCGGCATAGGCCACAGCCACCACCGCAGCACCCGCACCGATCAATCGCCCGGGGCCATACCGGTCCGCCCATCGGCCCGAGAGGGTGGAAAGCAGCGTGATCGCCACCGTCAGCGGGATGAACGCCGCCGACGCCTCGGCCTCGCTCACGCCCCAGCCAGAGATCACGGTCA
>JABDPT010000209.1 GCA_013042605.1 Paracoccaceae bacterium
CTGTGGGACCATACCGTGGAAGAAGTCATCGGCGGCGAAAACCCCCTTGGCGTCGAAGGCGTCCGGGCCAGGCATGTCGAAACCGGCGCGATCACGGAAGTGCCCTGCAAGGGCTTCTTCGTCGCCATCGGCCACGCCCCCGCCAATGAACTCGTCAAGGATCAGCTTGAACTTCACAACGGCGGCTATGTCGTCACCGAACCCGATAGCACCGCCACCTCGATCCCCGGCGTCTTCGCCGCGGGCGACCTGACCGATCACATCTATCGTCAGGCCGTGACCAGCGCGGGCATGGGCTGCATGGCGGCGCTCGAGGCCGAAAAGTTTCTGGCCGAGCAAGACGAAGGCGAAGATGTGAGCACACCACTGGGCTACGGGGCGGAGGTTGCAGGGGCCGCTGAGTGACGCGGCGCGCCCGGCTTATCGAGGCTCTGACTGCGGATATCTGGGGCCGTACCGTCGCCGACGGTGTGGCGGGCGCAGAGTTTCAGCACTTTTGCGAAAACGGTTTTGATACCGCACCACGCCTGCTGGAACGCCTTGGATATATGACAGAATGCCATGGCGGAATGGGCCACGCCTTCGGTGAGGGCTGGGTCCCCGGGGCAGCGCCCCCGTTTCCCGAGAGCGGTCCCGAGGTCACCGACCGTGAGCTTCTGGACGCGCTGGTCTTCCTGGACCGATGGCGCGGATCACAGGGCGGCAAGCTCTTCGATGCAACCTATGGCGTCGGCCCGCTGGTTCCGGATCTGTCCACCCCGATGCCCGCACCGCCCCGCGCCGGTGCGCCCTCGAGCGATCCGGCAGCCCGCGGGTTCCGGCGTTGGGCCGCTTGCCGCATTCGCGCGCTGATCTCCTGATACGCGGCTTTTGCATGGCCCTCGAAGCCGAGACGTTTCTGGCCGAGCAAGTCGAAGATGCGGTGGTCGAAGCGGCTGAGTGATCAGCCGCACCACCACCGGGAAAGGTCGCGCCCGCCGCGGTCGCCTTCTGCGTCATGCGCAACCCAGCCTGCGGCCCGATAGCTCCACAAATAGGCACGCCCATCCCGACACGCGCGACCGTGCAGCATGTCGAAATGATAAGCGCCGTATTTGTGAACATTCCTGATCGATGCCTAGAACGGCACGATCACCCGACGATCGAGGCCAAGTTCATCTGCCATCCGGGACATGCGCGCCTTGGAAAAGCCGGCCTGCACTGCGACGGCGGTTTCAAATACTGCCACGGCTGACAGCACAAGAACCAGATACCTGGCAGGGCTCGCTGGCATTCTCCAAATCACAACACAACTCAGAAGAGCCAGTCCCACAGCAGTCACCGCCAGTGGAAAGAGCCCGAGCGCAGCGGCTTCCCACAGAAGGACCGCTGCGTGGATAGGCCATAGTAACGTCGCAAGCACTGTCTCGAACGGCAGCCAACCAATCCGAATGGAGGCATAGCCGGAGGCGACGCCGCCCCAGAGCAGGAAAAGCAGGAAAACACTACCTCGGCCACTGGCGCGCCAGCCCAGCCGATAGATCAAGGCGAAGACCGCCACTGTCAAAGCCGACCCGGCGAGAACGGCTCCGAAGGCAATGTTTACCATTTTGAACACATGTCTGCTGTCCGCCGCATGGCGCAATCAATCCATCACGCTGCATATTTCGCAAACGAAACCGCACGGCCAAAGCGAAACAGCCCACAATGTCTCGCAAATGCCAGAGATCAGCGGTTGAAACCTTGCAAGCCGCCCACTCACTGGTCTAGGTCACAGCGAAATTCAAAGAAAACCGGCATTCGCCAGACCTACGAGCAAAAACATGCAACTCCCCAATCTCGCCCCCATCCCCGAACTCTATGTCTCCTACGAAAGCGCGCAGAAGCTGAAGGTGGAGGCCGGGGATCTGCCAAGCTGGGATCTCACCCCCCGCCAGATCTGCGATCTGGAGCTGTTGATGAACGGCGGGTTCAACCCCCTCAAGGGGTTCCTGAGCCAGGCCGATTACAACGGCGTCGTCGACAACATGCGGCTCTCCGATGGCACGCTCTGGCCGATCCCCGTCACGCTCGACATCAACCAGGACTTTGCCGATAGCATCGAACCGGGTCAGGACATCGCCCTTCGCGATCAGGAAGGCGTGATCCTCGCCATCATGTCGGTCACCGACAAATGGGTGCCCAACAAGGCGCATGAGGCCGAAAAGGTCTTCGGCGCCGATGACAGCGCGCACCCGGCCGTGAATTTCCTGCACATCACCGCCGGACCCGTCTATCTCGGCGGCCCGGTCACCGGCATCCAGCAGCCAGTTCATTACGATTTCAAGGCCCGCCGCGACACACCCAACGAGTTGCGCGCCTATTTCCGCAAACTGGGCTGGCGCAAGGTCGTGGCGTTTCAAAC
>JABDPT010000210.1 GCA_013042605.1 Paracoccaceae bacterium
CCGGTCGACCGGCTGACGATCACTTCGCGTACATTCTTTCCATTCGTTGCCTCGATCCGGATGCGGCCCAGAAGTGTGCGCCCGACTTCGGTGATCTTGTACCCCTCTGCCCGCAATGTGCGCGCAACCTCTTCCGCGCCGATGCTTTGCGACACGACGGGGGTGGCCGTCAGAGCGACGGCGACAAGAGCGATCGAGAAAGCCCGGGATATGCGAAGGCGATAGGTCATGATGTTTCCTGACGTGAGAGTAAACGTCTAATTACGGCGTCTCTGTGTCCGGAACGGAACATGTTTGAAGCAAGCCGCCAATCGCCCGGGGGTGGGAGAGGGGCCTGTTTCAGGTGTTTTCCACCCTGGGGACGATGGTGTGCGCCACGAGGAAATGCCGGCCTGGTCTGCCCGTCAAAACTACCGATTCTGCGGCGCCGCTTTTTGCGCAATTCGGCGGGAATTCGAGCATCAACCCTAGGGTGTAAATTGGTGGTTTGGCCCCTTCGGACCATATCGGGTCGGATTTGGATCGGGCAGAACGATTCTTGCGAGCCTCGGGTTGAGGACGCAGCACTTGACGCAGACGACATACACTCAAGCCCTACTGGGAAGTATTGGTAACGAGTTTAACGCGCAGGCAACCTCCGTTCTCCTGCGAAATGGCCTTGGGTTCGTTGTCGTTGTGTTACGCCTGACGTGAGCTTGACCTCCTCACGCATTCGGGCTTCCGCTGGGACTGGAATTCGTGCTGCATTGTTTTTCTCAACCCGGGGCCGCGCCCCAACCCTCACCGCCGATTGATCCGCCGCGCTCTTGAACTTGACGTTCCAAACGCGTATCTGCGCCCATAACGTCAAGGAAAGAGCATATGGCCACCACCAATCCACTTCAGTTCGTGCAGGAAGTCCGCGCACAGGTGTCAAAGGTCGTTTGGCCGACCCGCCGCGAGGTGCTTGTGACATCGGTCATGGTCTTCATCATGGCGATGCTAACGGCGGTGTTCTTTTTCTTCGTGGACTGGCTGATCCGTCTTGGGCTTCAGGGCATTCTGGGAATGTTCTGATCGGGGCTTGGTGCTGAAGACTTCCGATCGAAATTCCCTCTATCACATCCTCTAACGGCTCTTGAACCGGCGCGGGCCGCCGTGTAAACGCGCAGCATCCCCGACACCGCAGCGCTTCGATATGACGAGCGCGGGCGTTTGTCCGGGGCTCAGGCGGGCCAATGCGCGGCCCAACAGATAAAGGGACGGAAATGGCAAAGCGTTGGTATTCGGTGAGCGTACTCTCGAACTTCGAGAAAAAGGTCGCTGAGCAGATCCGCCATGCGGTTGTCGATGCGGGTCTGGAAGACGAGATCGAGGAAGTGCTCGTCCCCACCGAAGAGGTGATCGAGATCCGGCGCGGCAAGAAGGTCCCGACCGAACGTCGTTTCATGCCCGGCTATGTGCTGGTGCGGATGGAGATGTCGGACGAAAGCTATCACCTCGTGAACTCGATCAACCGCGTCACCGGGTTTCTGGGGCCTCAGGGGCGCCCGATGCCGATGCGCGATGCCGAGGTGAACCAGATCCTGAACCGCGTGGAAGAGGGTGCGGAAGCGCCGCGCACGCTGATCTCGTTCGAGGTTGGCGAGAAGGTGAAGGTCAACGACGGCCCGTTCGAGGACTTCGACGGCATGGTCGAGGAAGTGGACGAAGACAACCAGCGCCTGAAGGTGACGGTGTCGATCTTCGGCCGCGCCACTCCGGTGGAGCTTGAGTTCACGCAGGTCTCTAAAGAGATTTGAGGCTGGGCTCCGGCGACTGAGGGTATCGCGCCAGAGGTTCAAACGTGATGATGACGGTTTCGCCGACGTGCGGAAAATGCGCGCCGGTGACCCGTTGCGCGCGTCGATGCGATGGACCACGCAAGATCCCGGACGGCTTTCAAGACGATCCGAGCGTCGCTAATGTCCCGGCCAAAGAGACGCGGCCGAACGGACCCAGTGACATGACCAAGACCCAGCTTGCCAAGATCCTCAACCTCGCCCTCGTGGTCGCCTTCCCGATCGCGTGGTTCGCACCGTTGATCAAGACCGGCCTCTTGCCGCAATGGCAGATGCCGGCCTGGCTGGGCGGAAGTACGCTCTTTGAACCGGATACGATCACGGTGATCTCGGGCCTGCAAAAACTCTGGGAGTCGGATGTCTTTCTAGCCATCGCGGTGACCTTTTTCGCCCTTGTCGCGCCGATGCTGAAATGCCTCGGCATGGCGCTGATCCATTTCAACCTGCTGTCCGGCGCGACACAGCCAACGATCACCATGATGGGCAAACTGGCCATGGCCGACATCTTCATCCTCGCCCTTTATGTCGTGATCGCGAAAGGGATCGGGATCGGCCAGATCGAGATTGCCTGGGGGCTATACCTTTTCACCGGGGCAGTGATGGTGTCGCTTGTCGTCTCGTTCATCGACGTGAAACCGGCGCCCGCCACCGCCTGAGCGGACGCTTTCGCCAACACGGCACTTGCAAAATCCGCACGGTCCGCGTATCTCGCGCCGGTCGCCAGCTGGCGGCATCAAACGTGGGAGGCGGCGCGCACGCGTGCGGGCACCGGACCACGGGCAAAACCTGCCGAGGGGACGCGACCTTTCGGTGCTGAAAAAGGAGATGGCCAATGGCCAAGAAAGTTGCGGGCACCATGAAGCTTCAGGTGCCAGCCGGACAAGCGAACCCAAGCCCGCCGGTCGGTCCGGCGCTGGGTCAGCGCGGCATCAACATCATGGAATTCTGCAAGGCGTTCAACGCCAAGACGCAAGACCTCGAGCCCGGTGCGCCGTGCCCGACCGTGATCACCTATTATCAGGACAAGTCCTTCGCGATGGATATCAAGACGCCGCCGGCGTCGTATTTCCTCAAGAAGGCCGCCAAGCTGAAGTCGGGCGCCAGCACCCCGTCGCGTGAGATCGTGGGTACGGTGACGACCAAGCAGATCAAGGAAATCGCCGAGGCCAAGATGAAGGACCTCAACGCCACCGATATTGAAGGCGCGATGCAGATCATCCTGGGATCGGCCCGGTCGATGGGTATAGAGGTGAAAGGGTAAGTCATGGCAAAACTCGGAAAACGTACCCGCGCCATCCGCGAAGCCTTTGCCGGCAAAGAGGATGTCACCGTGGAAGAAGCCGTGGCTCTGGTCAAAGGCAACGCCACTGCGA
>JABDPT010000040.1 GCA_013042605.1 Paracoccaceae bacterium
TATCTTGGCTGCGTCGCCCCGGACGACCGCGAACGCGGAATGATCAACTGGCTTTCGCACACGCCGATGGACTTCGAACCCATGGGGGCCGTGTTCGACAATCTCCACATCGCCGACGCGCCGCCGCTTGCCCTGTCGCGCCCCTTTGAGGCGCAGGAACGCGACCTGAAGGACCGTTTCCCCGATGAGGCCGAGGCCATCGAGGAATGGATCGAAGCCCTGCGGGAAGGGCGCGAAACGATGTACAAAGTGGCCCCGACCCGCGCCATGCCCGAATTCGTCGGGAACGTTCTTGATTGGTGGAACAGCCGCGCCGTCGACAAATGGTGCGCCCGCACGATCCAAGAGGTGATCGACAGCATCACGCAAAACCCCGACCTTGCGGCCGCCTTTGCCGCGCAATGGGGCGATCACGGCGGCCGCCCGCACAAGGCGAGCTTTGCCATGCATGCCCTGATCTACGGCTCCTACCTGAAATCCGGGGCATGGTATCCGGTGGGCGGCGGGAAAAGCTTTGCCGAACACCTGCTGCCGACCATCACGCAAGCGGGCGGGGAGGCCCGCGCGGGTGTCCGGGTCGAAGAGTTATTGTTCGAAGACGACAAGGTCGTGGGCGTCCGCACATCCGACGGCGAAGAGATCCGGTCCGACATCGTCATCTCCAATATCGGCGCCCGCGAGACGGTGAACCATCTGCTGCCCGCCGATTGCGGTCACCAGGACTGGATCGGTGAGATTCGGGCGTTGCCGCACTCCATTTCCCATTTCACCCTGTTCCTTGGCTTCGAAGGCGACGTGGAAGAGGCCGGCGCCACCCGGTCGAACCACTGGTTCTACCCGACGGGCGAGGTCGACGTCGTCTGGGACACGGCGCCAGAGGGTGATCCGCCGATGTTCTTCGTCTCGTTCGCGTCTCTCAAGGACCCCGAACACGATCCGGGCCCAAAACAAAGATACTCGGGCGAAATGGTGTCCTGGACCGATTGGAAAACCGTCGCCCGTTGGGCGAACCTTCCCTCGGGCGCGCGCGGCGAGGACTACAAGGCGTTCAAGCAGCAGGTCGAAGACAAGATGTTCACACAGTTCAAGAAAAGCTTCCCGGAACTCGCAGAACTCGTCGTGTTTCGCGAGCTTGCCACACCCCTGGCGACCACGGCGATCACCGGCCACCACAAGGGCGGCTTTTACGGGCTGGACGTGACACCCGAGCGGGTGGTGAGCAATGCACTCAACGCCAAGACCCCGATAGACGGCCTTTATCTCAGCGGGCAAGACGTGGTGAGCCCGGGCATTCAGGGCGCGCTCTGGTCCGGTGTCCTTGCTGCGGCCAGCGTCGATCCGAAGGTCTTCAAGCAGGTGCGCGGATAGCAATCGAAAGGGTATGACATGACCGATTACAAGATGGTCGACGTGGAAGAGCGCCCATATCTTTATGCAGAAGGCAGCTCTTCGATGGATCCGGGCGACATCGGCCGGGCCATGGGACGTGCGTTTCAATCCGTGGGCGAACTGATCGCGAAGAAGGGGATCGCCAGCGCCGGCTCTCCTCTCTCTGTCTATTATACCCATGACGAGCAAACCATGTCCTTTAGGGCCGGGTTTCTCGTCTCTGCCGAGGACGCGCAGAAGGCCGAGGGCGATGTGAAGGCAGACGTGCTGCCCGCAGGCCGGGTTCTGAATTTCATCCACAAAGGGCCTTACGCCAAGCTGCGCATCAGCTATGGCGAGATGATGGAATACATCGAACAGAACGGCATGACCGTCGGCGCGCCAAGCTGGGAAATCTATCTCAACGAGCCCGGCGATGTTTCGTCGGAGGACGAGCTTGAGACGGATATCTATGTGACCGTTTCGGGCGCATGACGACTGGCCCGTAACGCCCGTTTGAAAGGATAAGCCCATGCATTGGATCTTGCTGGCACTTGGTATTTCGATCGAAATCCTCGCGACCACATCGCTCAAGCTATCGGATGGCTTCACCAAGATCGGCTTTGCCGGTCTGACGTTGATCTGCTTCGGATTGGCGTTTTACGTGATGTCCCTTGTCGTGCGTACCATGCCGGTCGGCATGGCCTATTCGGTCTGGGCGGGTGGCGGCATCGCTGGCGTCACGCTTGTCGGTGCCGTGGCCTTCAGCCAGACACTCGACGGTTTCGCATACCTCGGGATTGGCCTGATCATCGCCGGTGTCGTCGTGATGAGCGCGCTGTCTTCGACCGCAAGCGGGTAAAGACGCCGCTGCCGGGGTCACGTCTCGTCGATCATCTCGAAGAACAGTCCGGCATGCGCCGTGATGCGGTCGCGCAGCAATGCGCCCATCGCGGCCGCCGGGGTCCAGAACCCCCCGCCGACAGTGATCTTGTCGGCATCTTCGGCCAGGCACAGCGCGGCTTCCGTCAGCATCAGCGTCGTCGACCGCACGCCCGGATCCCCCTGCCCGGTCACGCGGGCCTTCAGGATCGTGCCATCGGGCATCTCGCCCACCAGCACCAATTCATACGACCCGGACTCCCGCACCTTCTTGCTCGGCCCCTCGCCGGATTTCGGTAGCACGCGACGTTGCAAAAGATCGCGCGTTTTCGGGATCGACATGGCGGTCAGAAGCATGCGGCCCGCGAGCGTATCGCGCATCGCGGCCAGCCAGCCGCCAATCCCGCCACGGGTCAACCCCGTCTCCTGATAGCTGAAGTCGCGACCATAGGGGTAATCCATGATCGCATTCGTGCGCCGCACGACTTTTGAGTTCATCGGCCCCATGAAATAGGGCTTGGTCCACGCTTTCAGGTCGGCATCCCACGTCACCTCGATCGGCATCATGCGGTCCGGCCCATCGGGGCCCTGCCGCTGGCCTGCGGGGCAAAGCACGTAAGGGTCCTGTGACAGCCGCCCGAAGTTCGGATCGGTTTCGCGCAACCGCATCGCATTAAGGAAACTCGCCGCCGTGCCACCGCTGAAGCCCCCCTTCATCCGCGTCACCCGCGTCGCGACGCGCCTGCACGGCTTGCCATGCCGGACCACCGCAGCCTCTTGCAGAAACTGCACGCCAAGATCGGACGGGACCGAGTCATGCCCGCAGGACTGCACGAGCCGGGCCCCGGTTTCGCGCGCCGTGTCCTCATGCGCGTCCATCATCGCACGCATCCACTGCGGCTCGGCCGTCAGATCGCAGTAATGCGTGCCGTTCTGCGCACAGGCCGCGACCAGCTCGCTGCCATAAAGCGCGAAGGGCCCGACGGTCGATGCGACCACGCGCGTCCGGGCGGTCATCGCCGCCATGAATGCCGTGTCATGGCTGTCGCCCACCACAACCGCGATCGGGCCACCCGCATCGGGCAGATCGCCGCGCAACGCCTCCAGTTTCTCGCGGTTTCGGCCTCCAATGGCCAGTCGCACGCCGCCTTCCCCGCAGCGTCTGGCCAGATGGTGCGCGGCGCGGCGGCCCGTCGCCCCGGTTGCGCCCCACAACACGATGTCGAACTCACGCTCTGTCATTGAACCGGGACCCTTCGCAACCTGCCTGTCCCGCGCGTCAAGGCGCGCGACATCGATGCAAATTTCCTACTCCAAATCGCCGTCTCAGGTAATGAACCAGATCAATTCCGACGCCCGCAACCGCCACCCCGCCGCACGCATCCTCACCGCACCAACGAAAAAAGCCGCCCCCACAACAGGGGCGGCTTTTTATCCGCAGCTGGCCGGTGCGACGCCGGCCAGATGGCTCTTAACCCTGGCGGGCCTTGAACCGGCGCTGGGTCTTGTTGATCACGTATACGCGGCCTTTGCGGCGCACAACGCGACAGTCGCGATGACGGCTTTTCAGCGAGCGGAGCGAGTTTCTGACCTTCATGGTCCCTCTCCCAAAGTCGCGGCGCAGTCGCGCCTGGTTGCAATACACCGGCCGGGCCGGCAAACGTGGTGGGCGATACTGGGATCGAACCAGTGACCCCTTCGATGTCAACGAAGTGCTCTACCGCTGAGCTAATCGCCCTATTTCCGCCGCGCCTCCCGCCCTGTTCAAACGAACAAGACGCGGGAAGTCCCGCGCCGGTGTCAGGTCTATAAAAGGTCGTTGCAGAGTCTTCAAGGGCTTTTGGCAACCGCTCAATTCGTCCTATACTCTTCCGGGGAAGGAGAGCAGATGATCGAACCGGCCTACCATCTTGTCGAACCGCAGATGCGCACGACATCCGTCGTCTTCGCCTCGCCCCATAGCGGGCGCGACTATGCCTGGTCCTTCCTGCGCCGGTCGGTTCTTGACGAACGGGCGATCCGATCCTCGGAAGACGCCTTCGTCGACATGCTCTTCGACAGCGCCCCCATCGCCGGCGCGCCGCTTTTGTCGGCCCGCGCCCCACGCGCCTTTCTCGACCTCAACCGCTCGGCGGAAGAGCTTGACCCGGCCCTGATCGAAGGCGTGCGCAAATCCGCCCATAACCCGCGCGTCAGTTCGGGCCTCGGCGTGATCCCCCGCGTGGTGGCCAATGGGCGCGCGATCTATCGCGGCAAGATGCCCCTGCGCGAGGCACAGGTGCGCATCCGCGATTACTGGCGGCCCTATCACGACAAGCTGCAAACGCTGCTCTACGAAAGCCTCAACCAGTTCGGCGAAGCGATCCTGATCGACTGCCATTCCATGCCGCACGAGGCGCTCGACAGCGTGGTCCACCCGCACGGGCTGCGCCCCGATATCGTGCTGGGCGACCGGTTCGGTGCCGCCGCGCGCGCCGACGTGGTCGACCGCATCGAAAGCGCCTTCGCCGCGGCCGGGCTCAATGTCGTGCGCAACGCCCCCTTCGCGGGCGCCTACACGACCCAGCATTACGGCCGCCCCTCGCGCCACCAGCATGTGATCCAAGTCGAGATTGACCGCGCGCTCTACATGAACGAACACACGATCCGGCCCAACGCCAATTTCGCCGCCTTCCGCGCGCTTATGGCCGACGTGGTCGCCGATCTGACCGAGATCGGCCGCCCCGCCAGGATCCCGCTCGCCGCCGAATAATCACCGCGCGCCCCATGGCCCGTGATGCGCACCCTCCGCATCGACCCGTTCAAACCCGTGCGCGCCGAAGAAATCGCGCTGCGCCTGAATAAGGTCGGTCGTGCCGCGCGCCGTGCGCATCGTGTCATACATGCCCAAAGCCGCCGCCATCGCCGGCATCGGCAGCCCCCCGGCGACCCCCGTGGCGACCACGCGCCGCAACGCCGGCACGCATT
>JABDPT010000219.1 GCA_013042605.1 Paracoccaceae bacterium
GTTCGGCACATCTGCAATGATCGCGCCGAAGCAAGCCTCGGCCATGGGGGCCGCTGATAGCGGTCTTTAGTTCGACGAATTGGCCTGGGGCAATGACGAGGATATGCACATAGCCGACGGCTATAACGCCGAGATCCTCTTGCGTTGGGGTGATCCGAATACGGCCAATGCGCCCGATTTCGACCCCTATAATCAGACCGCCGAAGCGCAGCTCAAGCAGTTCGGCTATAACAACGACTATTTGGGCTTTGCCCCGCTGAATGCCGAAGGCGCCCGTGGCCATTCCAAGCTTTTCTTCCGCTGCCCGGTGGGCGCGGTGAGCTTTGCGGTCCGTATTTCACTGATGACAGCCAGACCCTGTTTCTCGCGGTTCAGCACCCGGGCACGGACGGAACCAGGGACTTTCCCGGGTTCGAGCGGGAGTCGACCTTCGAAGACCCCGCGACCCGCTGGCCCGATTTCGCCGCAGGCATCCCGCCGCGCCCGTCGGTCGTGGTGGTCACCAAGAAGGGCGGTGGACCGATCGCCGTTTGATCGGACAACGCAAATCAGTGAGAAGGGGGCTCCGCGTGGGCCCCTTTTTTGCTGCCGATCTCCCGGAGGCCGAAAGCGCTTGCGAAGCCGGGCCGGGCTTTGCTATCAGGCGCCCTGTCGGGTGATTAGCTCAGTTGGTAGAGCGCTTCGTTTACACCGAAGATGTCGGGAGTTCGAGTCTCTCATCACCCACCAACCGCCTTCTGAAAGAAAGCGGACAACGCCTCCCCCAACAGGATAGATCGGCAGTCGTTTCGCAAGAAATGGCGAGAGCGGTCGCCTTCAGCGCATCACCCTTTCGGCAATGTCGGTCAGAACGTCATCGAGATCAACCGCCAGATCCGTGAAGGACGTCTTTTCGTCGATCAACAGAAACGACAACCCGTGCACGAAGGTCCAAAGCAGGAAGGCGCGCTTGCGGATGTCATCGTCGATTTCGGCACGGCCAAGGTAATCGGCCACTTCCCGTTCGACGAAATCGAGCGGGCGCACGTCATCATCGGCCATCTGCTGATCGGCCGCTAATTTGCGGCTGAACTTCAGGCGAAAGACGCCGGGTTCGTTCCGGGCGAAATTCACATAGACGCGGCCCATGGCAATGATGCGGTCGATGCTGCCCTTGGGAAACTTGGAGACTTCCGATTGCATTTGCATCAGATGCCGCTCGCCGCCCTTGTCGGCCACGGCCAGCAGCATCGCGTCCTTATCCGAAAAGTGCCGGTACGGGGCCGCGGTCGACACACCGGCGATTCGCGCGGCCTCTGACACCGAAAAGTGATCGGGGCCCTTTTCTTCCACAAGAACCCGTGTCGCTTCAACGAGTTGTGCGCGCAGATCGCCGTGGTGATAGCCGGTTTTCTGTTTGATATCGCCAGAATTTTTCATGATCCGATCGATGCCATGCCACGTACCTCTTGTCAAAGTTAGAACTTATAACATATGTTAGGGCCTCTAACATAGGGCTTGGAGAGCACGATGCCAACGACTGAAAACACACCCGGTATATTCCGCCGTGCCTTGCGCCGCCTGATGATCGTGTCGGGCACCGTGATCACCATCGCCATCGCCGGATTTGCGGTGGTGAGCGGGGCAGAGTTCCTTGCCGCCCGCGCCGATCAGGCCGAAAAACCACCCGCTGCCGTTGCTGTGCCCGTGTCGGTCACGTTGCTTGAGACAGAGCCGGGGTTCGACACTCAGCGTCGCTATGTCGGGGCTGTCGAGGCCGCGCAGGCCACCGATGTCGCGTTTGAATTCGGCGGGCTGGTGGCAGAGCTTCCAGTGGGCGAGGGCGATATCGTGCGTGCCGGCGACGTGCTCGCCCGGCTGGACACGTCGCTTCTGGAGGCTGAGCGCACGCGGTTTGAGGCGTCGCGCGAGGTTGTGGCGGCGCAACTGGCCTTTGCCGATCTGTCGCTGACCCGTCGCGAGGAACTGAATGCACGCGGCTTTGCCCCGACCGAGGCGCTCGATCGCGCGCGGTTCGATCAGGCGGCGCTGGTCGCACAACTGGCCGAGATCGACGCAGGCTTGCAATCCGTTGCGATCCGAATGGAGAAATCCGCGATCACGGCTCCATTCGACGCCCGCATCGGCGCGCAGCTGGTCGACCGGGGCACCACGATTGGCGCGGGGCAGGCACTGTTTTCGCTTCTCGAAGAGGTACCGCCGCTGGTGCGGATCGGTCTGCCGTTGTCGATCGATCCAGCGACGCTGGAAACTGCGAGAATTACCCTTGGTGACCGCACATATGACGCGACACTTTTCGCCACGCGTCCCGATATCGATCCGGTTACGCGCACGCGCACCGTTCTTTTCGCCTTGTCGAATGCGTCGGAGGTGACTTTCGGCCAAACGGCCACGCTGGCCGTGACCCAACGCGTCGACGCGCCGGGCACATGGGTGCCTGTCGCGGCCCTTCGCGAGGGGGTGCAAGGGGTCTGGACGATATTGGTTGCCGATGACGAAGACCGCGTGCGCCCCGCGGCGGTGGAAGTGATCCATGCCGAGGGCGATCGCGTCTTCGTGCGCGGGAGTTTCCCGGACGGGGCGCGGCTGATCAACGCCGGTCCGCATCGCGTAACGCCCGGACAGCTTGTCCGCATCATCGGGGAAAGCTGAGATGGAAACGCTGACCTTCCGCCAACCGCGTCTTGTCGCACTTATCCTTCTGGTTCTGATCGCCGCCGGGGTTTCATCGCTCCTTTCGCTTGGTCGGCAGGAAGACCCCACGATCACCAACCTTTTCGCCACGGTCACGACAAGCTTCCCAGGTGCCGACCCCGCGCGGGTCGAGGCGCTGGTGACGGCCGAGATCGAGCGCGAGTTGCGCGAAATCCCTGAAGTGGACACGATCAGCTCGGTGTCCGGCAACGGCGTGTCGGTCGTGTCGATCGAACTCCTGGAGACGCTGGAAGGACCTGTGATCGAACAGGTCTGGTCCGAAGCCCGCGATGCCGTCGAAGACGCGCGCCGCACCTTTCCCGCAGGCGTACAGCCGCCGGAATTCAACGCTGAGGGCATCAGCGCCTATTCCGCCGTCGTCGCCATCACGCCGGAACGCGCCGACCTTCCGCTGCCGCTTCTGAGCCGGCATGCCGAGGCGCTGGCCGACCGCTTGCGCGGGATCCCGCAGACCAAGGCGGTCGATCTGTTCGGCACGCCGGAAGAAGAAGTTCTTGTCACGGTCGATCCCGCGACCGCGGCCGCGCTTGGCCTGACCACCCGCGACATCAGCGCCGCCATCCGGCGCGCCGATGGCAAGGTGCAGGCGGGCCAGCTTGTCTCTCCGGGAAGCGCGATTGCGATCAATATCTCGGGCGAGGTTAAGGCGCTTGATCGTCTGCGCGACGTGGTTCTGCGCGAAAACGCCGACGGGGCGGTCACGCGGCTGGGCGATATCGCCGAGATCACGCGCGGGCCGAAACTTCCCGCCGAAGAACTGGCGTTCTCGAACGGGCGCCCCGCGATCTTGGTCGGCGTGCTGGCGCAGGAAGGCGTTCAGATCGACCGCTGGATGGCCAATGTCCATGCCGAGCTTGACGCAGGGTCCGACGCGGTTCCGGTAGGGGTCAGTGAAGACCTCCTATTTGATCAAAGCCGTTACACTGCCAACCGTCTGGCCGAGGTCGGCACCAATATGGCCATCGGTGTGTCGCTTGTGGTCGCGGTGCTTTTCATCACGCTGGGGGTGCGCGCCGCGGCGATCGTTGCGTTGGTGCTTCCGGTTGTGGGTCTTGCCACGCTGGCGACGATGAATTTCATCGGCCTGCCGTTGCATCAGATGTCGGTGACCGGGCTGATTGTGGCGCTTGGTCTGTTGGTGGACGCCGCCATCGTGATGTCGGACGAGATCCGGCAACGCCTGCAACGCGGCATGGCGCGGATCGATGCCGTGGGCGACGCGGTGCGCCGTCTGGCAGCACCGCTTCTGGCCTCGACCGTCACAACCGCCTTGTCCTTCACGCCGATGATCCTCTTGCCCGGTCCGGCGGGGGACTTCGTCGGCGCGATTGCGATTGCCGTGGTGCTGATGCTCTTCTGGTCGCTTTTCGTGGCGTTGACGGTCACTCCGGCGCTGGCGGGCCTTTTCCTGCCCACGAAAGGGCAGGGCAGCTTCCTGTCGCGCGGGATCAGCGCGCCGAGACTGGCCAAGGTTTTTGCCGGCACGATCCGTTGGTCGGTGAACCATCCGGTCAAGTCCATCGCGCTGGCACTTATTCTGCCGCTGCTGGGCTTTGCCAGCTTCCCGACACTCACGGCGCAGTTTTTCCCGGGCGTCGACCGCGACCAGTTCTATATCGAGGTCGAGCTTCCCATTGGCACGGCCATCGACGCCACCGCCGATCTAGTCGCGCAGATCGATGCGCAGCTTGCCGATCTGGAGGATATCCGCACCGCCTATTGGACAGTCGGCAAGTCGGGGCCCGCGTTTTATTACAACATCACCGGCGGGCGCAGTCAGGAACCCGGCTTTGCGCATGGCATGGTGACGACCACGACGGATGAGGCCGCTGCGCGCCTCGTACCAGAGCTTCAGGCCCGCTTCGACGCCGACTTCCCGCAGGCCCGCATCCTTGTGCGCGGTCTTGTGCAGGGTCCACCCGTGGCCGCGCCGGTCGAGTTGCGGTTTGTCGGGCAGGATGTCGAAGAACTGCGCCGCATCGGGGACGAGGCGCGGGCGCTGGTGGCCGATCTCGACACCGTCACCCATGTGCGCACTACCATCAACGGCGGCGCGCCCAAGCTGCGCTATGAGATCGACGAGGTCGCTGCGCGCCTGCTGGGCCTATCGCTCACGGATGTCGCGGCCCAGCTTGATGCGGGTCTGAACGGCATCACCGGCGGATCGCTTGTCGAGGGGACCGAGGAGTTGCCCATTCGCGTCCAGTTTGGTGCGGCCACCCGGTCTGACCTGTCGCGCATTTCCGATCTTCCGATCCTGCCTCCCGGGGCTGCCACGGCCGCTGCCGCTGGCCAGTTTCCCGGCGTGCCGCTCTCTGAAATCGCGCAAGTGCGGCTGGAACCCGCGGAAAGCGTCATCACCCGCCGCAACGGTGAGCGTGTGAATGTCGTTCAGGCCTACATTCAGAAAGACCTCTTGCCCGAAGAAGTGCTGCAATCGGTGCAAGCCAGCCTTGACGCGGCCGGGTTCGCGCTGCCTGCCGGGTATCGCCTTGAATTGGGCGGTGACAGCGATGCGCGGTCGAGCACACTGAATAATCTGCTGGCCTCGGTCGGTATCATCGTGACGCTGACGATTGCGACCATTGCCCTGACCTTCAACTCGTTCCGCTTGACGGCGGTTGCGCTTGTGGTTTGCGGGCTATCGGCCGGTCTGTCGATGCTGGCGCTGGCGGTCATGCAATACCCGTTCGGGATCAACGCAATCATCGGGGTGATCGGGTCCATCGGCGTTTCGATCAACGCGGCGATCATCATCCTGACCGGGTTGCAGGCCAATGAAGACGCAGCCGCGGGGGACCGCGAGGCGATGGTCGACGTGGTCACCGGATCGAGCCGCCACATCATTTCGACCACGGTCACGACCTTCGGGGGCTTCTTACCGCTGATCCTGGAAGGTGGCGGGTTCTGGCCGCCCTTCGCGACCTCGATCGCGGGCGGGGTCATCTTGTCGACGGTGGTGTCCTTCTATTTCACACCGCCGGTCTTCGCGCTGATCGGTCGCCGGGTGCCCCGCAAGCCCGCAACGGTCGAAAGCATGGCACAGGCCCCAACCCCAAAACTCGGCATCGCCGCGGAATAACGCGGCGGTGCTTGGCGGGCTGGCCGGGCGCTGCTATACGGGCGTTGAGGCCTAAAGAAAAAGACGAGAGCAGACAGCCATGCAAATGCGTGCGCCATCGGGCGACCGGGGCATCCCGATATGACGTTGGGCATGTCAGGTGCGCTGAACCGGTTCGTCGGGCGCGGGCGCGTGCTCTTGATCCTTGCTCTCACGGCGTTCGTCACCGTTCTGGATGTGGTGACGATTGCCCTCATCTTTCCAATTTTCCTGATCATCGTGCGGCCCAGCGGCACCGGTATTCCGGCACCGTTCGACAGCGTGCTTGGCGCTGAACCGGATCAGGGCTTGCTTTACATGATGGGGGCGGCCCTGGTTGGGGTCGTCCTCTTCAAGAATGTCGCCATGATCTTTGTGCTTCGGCTTCAGACGATGACGATGGCCGGGTTCATTGCCCGGGTCTCGGACCGGTTGCTGCGCGGCTATCTGGCCGCGCCGGTCGCCTTCCACCTGCCGCGCACCACAAGCCAGTACTACCGCGGACTGCGCGATGTGCCCGTGGAACTCGCCATGAGAGGCGGGATGAGCTATTTCAACCGCTTCGGCGATCTGGTGGCACTTATCGGCATGACGCTTGCGCTATTCGTGATCGAACCGCTGGGCGTGACACTTGCGATGTCGGTTCTGGGTGTGCTGGCAATGGCGAACCAACGCTATATGGGGCGCAAGCTTCGTGCGCTGGCCGCGGTCAGGGCGGCTGTGACCAAGGCCCTCTATGGGCGGATCAACCAGTTCGTGCCGAACGTGAAGATCGTGAAATCCACAGGATCCGAGGCGCAGATGGAGCGTTTGATCGGTGCTGAGTTTCATGAATTGGGGCGCACCGAAGCGCGCATCAATCTCAACCAACTCGCCGTGCGCCCACTCTCCGAGATCGTGATGCTGCTTGCCGGCATGGTCATCATGACTGCCTTGCTTTGGGACAAGACCCGCGCAGTCGAGGTTGTGCCCTTCGTCGCCGCCTTCACCTACGCGATTTTCCGAATGCTTCCCGCGGTGACCCGGATTTCCCACTTCAATAATATGCTGAAGTCAGCCGAGCCACTTTTGGAAGAGCTGGAGGCCGATCTGACGGCGACGGAACCGTTTCTTCAGGCAGAGGCGAAAGGGGCGAAGGGCCCGACCATTCGGTTCGAAAAGTCGATCGAACTGCGTGATGTGGGATATCACTATCCCGGCGTCGATGCCCCGGTTCTTCGTGACATCTCTCTTCGGATCGAAGCGGGCGAGGTGATCGGAATCGCCGGGCCGTCGGGGGCCGGCAAATCGACGCTGGTCGATATTCTTCTTGGCTTGCTTGAGCCCCGGCAGGGGCAGCTTCTGGTGGATGGCAAACCACCCGATCATGACGGCGCTGCCGAAGCCTCGGTCGGGTATGTTCCGCAGGCCACGTATCTTCTGGACGCGAGCGCGCGCGAGAATATTGCTTTCGGCGAAGCGCCCGACATGATCGACGATGCGCGGGTGGCCGAGGCGATTGCCGGGGCCAGTCTGGGGTCGACGATCAAAGGCCTGCCGGGGGGATTGGACGGTTCGGTGGGTGAGCTTGGCAATGCCTTGTCTGGGGGGCAGCGTCAGCGGTTCGGCATCGCGCGGGCGCTGTATCGCAAGCCCAGTCTGCTGGTGCTGGATGAAGCCACCTCGGACCTTGATAACGAAACGGAATACGAGGTGTCCCGCGCCATTTCGGCCCTGCGCGGACACACGACCGTTGTCTTGATCGCGCATCGCCTGCACCTTTTGAAAGAGTGCGACCGCGTCGTCTTCATGAAAGACGGGCGGATCGAGGCGATCGGACCCTATAACGACCTGATCGCCCAAAGCGACGGCTTCCGCCAGCTTGCCCAAGTCACCGACAAATACGGATAGGGCGGTCGATGGCTGACACGTCCCGGACACAGGCGGCTGACAGTCCCCCAACGGTGCATTTCATCACGCGCAAATGGCCCCCGGCGGTCGGCGGAATGGAAACCTATTCGATCCGCTTGTGCGAGGCGTTGGGTGATCTGGCAGTCGTAATGCCACGGTATTTGCCAGGGCGTTCAGATGGCACGCCGCCGGGGGTGTTCGCGCTTCTTGGTTTCGGTCTGAAGACCGCATTCTGGGCCGCATCACTTCCGGCAGGAAGACACGTTGTGCACATTGGTGACATGGCGTCCTGGCCGCTGGCCTTTGCCGCGCGCCTGCGGGACCGCGAGCGTCCTATCGTGATTTCGGCGCATGGAACGGATGTGTCCTATGGGCTCCGGGCAAGCCGGAAGGGGCGGCTTTACGCGCGATACCTGCGGCTTGGGGCCTGGATGCTTCCCGGTGCACTCGTGGTGGCCAACTCGCAGGCGACGGCGCAGTGCGCCGGTGGCTATGGCTTTGAGCGGCTGAGGGTCTCGCCGCTGGCGACCGACATGACAGAGCAAACGACAAACGTCGCGCCCGACCCCTTCATCCTCTTTGCCGGGCGGCTGGTCGAGCGGAAGGGCTGTGCGTGGTTCATCCGCAATGTCCTGCCGCATCTTCCCGAACCCTTGGTGCTGAAGGTGGCCGGAACGGTCTGGTCGCCCGCCGAAGAAGCGGCTTTGTCCGATCCGCGCGTTGAGTTCATCGGGCCGCAGGATCAGACAACCCTCGCGACACTTTACGCGCGGGCGACCTGCGTCGTAGTCCCGAATATCGATGTCGACACCCGTGAATTCGAAGGCTTCGGGCTGGTCGCGACCGAGGCGGCGGCCTGTGGCGGGGTGGCCTTGGCCGCAGATCATTCGGGGTTGCGCGAGGCGTTGGTCGATGGGGTCACGGGCTTTCATATCCCACCCGGTGACGCCGACGCCTGGATCACCAGGATCACCGAGGTGGCGGGCTGGGACGCGGACACCCGACAAGCATTCGTCAACGGCGCGTTTGCCGAGACCGAAACGCACTATCGCTGGCCGCGTGTGGCGGGCGATGCGATGGAAGCGTACCATCAGGTGATGGCCGACCCGCGGGGCACGGCTGCCTGACGCGGCCTTTCCCCGTCGGCCGCAATGGGGCAGAGTTGGGGAACGCTGACCCAAGGTGCACCCATGCCGAAGCCGATCACCGACCCCCATGACCACGCGCTGAGCGGGGCCAGCCAAGCCG
>JABDPT010000220.1 GCA_013042605.1 Paracoccaceae bacterium
ACGCAGCTTCTCAAGACATGAGGTCAACAACCAGTTGCTACTGACGGATCACGCATTCGGTTTGGGCAGGTGACCGACAAAATCCGATGTCACAGTTAGGGCACCAAGCAGACCTCGTATGCGTCGCAGCATCCTGCGAAGCGGTACCATTTCAACACCGGGTTGTCGTTGTGGGAGGGTATGGCGGATCACCGTCAGCAAGGTTGTTGGTCTGAGCACGTCGGAATGGCGCTCGCGAACTATCGACACCGACGATATGGCCGAACCGCTGGTCCAACTTGGCAATGGAGCCGAAGCAGAGATACTTCCGATCGTGGATCTCGCGGGGATGGCAGAAAGGCTAAACGCGGCTTAGAAGCCAGCATTCGTACTGCCAGTCTTAGTAAGAACGTGCTCCGTTTCTTTCGGTGACCCCGCCCAATCCAGAACGAACTTGCTCCCACCGATGTTTATCGTTCTGTCGTCTGGTAAATTCGCAAGATCAACCCCCGCTCGCCCGGCACGATCGCTATTGCGACGTTCTCTTCCGATTGAACGAAAACAAACCTGATCGACGCGACTGCATCGAGCTGAGCCCATACAAACCTGTAAAGCGCTTGTGAGGAAACGAGGATTAGTCACGGAAGTGGCCGGTCGAGGTTCATCCAACCGACTTCGTCGGCGCGGCCGACTTGCAGAGCGAGAACCGCATGTGTTGAGCCGCGTTCAGGTGGAACCTGCTGGCACGAGGCTTCGGCCTGTTCTATCGTCACGGTCGAAGAAAAGGGCAGGTGGAACCGCCAACGTGCGACACAAGTCAAACGACGTAATCCTGCGGGCGCGCAATGGCGATGTCATCGCATGGGATTACACGGGCCTGGTGCTTCGTCTGTCCGATCAGGTTATTGCCGACATTGCCGCGCGGCTTGGCCTGGGAACGCAGAGCGCCTCAGTCTCAGACACCAGTGCTCTTGGCGATATTGACGCCTGGAACCCGCGCCAATCCGGTGACTGGATTGTCTTCGACGCCTGCCTGTCGCCATTCAATTATTCGCGCAGCTATCGGGTTCCGGCACGCGGCGGTGATGTCATCGCCGATACGCCAGGGCCGCTGATGGCGTTGCTCACAATCGGCGGCCCCTCTGCCTCGGATGCGTATGAGGCGACGGCCCGATATCGCCACCATGTTGTCGCCCCGGCGGATGAACTTGGGGCGTCGGGTGGTGGCGGGACAGTGTCTAACTGGGCTGAATCCGGGCTTCAGACCCTTGCGGAGGCGACGCAGATCAGCGATTTCGCCGATGCTGTTGTTTCGGCACGCCACGGGGCATCGCGCGCCTTGCCCCTGGTCGTGGCGCGCGCTGAGACTGACGGTTCCACCACGATTGAGGCTCTCCTATCCGGCCCGGCGATGGAAAACCTGTCAAAGGTGATCGACGGTCTGGTCAAGGCGGCGTCCTCCCTCGAAAAACCGGCCCGAATCCTTGCCATCACGGTCGATTACGGACCCGAAGACATAACCACCGATCCCACCAGCTTTGTCGCCACGATGGGGCATTTGGTCGATGCCCTTTTGGCGGAGGTACACAAACACGGATTGGGCGAGCCGGTCATCCTGCTTCGGTGTGACCGCCTTGGCATGCGCATGTCAGAGCAATGGTATCTGTCGATGCTGTCCGGCCGGTCAAAACTCGTCGTGCCGGCGCCCGGCTATATGTTCGAAAAAGATGGGTTCGGCCGTCTCACACGCGACGGGTCGTTGGCGCAGGCTGCCATGGATTCTGCCGCATTAGACACTGTTTTGACCGGAGAACGCTGGCAATGCCCCGTCCCACTTCTGGCTGAACGCATCGCCGGGCAGAACAACGAAATTGAGGTGATCGTGGCCGCGACAGAAGACCTTGTGATCGACAGCGGGAACCCGCTTGGCGCCGCAGACGGGTTCGGGTTCGAGCTTCTGGATGAAGGTGGCACGTCTGTTGCCATCAGCGAGATCAAGGTCGCTTCATCTGACGCGCGTGCCCTGCACCTGCGCACGGCTAAGAAGCTGCCGAAAGGAAAGTTGACCTTGCGATATGCCATGTCGGGACCCGGGGCCTTGCGTGATCTCTGGGAACACCCATCGTGGCATGGCAGTCCGACGCTTCATCGCTGGGCGCTGCCGGCAGAATTGCAGGTCTGGTAATGCTCTTTCTGGATGCCGACCTTCCCGCCGGGGCGTTGCTCGACCCGCCAGCGCCAGATCCCAAAGAGGTTCTGCTTTCGTCAGAGGCGATCTGGTACGCGGCGCCCGCGGTTCATGGCGAACCTGTTCGGGCACTGGATCCGATTGGGAATGGACCGGTGGCGCATCCCGCCGACGGCAACGAAGGCGGCTGTCAGGTGGACCAGTATGGGCGGACGCCCTGCCTTGCCTTCACGCCGCGCGTGGCGAGCGGGTTTGCCTCTTCAGATCCGGTCGACATGGCGTCATTCAGCCTGGCGATCATTTTTTATGCGCCAGACGGGGATGGCAAAACCATCGCGGCGACAAGTGCTTCGGGATCGCGCGACTATCGCTATGTGTCCGAAGAGGGCGGTGTGATCACATTCGGGCTGCGCAATGATCCCAATGCCGCCAAGGTGGTCCGATCCGACATCTCACGCAAGCCTACGCTTGTTCTGGCACATGCAGCGGGTGCCGACCTGAGACTTGCCATAGGCGATGCCGCACCAGTCAGCGTTCGGACGGACGCCGTGTTTCAACCCGGACCGCAGGATCTGTTCATCGGGTGCCGCCGCAAGCGTGCTGGCCTTTTGAACGCGCAAGGGGCCGCGCGCGTGTTCGATGTCGTGTTCCTGCCGGATACCGACGTGTTCGCCCCGGCTGCCGCCCCGCTTCGGGACGCGCTGATGGCTCGCTTGGAAGAGGTGCAAGAAAATGGGCTTTGATCGCAGCGCCATCCAAAATGACAATATCGCCGTGATCTGGATCGACGATCTGATCGATGTGCATACATGGCGCGACGCCTTTGGCGTAACCATTCAGACCCCGAACCTCGACCGCTTCCTGTCGCGTGGCGTCCGTTTTTCCAATGCATATGCGACCGTGCCGCTTTGCGCGCCCTGCCGGGCCGAGATTACGACCGGCCTGTCGCCGTTTCGCACCGGTCTTGTCGATCTGAACCGGCTTTGGCGTGATGTCCTACCGCCGACGGAAGCGTGGCAATACGACCTGCGCCGCGCGGGGTTTCGGACCTTCACGACCGGGAAGACGGATGGGAATTACAAGCCGATGCCCGAGGAATACAGGCGCGTTCTGTTCCACGAAGACGTGCCGGCGGTCAGCAAACAGAACCGCACGGGTCAAAAGGCCTATCTGGATCGCGGACCGGGGATCAAGGGGATAAACCATCCCAACGATGACGGCTCGCAGGATGACAAGTTCTATGACTACTCGGTCGCACAAAACGCGATCGACTATTTGGGCCGAGCCGATCCGTCGCGCCGTCACCTGATCCAGCTTGGCTTCCAGCATCCGCACTACAATCTGGTCTGCCCGGATCGCTTCTATCAGATGTATGATGTGTCGGCGATCCGCTGGCCATCAATTGCGGACGAGGCCGATTATCATGGCCCGCCACCCGGAATTGCGGTGTACGAGGCGGCCTATATCGTGAACGGCCAGTGGACGCCCGAAAAGGCCGGGGACGAGGCCTGGCGTCAGGTTGTTCGCGCCTATTTCGCGGCCTGTTCGCACATGGATCACGAGCTTGGGCGCTTCCTCGATGCGTTGGAGGCGTCGGAACTGGGCCAGAAGACCACCGTGGTGCTCTTGTCCGACAACGGCTTCAACCTTGGCAATCACGACAGCTTCCACAAGATGAGCCAGTGGGACAGCGCCGCGCATGTTCCGCTTGGCATTTGGTCGCCAAGAATGAAGGCGGGGCAGGATATCAATCTGCCCGTGTCGCTGCATAACCTGCCCAAGACGATCCTTGATCTTGCCGGACTACCTCCGCGCCCGCACTGGGTATCGGGACAAAGCCTTTTGCCGCTGATCGATGCCAGTTTCGGAGAATATGACACCAGCAAATCGCCGGTAACATGCGTCTTTGGCACGCTTTCCGTGCGCCCTACCGATCCCGATCTCAGCCACCTGCGTTATTTCCGATATCCAAACGGGGAAGAGCATGTCTATGACGTCGTGTCCGATCCCGGCGAGACCGAAAACCTTGTCGATACCGCGCCGATGGATCGCCTGCGATCCGAGTTGATCGAAGGTGCGCGCGAGCTTGGCCTTGATCTGACCGGGCTCGAAGACCCTGGTCTTGGGGTGCATGCAATGATGGCTGTCGATGGCACGGTTGCCTTGACGGGTGGGCGTGGCGATACCCAATACTGGGCTTATGGCGCAGATGCCGAAAAGATCGTGGAAGAGAAGGACGGCGGCGACGATACCCTGTGGTACATGGGCGGGCCCGATGACTATGTTCTCAAGCTTCCGCCCAACGTCGAAAACGTCCGCATTGCCACGGTTCGGTCGCGCCACGAAGACAACCCGTCCGAGGGCAAGGTCATTCGCATTGTTGCCCACCCGGCCAGCCCGATCAATTTCGAAAGCAGTGAGCGTGTGAGCGTAGAGGTCGTGGGGAGTAGTGGTGACGACGTGATGGTCGGCCCCAAATACAGTGGCGCACGGTTTGAAGGCGGTGCCGGCAACGATGTGCTGATCGCAAAGTCCAAACGCGGCAAGGACCGGCATCAGTTCTTTGGCGGGCCCGGTGACGACGTCTTGATCGGCGGGCAGGGGGCCGACCTTCTGGACGGTGGTCCGGGAAATGATCGGATCGAAGGCGGAGCGGGGCGTAACACGATCTACGGCGGGCCCGGCAATGACACGATCCACGATGGTGACGGCGGGTCGGAAATTCACACTGGTCCGGGACGCAACACGGTGGTGTCGAGCGGTGGCGATGACCAAATCCATGTCGCGCCCGGGCATAACACCCTGACCGGAGGGCCGGGAAATACGACCTATGTCGTGGCCTATGGCGGTATTACCAGGATCACGGATTGGGGTGCGGGCGACACGCTGGATCTGTCAGCATGGCCCGGCACGCCTTCGATCAAGCCAATAGACGGCGGCCTGCGCCTTGCGCTGGGCGCGTCGGTGATCGACCTCGAAGGCGACGTTTCCGAAGACGTGCTTCAGACGTCAACGACGCTGCGGAACTAGCCCTAGTATTTATAGTCGTAGCCGTAGGCCTCGTCGTTATAGAGGCACTTGTTCAGAACGACGCCCATGACATTGGCGTTCTCGGCGACTTCCTTTTCGCACTTATCAATCTGATCCGTGGTCGTCGTCTCAGCGGCCGCGACGATAAGCGCGCAATCGGCATGCTTGAGGAAGGCCAGCGTGTCATCCGTCACAAGAACGGGCGGTGTATCGAAGATCATGATATCGGGCGCGTACTCACGCTCGATCTGGTCTATGATGCCACCGGTGCTGTCCTGAAGAATAAGCTTCGACGGGTTCGGCGCGGGCGTCTGGTTCATTGAGATGGCTACGTTTTCGGACAGGCGCACCGCCTGATCGGCGAAGGCGACCTTCTGGCTCAGAACGTCTGAAAAGCTGTGTTCTGCGCGATGACCAAACACCTTCGAAAGCTCTGGCCGGCGCATATCAAGATCGATCAGCATCATGCGCCGGTCTGTCTGGCGGCTGAAGCTTGCCGCGAGGTTCGCGCAGATCGTCGTCTTGCCACAGGCCTTGGTGGGCGATGTCACGACAACCCGCCGCCATCCATGTTCACGGCATTGCTGCAATATCTTGGTACGCAACAGGTCGAAATAGCTGGCTTCCTGCGACTGGGTGTCTTCGAAAACGCGCTTCTTCATCATCGCGGAGGCCCGCGTTGAGATCATTTCAAGCGCATCCCAGTTCGCAGGTGTCGCCGCGCCGCGCGTGGCTCTTTCGGTAGCCCCGGATTTCGTCGTGGTCTTGCGCTGTTCGCGCGCCTTTTCGATAGCAGCCTGAAGTTTTTCCATCGGTCGGATCCTTGCTCAAATCACCGCATCAAAAGCCAACCGCATTGATCAAACGATCAAAGACGAGGTCGAGCGGGAGAATGAAGAAATGCACGTAGTAAAGCACGACCGGGATACCGATCAAAAAACCCAGGAAGAGCAGAAGAACCGCCGACTTCCGGCGCGTCGACTCGCCTGGTGTGCGGATCATCGGCACCGTGGCAAGCGGCACGATCCCAAGCGACCGCGTCAGGTCGACAGGGCGGCGGACGGACTTGTTCATCAGCTCAAGCAGGAAGACGGTCAGGCCACCAAGCAAAACGCCAAGGAAGAGACCGCCACCAGCGACCAGCGGCCGGTTCGGGCTTGATGGCAGGCGCGGAACGACCGGCTGGCTTAGCACGAGGATCCGCTCGCCCTTCGACAAAAGCTCGATCCGCTCGCCGGTCGCAGCAGCCGACTGGCGCGCAACGGCCTGATTATATTGGCTCTGGATGTTCTCATAGTCACGTTCCAGCGCGTCCAGCGCAACCGCGTTGCCCGGCGTCGTCTCGATCGAGATGGCCAGAAGCTCAAGTTCGGTGGCAAGCTCACCCTGCTGGGCTTCAAGCCGCTCGATCCGAGAGTCGATTTCCTGAAGCTGGATATCCAGAAGCGTCGACCGGTTGTCGCCACCGCCGCTTGCAATGACTTCAGGAAGCTGGCTGACCTTTTCCTCAAGCGCGGCGACGCGTGACCGAAGAA
>JABDPT010000007.1 GCA_013042605.1 Paracoccaceae bacterium
CAAAGCTCATCAGACCCCACATCGCCACAGCGCCAAGGAAACCGGCGGACCCGGGTGTGGCGCCGCAAATGGCGGCGATCAGATCGGCCCCGTAGATGTTCTCCAGCGCACGAAGCTCGGGCGGCACGGCCATTGCGAACAGGACCGCCCAGCACAGAAGGATCAGGCCGAAAAGCGCCAGCCAGTGGCTGCGTGTCATCGCTCTGATCCGTAGTGCCAGCATCGGCCTCCCTTTCGAGGATCAGGGATGCCAGACAATCGGAGTTCTGACAAACAGGAACCTGGGCGACTCCTGAACTGTCGAAAGGATGCGCTTGCGCGCGACACGATTGTTGCGTTCGGGGTGCCCCGCCCCCCCTCACGAGGGATGCGTATTTGCGAAAAGGTGAACTAGAGCGTCGGATAGATTGGGAAGTGCTGGCAGAGGGTGAGGACCTCGTCGCGGACCTCGGCCTCGACCTTTGCGTTACCGTCCTCGCCATGCGCGGCCAGGCCGTCGGTCACCCGGGTGATCCAGCGCGCGATCTGGCGGAACTCGTCCTCGCCGAAACCGCGGGTCGTGCCCGCCGGCGTGCCGAGGCGGATGCCGCTGGTGATCGTGGGCTTTTCGGTGTCGAACGGGATGCCGTTCTTGTTCGTCGTGATATGCGCCCGCCCCAGCGCCTTCTCGGTGGTGTTGCCCTTCACCCCCTTGGGGCGCAGATCGACCAGCATCACATGCGTGTCCGTGCCGCCCGTGACGATGTCCAGGCCGCCTTTCATCAACTCGTCCGCCAGCGCCTGCGCGTTCGCGATCACCTGCGCCTGGTAGGTCTTGAACGACGGCTCCAGCGCCTCGCCGAAGGCCACCGCCTTGGCCGCGATCACGTGCATCAGCGGCCCGCCCTGGATGCCGGGGAAGATCGCGCTGTTCACCTTCTTCGCGATGACCTCGTCATCGGTCAGGATCATGCCGCCGCGCGGGCCCCGCAGCGTCTTGTGCGTCGTCGTCGTCACCGCGTGGGCATGCGGGAAGGGCGAGGGGTACAGACCCGCCGCGATCAGCCCGGCGAAATGCGCAACATCCGCCAGAAGGTACGCTCCCACCGTGTCGGCGATCTGCCGCATCCGCGCGAAGTCGATCACCCGCGGGATCGCCGATCCACCCGCGATGATCACCTTCGGTTCATGTGCCGCCGTCAGTTCGGCGATCTGGTCATAGTCGATCTCCATATCCTGCGGGCGCACGCCGTACTGCACCGCGTTGAACCACTTGCCCGACTGGTTGGGCTTCGCCCCGTGCGTCAGGTGACCGCCCGCGTCGAGGCTCATGCCGAGGATCGTATCGCCCGGTTGTAAAAGAGCGGTAAAGACGCCCTGGTTGGCCTGGCTGCCCGAGTTGGGCTGGACGTTGGCGAAGCCGCAACCGAACAGTCGTTTCGCCCGGTCGATCGCCAGGTCCTCGGCGATATCAACGTATTGGCAGCCGCCGTAGTACCGCCGCCCGGGATAGCCCTCGGCATACTTGTTGGTCATCACCGAGCCCTGCGCCTCCATCACCGCGCGGCTCACGATGTTCTCCGACGCGATCAACTCGATCTCGTCGCGCTGGCGCCCAAGCTCCGACCGGATCGCCCCGAAAACTTCCGGATCCCGGCTCTCCAATCCCTCCGTGAAAAATCCGGTGGCTTCAAAAGGTGCGTTCATGGTCGGGCTCCTCCCCAAGATCGAAAGGCGGCCCGGTAGGGCCGCCTGCATGTCATTGAATTCGCTTTATTCCGCCGCCATCGCGTGCGCGGCATAGTAGTCGTCGAGGCGCTGCTCGACAGCGCCGAGGTCCACATCCGCGCCCATGTCCTTCATGGCCCTTGCAAAGCGCAGGACGATGTCTGACACCGCATGGCGCGACAACTGGTTCAGGATCCCGATACGAACCTGCACCGGTTCCGAAAGCGTCGGCCAGATGCCGAAGCCTTCGGAGCGAGCGTTCTGAACCAGTTCCATCTCGCGCCCCGCCAGGTCGCCCGGCAGGTTCAACACCACAAGGCTGGTCATGTTCGACGTCACCTCGCACCCCATGAACTCGACCGCGTCACGCAGCGCCGCCTCGTGATACGCATAGCTCTGAGCACGGGCCGCCCGACCCTCTTCCAGCGTCAGGCGCAGCGCTTCGTGGAACGCGGCCACGGCATAGGCCGAATGCGTTCGGTGATAGGTGCCCTTGTCGACGTCCTTGCCGTCGATGATGCCCCAGTGGCGCGCTTCGAGGATGGGATGGTGCACGAAGCTGCGGGTGCCCCGCGCCTTCAGCACGTCGATATAGCGATCGGTGAAGGACACCGGCGCATAGGTCAGCGGCAGGCAGCAGATGCCTTTCTGCGGGCACGACGCCCAGGCGGCCACGCCTGGGTAATCGTCGATCGAGAAATCGGCGACGCCCAGGGACGACACCGCGTCGACCAGGCCCATCGCGCCGTGGCGTTCGCACGCGTCCGAAAAGGCCCGCAGATCGTTGATCCGGCCCGAGCCGGTTTCCCAATGCGCCATGAACGCCCATTTCGGGCTGTGCTCGGCCAGCGCGGCATCGATCACGTCGCCGGTCACCGACGTGCCATGCGGGACATCGACGATGATCACGTTCGCGGGCCGGGGGTCCAACGGATCGGCTGCCAGGTCTTGGGCGCTCGCGGCCTTCATGCGCAAGGTCTGACCGTCGATGCCGGAAAACGTGCCGTTGGTGAACGCCACGACCGTATCGCCGGGCATGACCGCCGCCATCATGGCGTCAAGGCCGCTCCATCCCGTGCCGGCTACCCCGAAGGTATAGGTGTTATCGGTGCCCCACACCTGCCGCAGCATCAACTTGCATTCGACCATGCCGCGCAGGACATCCCCCTGCATGTGATCCGCGACACCGGCGCTTGCAAATCGCTGCAGCACGCGCGC
>JABDPT010000043.1 GCA_013042605.1 Paracoccaceae bacterium
CCCCCCCCCCCCCCCCACCCCACCATGACCCGCCCCCCAGGGGCGGGCGCTCTCCGCGCCCTCCCACTGCGGCCCGGGCGCTGGGCCAGATCAGCCCCTGACCCGCACATATTCACCGATCACGCCGTCCCCCCTCAATCCCTCCGCCCCGTCTCCGCAAATCTCAGGATCTCCTCCCACTTCCCGAGATATGGCCGCTCCGGGATGCTGTCCAAGGCCACCTCGATGCCGGTCGGTCCGTCGACCAGATCGGCCAGCCGCGCCTTGACATAGCTGCGCACGATCAGGTTCACCCTGGTTTGCCAGCGCGGCCCCATCTTGCGGAAGAAGGCGACCACATCGGCATCCAGCCGGATCGTCACGCGGGTCTTTTTCGGCTGGTTCTCTGTGTTGAACGCGAAGTTCCATTCACTCGGCAGCACGCGGCCGTCCCACACCGCGTGGCGCAGGTCCCATTCGAACTGGCTCAGCTGGTCGATGAGAAAGCGATGCTCGAGCCGCTTTTTCAGGGTCATCTTTTCGGCGGGGTCTTTGCCGATCTGGGTGGGGTCGAAGGTCATGTCGGGGCCTCATTCAGGAACATCGCCCCCAAAATCGCAGCCCCGCGTTAACGCGCCCCAAGTACACCGTGCGGTGTACGGGTTGTGTACGGCTTGTGTACGCGTTGTGCAGCCCTAAAACAGCCCGTCATCCCCGTCCTGCTCCATCACCTCGTCGGCGATGATCAGGCCCGCGCCGCCGACGACCAGCGTCGTGCAGCCCGCGATCGTGTGAGTCGCGGCGATGAGGGCCAGAACGGCGATCAGCTTGGGCGACATGGGGTGTTCTCCTGCAAAAACCGTGCCGATGTCATGCCAGTTCGGAGCGGTTGCGTCCAGCGCGTTGCGCGCCGGGTTATACCCGCGCAAGCCCTGTCAGACGCTTGCATTTTCCGACTTATCCACACAAGAATACACATTGAATTCAGTATGTTATCCCCAAGAAATTTCGCCGGGACGTGATTTTTCCCTTGTCCGACTCGCGGGCTTTGGCGACTGTGTTTCTACCGCACGGGGACGCAAGAAACCGGGCGGGGCGCAAAGGCCCAGAGGGTTCGGAGCGGACGAGGTGGAACTTAGGTATTGCCACGTTTTAGCGAAGGATCACGGGCAGTTGACCGGACAGAGAGGCTTTTCGGAGCAGCTTTGAAAGGGCAGCGGCTTGGAGGGTTTGGGCGCGTCTCAAGGGCTTTTCGGAGCGTGCGAGGCAGCGAAGGGTCGCAAGACCCCGAGCACTGGGCCGGAGGACCCGCAAGGGAATGCCAGTTCAGGAAGGCGTCAGGGCGCGCTGGCAACAGCGCAATGCGAAGACCGCGTCTGAGCACCTGGCGCCTTTTCCTGTGGCAAAACGGTATCTTAACCAGACATCGGTAGAACGGAACAGGGCCCGCCTGCCATTGGCAACCGGACCCCGCCGTCAGTAATGCATTTCCGCGTCTGCAGCACCTGTGAGGCAACGGATAGCGCGGGATGGCGGTCAGATCAACAAGATGTCGCGGTGTAATGGCATAAATCCGCTAGATTTGCATCAAATGCACATAAATTGTGGTCCGCGTGCTATTTTGCCCCGGCATGACGGATATCAAGGCGTTCTGTGCCTCTTTCTGGAAAAATAGCCAGACAAGGGAGGGGTGCCGATGAAGCCACCCATTTACAGTGCTTGGCTCCAACGCTTCGACAAGGGCCTTGAACTGCGCCATCGCATGATGCGCGCGCTTAATATCGCGTTGCCGAAACGCCTGACGCGTGATGAAAAAGAGGTCATTCGCGAGACCATCATTCGCTGTACCGCATGCAATCACACAGGATCCTGCGAGTCCTGGCTGGACCGGGGCGCGCCGGGGGGCGAGGCGCCGAAGTTTTGCCCGAACCACGCGTTGTTCGAGGAGCTGCTGGAAAAGCAATCAAAGAGCTAACAGGCTGACATCATGAGCCTTTTCGAAGACTGACCGAGATCAAGGAAAGGTCACCGGAGAGGCATATACCGGTCCCGACACAAAAAGGGACATCACCAATGCTTCGACTGGCCTCGCTTCTTTTCTCGATGATCGCCAAACAGCTTTGGTTGTGGGGCTGACGCCGCTTCAGGCGTCCAGAAATACCCGGATCGCGGCCTCGAATTCGCGTGGCTTCTCGGCGTGAAGCCAATGCCCCGCGCCGGGAATCTTCGCGAAGCGCGCCCTCGGGAAAAGCGCGCGAATGCGGTCGCGGTGCTCGGGCCGGACATAGTCGCTGTCGCCGCCCGACAGGAACAGGGCCGGGCCGTCGAATTGCCCGTCAACTTCCGGAAAGCCGATGATCCCCGGCATCTCGCGTTCCAGCACATCGAGGTTGAGGCGCCAGCGCCGCCCCTTCACATCCAGCGATTGCAGCAGGAAGGCGCGGCTGCCGTCTTCGGGAACGTGTGGGGCAAGCTGGCGGTCCGCGTCGCCGCGCGTTTCCACCTGCGCGAGATCGACGGCCCGCATCGCCTCGATATACTGCACCTGCGTGTGGCCATAGCCCACGGGCGCGATATCGGCGACCACCAGCTTGCGCAGCTTGTCCGGCTGCGTCAACGCCAGCACCATCGCCGCCTTGCCACCCATCGAATGCCCGACAATGTCCCACGGGCCTTCGCCGATCACCTCGCCCAGATCAGCCGCCATGTCGGCATAGCTGTGGGTGTCGGTCATCGGGCTTTCACCGTGGTTGCGCATGTCGACGGATACGACGCGGCGGCTGTCAGCTAGACGCTTGGCGATAACACCCCAGTTGCGCGCCGACCCGTAGAGGCCATGCGCGATCATCAGGGGCGGGGCGGCGGTGTCTTCGCCGTGGGTGACGGAATTCAACATGGGCCAGTGCCTAACCCGACCGATCGCAAAGGGCCAGCCGTCACAACCGCTTGCGGCGCGGGTCAAGCGGGTCGCGCGACAAAGCCTCGCGCGAGACGACCGTGACAGTGGCAAAGGCCACATAGAGCAACAGGTACCAGGATCCCAGTTTGGCGAAATTCACCATCTCGCCGGGGATCTGCCCCGAATAGATCCACGTACCCGTGGCCGTTCCGATGTTTTCGGCGATCCACAGAAACCCCGCGGCCAGAAAGGCGGATAGCGGCATGGGCATCCAATAGGCAGAGCCGTCAATGCGAAACCACACGCGGGTGCGCGCGAACAGCACGACCGTGGCGATGAAAAGCGCGATGCGGATATCGGGCAGGAAGTGATGCGCGAAAAAGTTGATATAGATCGCGACCCCCAGCACAAAGGTCATCCAGATCGGCGGATAAGGGGCAAAGCGCATGTCGAACACCCGGATCGCCCGCGCGATATAGGACCCGACCGACGCATACATGAACCCCGAAAACAGCGGCACGCCCATCAGCTTGAAAAGACCGGGCTCGGGATAGCTCCACGACCCGGCACTGACCTTGAAAAGCTCCATCGCCGTGCCGGTCAGGTGAAAAAG
>JABDPT010000044.1 GCA_013042605.1 Paracoccaceae bacterium
GCAGAACTCGACCGGACCCAGCTCGATTGTCCCGATCTCGCTAAGAAAACGGCGGCTGATCTCGGAACTAAAGTCGACAAGTTCCCTCGCCGTTCCATCAGACAGCCAATCGATCAGGTAAGCCATCGTGATATGGAACACGTAGCTGTCGAAGTCTTCGAAGGTTATTCCCGTGGCATCGCGCAAGCTAAGGCGCGTTTGGCGTAGGGCACGTTCCTCGGCTTCATCGGCCCCGGACACCGTGAGGCTGTAGCCGGCAAAAAGACCGTCTACCTTGATCCTGTAAGAGGTCGACAAGGCCAGTCGGTCCAACCGCTCAAGTAGGAGCGCGTTCACATCATCGGGCGAAAGACCCTCGGGGATGCCCTCGGGCCAGCCGCTTCCCGGTTTCATGCCAGGCGACAGGCCCTGGTAGACGGTCATGTGGAAACTGGGCGGCGGCAGGAAAGTAAAGAATCTGTTGAATACGCTCTTCTTGACGTTTTCCTGAAGCTCGCGCATCGCCTCGAAGGCGTGGGACCTGCGGTCGACATGGCAGATGAAGGTATTGCCCGGCCAGTGTTGCACAGCGCCGTCGGGCGTGAACTTGCCGCCGCCATTCAGCAACAAGATACCAGGCGGGCGGGGAAGATCGGACAGCCGTCCCGTCAGATGCTCGATTTCATTGGGCCGTGATGGAGCCATGACAATACCCTTGCTTCGTGGGTCGTGCTGTGTACCGAATTAAGAGCACGCGGCGCGCGTGAATGGAAGCCGCCGTCACGCGAGAGGTCTGACCGCGCTCGTCACACCCTCGCCACAGCGGGCCAAGAGGCTAATCGCCGGAGTGAGCACGGGCGAACTGTCCGCGCCGAGGTTGTCGAGACTGGCACAGGGAATCCCGTGCCGGGAAAGAAATATCGTGCGGTGGACATGGCCGAAGAAGATCTGCCGGACATTGCAGTGCCGCCGGAACAACGCTGCAAGATCGTTGGCGTTAGCAAGATTGATCGTATCGAGGTCCGGGTCGCCGATGTCACAGAGCGGATGGTGCAGGAACGGATAGATCTCACCACTGTCACCGAGCCGGTCCTCCAGCCAGTCCAGTCTATTGCGGTATAGGATGCCTGCATCTCTGCCGGGGTCGAGCGTGTGGAGAAACACGAAACGACGGTCGCCGAAATCGCGGGCCGATTGGATGAAGTGGTCGCGATCGCCCTGTCCGGGTCACACAAGTGCAGGTCGGTGATCAGAATGGCTTGCATCGCGGCGGTCTGCTCTTGCTTGTCCTGCGGACTGAAGACGCCGGTGCTTACGGCGTCAAGAGGCTTCCGGTTCCGCTCGTTCACCCTCGATCAGGTAGCTGCGGCCTGCAATCTTCGAGCGGACCAGCCTCTGCGCGAAATGGCCGCTTCTGGCCTGCAAGGTCTCGACCTCCGCCTGTTCAGGTTCCGGTGCAAAGATCGGCAAGACCCGGCCTTCGCATTCGAACGAACTTCCGAGAAGATCGAGGACGGTGGGGGCGACGTCGATCAGCGAGGCAGGTGCATCCTCAGTTTCGCGCTGCCGTCCACCGGGGACGGCAATTCCCAGGACCGTGTTCATCTCAAAGCGGTTGAGGCCACCGTGCATGCCTCCGCCAAGAGGTACGCCACCGGTGTAGACCCCGATCCCCGGAAGGCCACCGGGCCCGAGCGTCTGGTCCGACCGCATGACATAGAGCAACGGGGCGCTTCTGGCGTGGGTCTGGTGAACCGCCGCGCAGGGCAAGGCGCCCTCGACGGTTTCGGGATCGGCGAAGACCATGCCGATCTCGTCCCGCTGCATTAGCCAACGGCCGAGATCCGCGATCAGTTCAGGATCGGGTGTTATCGGCCGCATCTCTCCCATGTTTCCGCCCGTCAGCAGAATGTCGGTGTCGTCGCCCGGCACCCCGCCTGCGCGAAACCCATCCGCGCGCAGAAGGCCCGCGAGGTCCACAATTGCGCTGGTTGCGATCTGGCCATGATCCGAAAGGGCAAGGACGGCCGTCCTGGACGTAAAGGGTCCGTCGGCGACGGTCTGGAGAATTTCACCAAAGACCGTATCCGCGGCCCGCATCGCTTTATCAGCACCTTCGGAATGGATGCCGCAAAAATGGAACGACGTGTCTGGCTCCGGCAGCCAGACCAGCGTGACGTCGGCCTGATCTTGCGCCAGGGCCACTTCTGTCGCGACCCGGCCTGTATAGGCCACAACGTCGAGTTTCGGCACGTCGTGGCTTGGCAACGGGCCGCATTCGGCAAGAATGCCCGGCACGATCTCGGGCGTCAGCGTCGCATCGGCCCCGTGCACCGAGAAGGTCCGCTGCCCGTTTTCCCGCACAGCGTGATTGACCAGCATCCCCGAGCCGGCGGACCCGCAATGGATCGCCATCATGCTTCGGCCTGCCACGACCAGACGCTGGCCGAGGCTGTCGGAGGTGACGATGGCCCCGGCCCGGTCCGTCAGCTTGACCAGATCGTCGATGCGGGCCGTATCGACGAGGGGACCGCCAAGGTCGCCGTTGAGGTGGAACTGGTTGTTGACTATGCCATGCCGCCCCGGCCAGGTGCCGGTCGAGACGCTCGTGGTGCAGACCCGGGTCAGCGACGGGAAGACCGAGCGGGCGTTCCGGAACCACAGATTGTCGCCTAGAAACGCCTGCAGCACCGGCATCCGGCCAGCGATCATGTCCGGGCGCAGCCCGTCGAACACGACGATGACGACTTTATCGACCTGTCCCATCCGCACACCTTCTGCCCTGTGGGCCTCTGCCGTTGGCGCGACCCATAGCACGATTTGGCGCCGTTCAGCGTGGAAATCACCGCTGCATCCCAAAGCCGGTTTTCTGATCAGAGTCATAGATTCGTTGCAAGAATCGGTTTTGCATGGTGTGAATTGAAGGGTGGACCGCGTTACCAGCCAGTGGCGACAGGTGTTCCCAGGGGGGACGAACTTCCATGACGGCATTGCGCTCTATCGATGTGAGCAAGGTTTTTGAAGACGGGTTTACCGCGCTCTCAGGGATCAATCTGAGCGTCGAGCCGGGCGAGTTTGTTACGCTTCTTGGCCCGTCAGGCTGTGGCAAGACTACGCTGTTGAAGATCTTCGCAGGCTTTTACGCACCGACCACCGGGCGGATCGAACAGAACGGCGCGGATGTCACCAACGCGCCACCGGAAAAGCGCGACACCGCGATGTGTTTTCAGTCCTACGCGCTGTTTCCGCATTTGTCGGTGGCAGAGAATGTCGAGTTCGGCCCCAAGCAGAACAAGGTTCCGAAAGACGATCGCGTTAAGCGGGTGAACGAACTATTGCGTCAGGTCGATCTGGAGGCGAACCGCGACAAACTTCCGAACAAACTTTCGGGTGGCCAGCAGCAGCGCGTGGCGCTGACGCGGGCCTTGGCGATGCGACCATCGGTCGTGCTCTTCGATGAGCCGTTGTCGAACCTCGACGCCAAGCTGCGCGAACAGGTCCGGCGGGAAATCCGCAGCCTGCAGCGCGAATTTGGCTTCACAGCAATCTATGTCACCCATGACCAGTCCGAAGCACTGGCGATGTCCGACCGGGTCGTGGTGATGAACGGCGGGAAGGTGGAACAGATCGGCGACCCTGAAGAAGTCTATCAGCGTCCCGAAACGGCATTCGTCGCTGACTTCATCGGTTCGGCCAATCTTCTGCCGTTTGAGCGGGTGGATGACCACACGGTCGACACCCCGCTGGGGCGGTTCACCGTCGACGATCCGCCTGTTGCGGACTCGCGGTTTCTCTGCTGGCGTCCCGAGGCGGCTGACTACGGTGTGTCCGAGGGCGAAAACGTTGTCGCCTCCGACATCAGCGAGAGAGCGTATCAAGGCGCCTACACCGATGTGCACATTGCGGTGCCGGGTGCCCCCGACCAGCGCCTACATTGGCCCGGCAGCGCCAGCAGTATGAGCGACCGGGTCACCTTTCGCCTGCCCCCGGATCGCATCCGCTTTGTCCGGGGAGAGCTTGGATGACCTGGCGCCGGACGCTTCTAATCGTCGCGCTTCTGACGCCAGGTCTGGGCGTGATCCTAGTGATGATCGGTTCGGTTTTCTACGTCGCGGTGATGCAGTCCTTCGGCTATTACAACCTTGTCGGCGAGGACAGTTTTTCGCTGGAACACTGGCAGAAAGTGTTGGATTCCAAGCAGTTCAGTCGCGCATTGAGTTATTCAGCCTATATTGCGGTGGTGGCTGCGATCGGCTCTGTAATCCTAGCCTATCCCATTGCGATTTGGCTCAGGCGGCCGTTTCGGGGCAGTCTTGTAATTAGCGCGCTGCTCAAGGCGCCGCTTTTCGTGCCCGGCCTCGTGGCGTCGTTCCTGTTTCTCAACGTCATCGCCTTCCACGGCATCGTGAACCAGTTACTGATGTGGATCGGTGCCACCGACGCTCCGATCCGACTGCAGAACGATCGTGGCGCCTGGGGCGTGGTGTTCCTGCAATTGTGGAAAAACCTGCCCTTTGCGCTGCTTCTCCTGACGGGCGCGGTGCAGTCGATCTCAGATGAAGTGCTGGACGCGGCGCGCGATCTGGGCGCGGGCAGCTTTGACCGCTTTCGCAAGGTGATCGCCCCACTGACTGTGCAGGCGATGCAGGCCTCGCTGATTATCATCTTCATTGGCGCGGCTGGCGATTTTGCGTTCCAGGTCACGGCGGGCCCCACGAACGTTCAGTCCATGGCACAATATATGGTGTTCCTGAAAGACAGCTTTGGGCGCTGGAACCAGGCCGCCGTCGTCGGGGTCAGCCTGATGGGGCTGGCCTTGTTCGGCTCGTTGGTCCTGGCCGTGCTCGCACGGGTCGTCTTGCGGGGCGGGGCAAGATGGTGAGCCTGGCCGACAGCCCGACGGCAACTGCCCCGAAGAAGCGTTTGCGCACGGGCGGCACGCTGAACCGCATCCTGATGGTGCTGCTGCTCACAGTCGTCACGATCTGGCTGGTCGTGCCGTTCACAATGGCGGTGCTCTGGTCGCTGGTCGACCCTGAAACGGGCTGGAATTACCCTGACCTGCTGCCGCCCAGCCTGACGGTCCTGCGTTGGGTCGAGGTCTGGACAACCACCGCCCTGCCGCAGGCCATCGCGAATTCCTACATGCTGGCGCCGACGGTGGCCGTGGTCACCCTGCTGCTCGCCTCACCCACCGCCTATTGCTTTGCCCGCTACGACTTTCCCGGCAAGGGACTGGCGCAGGTGGCGACGCTGCTGCCGCTGGTGGTGCCGGGCTTCGTGCTGGCGATCTTCTTTTCGTCACTGATCTTCTCGCTGGGCATCTATTCGCGATTCTTGTCGATCCTGATGGCGCATTGCGTGCTGTTTTTGCCTTACGCGATCCGGATCATGACCGTGTCGTTCGGACAGGTGCGGCAAGACCTGATCGACGCCGCCCGAGACCTCGGCGCGTCCCCCTTTGCCGTTTTCCGAGCCGCCTACATGCCCGCGCTTCTGCCCGGGATCCTCGCCTCGCTGATCATCGTCTTTATCCAATCCATCGAAGAATTCGCCATCGCCTTCATCGTCGGCGCGCCGAATTTCACCACGATACCGTCGATCCTCTATTCCTATCTCGGCTACAACTTCATCCGCCCGAACGCGGCTGTCGTGTCGCTGATCCTCGTTGTCCCCAACGTCCTTCTGATGCTCGGGCTGGAGCGGCTGTTGAAGTCTGCCAACCCGGCCCAGATGGGCGGCAAGGGCTGAACGCGCGTACGAAAACTAAAACAAGGGAGACTACGACATGTTACGCAGTTTGATCGCCACGGTCGCCACGGCGGCCTTTGCCACCGGTGCTTTCGCCGGGGGGCATTCAGAGCTTCTTGGCAAAAGCTGGGACGAAATCGTCGCTCAAGCCCAGGAAGAGGGCCAGGTCAGCTGGTTCGTCTGGTACTTCCAGCCGCGCTACCGCGAGGTCGCCAAAGCCTTCACCGAGGAATACGGAATTGAGGTCGTGATCCCAGAGGGCACGCATGAAGGCAATATCGAGAAATTCCTCGCCGAAAGAAACCGCGACGCCGGCGACATCGACGTGCTGGCAATGGGGACGGATCGCATCGATCTGTTCGACCCGACCGAAATCGCGCTGGGGCCACTCAACGACGTCCTTCCAGAAGCCGCGAATATGCGCACGGAACTCGGCGGTCATGACGGGATGCACTATGCCTACGGCTATTGGGGCAACCAGACCGGTATCGCCTATGACCCTGACAAGATCTCAGAGGATGAGCTTCCGCAGACGGTCGAGGACT
>JABDPT010000226.1 GCA_013042605.1 Paracoccaceae bacterium
TTTTCGCCACGGCGCTTAGCCGGGGCCCCGTGCGCCGCGCCTATCTTGGCGCGAAACCCGGCATCGACCGGGTTACGGCCCTTATCCTTGGCGGGCTTGGGGCCCGCCTTCTGACCGACAGGTGATCGACATGAACGACCGTTTGCCCCACGAAAAAGGCTTTCACGTGAGCTGGGACCAGATCCACCGCGACAGTCGCGCGCTGGCGTGGCGGCTGGACGGGCACGGGCCCGACAATGGCGCCTGGAAGGCGGTCGTCGCGATCACACGCGGCGGCATGGCGCCCGCGATGATCGTCAGCCGCGAGCTGGATATCCGCCACGTCGATACCATCAGCGTCAAAAGCTATAACCATCAGGAGCAATCCGAACCCCGCGTCATCAAGACCCCGGATATCGAGCTTGTGGGCGATGGCACCGGCGTGTTGATCATCGACGATCTGGTCGATACCGGCAAAACGCTTGAGGTTGTGCGGGCGCTGATGCCCAACGCGCATGTCGCCACCGTTTATGCCAAGCCCAAGGGGCGGCCCATGGTCGATACCTTCATCACCGAGGTCAGCCAGGACACGTGGATCTTTTTCCCGTGGGACATGGCGCTGCAATATGTGGAACCCTATCGCGGGACCGACTAGGGCCGGACCCGATGCACATCAATCCCGACATGGCCGCCACCATGGCGCCGCCGGTGATGGAGGCGAGGCGCTGGATTTCCGGCGTGACCTTCCCGCCGGACCGCCCGCTGATCAACGTCAGCCAGGCCGCCCCCGTTGCCCCGCCGCCCGAGGCGATGCGCGCCGCCATGGCCGAAATGGTGATGCGCGACCCGACGGTGCATCTTTACGGGCCCGTGCTGGGCCTGCCGGAGCTGCGCGAAGAAGTCGCCCGCCGAACCGCCAGGATCTATGGCGGGCAGATCGCCCTTGAGCAGGTCGCCATCACCGCAGGCTGCAACGAGGCTTTCACCGCCATACTGGCCACCCTGGCTGGACCGGGAGATGAGGTCATTCTGCCAACCCCTTGGTACTTCAATCACAAAATGGCGCTGGACATGGCCGGGGTCGGGGCCGTGCCGCTGCCCTCGGGGCCGGGGCTGATCCCCGATCCGCAGGCCGCCGGCGCCCTCATCACCCCCGCCACTCGCGCCCTCGTGCTGGTCAGCCCCAACAACCCCGGCGGTGCCGAATACCCCGCGGATGTCATCGCGGCCTTCCGCGATCTGGCGCGGGCTCGCGGCATCGCCCTGATCATCGACGAAACCTATCGTGACTTCCACTCGGGCACCGGTGCGCCGCACAGCCTTTTCAGCGATCCCGACTGGGATGAGACCGTCATCCACCTTTATTCCTTTTCCAAGGCCTACCGCCTGACCGGCCACCGCGTCGGCGCGATCCTTGCCAGCCCCGCACGACTGGCGCAGGTCGAGAAATACCTTGATACCGTGACCATCTGCCCGCCCCAGTTGGGTCAGCGCGCGGCCTTGTGGGGGATGCAGAACCTCGACCAATGGCTCGCGGGCGAACGCGACGAAATCCTGTCCCGCCGTGCGACAATGGAGGCGGGGCTGGCCACGCTGGATGGTTGGTCGATCCTTGGCTGTGGCGCGTATTTCGCCTATGTCAAGCATCCTTACGAGATGTCGTCGGCTGAACTGGCCCCGGCCCTTGTCCATGCCGCCGGTATCCTCATGCTGCCCGGCACCATGTTCCGCCCCGAAACCGACGCCTCTGGCGCAGGCGAAATGCGCATCGCTTTCGCCAATGCCGATGCGGGTGGGATCGCCACGCTGATCACACGTTTGGCGCAGGTTGATCCGGCACACCTTGCGGCCCATCGCCCCCTGACATAAACCTCGCCAACAACACCGCAACAGGGGCATGTCGCCATGGCAAAAGGCCAAGTTTCGCGCATTTTCGTCTGGGTCATTCTGGGCCTGCTGATCGTCGGACTGGCGGGCTTCGGGGCGACCAATTTCGGCGGCTCGGTCCGGCTTGTCGGTAGCGTCGGCGACGCCGAGATCGAGACCAACGATTATGCCCGCGCGCTTCAGCAGGAACTGCGCGCGATCTCGGCGCAGGCCGGGCGCGCCGTGTCGTTTTCGGAAGCACGCCAGGCCGGGATCGACCGCGCGGTGCTTGGGCGTCTGGTCGGACAGGCCGCGCTTGAAAATGAAGCGGCAAGTCTTGGTCTTTCCGTCGGCGACGAAACCGTGGGCCAACAAGTGCTTGAAATCCCCGCCTTTCGCGGTCTGGACGGTCAGTTCGACCGCGAGGCTTATGCGTTCGAGCTGCGCAATTCGGGGCTGAGCGTGGCCGAGTTCGAAGACCGTGTGCGCGCCGACACCGCCAGCACCATCCTTCAGGCTGCGGTGGCCGGTGGTCTGGGCGCGACGGATACCTATACCCATACCCTCTTCGACTGGGTTCGCGAAGCACGCGACATCACCTGGGCCCGGCTCGACGAAACCAGCTTGACCGCGCCGATCCCCGAGCCGTCCGAAGCCGATCTGCAAGCCTATCACACGGAAAACGCAGAGCTTTTCACGCTCGCCGAAGAACGCCAGATCACCTATGCCTGGATCACGCCGGATATGATCCTTGATACGATCACCGCCGACGACACCGAATTGCGCAGTCAGTACGAGTTGCGGCTGGATGAATTCGTGCAACCCGAGCGGCGCCTTGTCGAACGCCTTGTCTACGGCAATTCCGACGCTGCCGCCGCCGCGATGGCACGTATTGAAGCGGGTGAGGTCGAGTTCGACACGCTTGTCGAAGAACGTGGTCTCACGCTCGACGATATCGACCTTGGCGCGGTGTCCGAGGTCGAGCTTGACGGCTCTGGCGAAGCGGTCTTCGCGCTGGACGAACCCGGTGTGGTCGGCCCGCTCGACAGCGCGCTTGGCCCTGCGCTTTTCCGCGTCAACGCCATTCTGAACGCCCGCGAAACCACCTTCGAAGAAGCCCGCGAAGAGCTTCTGGCCGATTACGCCGCCGACCGCGCGCGGCGGATCATTCAGGACATGGTGGGCGAGATCGACGACCTTCTTGCCGGGGGCGCGACCATCGAGGAACTGGGCAGCGAGACCGAGCTTGAGGTGGGCAGCATCGGCTGGCGTCCCGACATCAACGACGGCATCGCCGGGTATCAGGAATTCCGCGAAGCGGCATTTCTTGCCGAAGAGGGCGATTTCCCCGAGGTGATCGAATTCGAAGAGGGCGGGCTTTTCGCGATGCGCCTTGACGGGATCGTGCCGCCCGCGCTTCAGCCGCTGTCGGACGTGCGCCCGCGTGTCATCGAGGGCTGGGAGGCGCAGGAAACCGCGCGCCAGCTGGTCGAACAGGCCGAAGCGGCCGCCGAGGCCATTCGCAACGGGCGCGAAATGGCAGGGCTCGACCTGCCCTTGCGCGTCGAACGCGATCTGTCGCGCGACGCCTTTCTTGACGATGCCCCGCCGGGCTTTGTCGCGGGCGTCTTTGCAATGGAACCGGGCGAGGTGCGCGTCTTCGAAGATGCCGGGGCCGCCGCGATTGTTCGGCTTGATGCGATCAACCCGCCGGATCGTGACAGCGCAGAAGCACAGGCGATTCTGAGCGCGCTGTCGCAACAGGCAAGTCAGGGCATGGCCAATGACGCGATCCAGATGTTCACCCGCGCCGCACAGACGCGCGGTGGCATTTCGATCAACCAACAGGCGCTGAACGCCATTCATTCGCAGTTCCCCTGATGGCCCGTCTGGTCCCGGAATATGACACCTTCGCACGTGCTTACGAGGCGGGGGAAAACCAGGTGGTTTACGCGCGTCTGGCCGCAGACCTCGACACGCCCGTGTCGCTGATGCTCAAACTGGCCGAGGCGCAGACCGACAGTTTCATCCTTGAATCCGTGACCGGGGGCGAGGTGCGCGGGCGCTATTCGATCATCGGTATGAAGCCCGACCTGATCTGGGAATGCCGGGGCCAGGAAAGCCGCGTGAACCGCGCCGCGCGGTTCGACCGCGACGGGTTCGAGCCGATGGACGGCAACCCGCTCGATGCGCTGCGCAACCTGATCGCCGAAAGCCGTATCACCCTGCCCGCCGACCTGCCCGCCGCCTCTGCCGGGCTGTTCGGGTATCTGGGCTATGACATGATCCGGCTGGTCGAACACCTGCCGAATGTGAACCCCGATCCGCTGGGCCTGCCCGATGCGGTGATACTGCGCCCGTCGGTGGTCGCCGTGCTTGATGGTGTGAAGGGTGAAGTGACCGTGGTCGCCCCCGCATGGATCAGCTCCGGCCTTTCGGCCAAGGCCGCCTATGCGCAAGCCGCCGAGCGTGTGATGGACGCCGTGCGCGATCTCGACCGCGCCGTGCCGGGCGAAACCCGCGATCTGGGCACCAGCGCGCCGGTGGAAGAGCCCCGGTCGAACTTCACGCATGAGGGGTATCTGGCCGCCGTCGAGGCGGCGAAGGAATACATCCGTGCGGGCGATATCTTTCAGGTCGTCCCCTCGCAACGCTGGGCACAGCCCTTCACCCTGCCCCCCTTCGCGCTTTACCGCAGCCTGCGGCGCACCAACCCGTCGCCCTTCATGTTCTATTTCAACTTCGGTGGCTTCCAGGTGATCGGTGCGAGCCCCGAAATCCTCGTCCGCGTCTTCGGGGGCGAGGTCACGATCCGCCCCATTGCCGGCACCCGCCCGCGCGGCGCCACGCCCGAGGAGGACCGCGCGCTGGAAGCCGACCTGATGGGCGATGAAAAGGAAAAAGCCGAGCACCTGATGCTGCTTGATCTGGGGCGCAACGATGTAGGCCGCGTGGCCAAGATCGGCACCGTGCGCCCAACCGAAGAATTCATCGTCGAACGCTATAGCCACGTGATGCATATCGTGTCGAACGTGGTCGGCGAATTGGCGGATGAGCATGACGCGCTTTCGGCGCTTCTGGCCGGGTTACCTGCTGGCACCGTCTCAGGTGCGCCCAAGGTCCGCGCGATGGAGATCATCGACGAATTGGAGCCCGAAAAGCGCGGCGTCTATGGTGGCGGCGTCGGGTATTTTTCGGCCGGGGGCGATATGGATGTCTGCATCGCCCTGCGTACCGCCGTGTTGAAGGACGAACCGCTATACATTCAGGCGGGCGGCGGTGTGGTCTACGACAGCGACCCCGAAGCCGAGTTCCAGGAGACCGTGAACAAAGCCAAGGCGATCCGGCGCGCGGCCGCGGATGCGGGGCTGTTCACCGGGCGCGGGAACTAGGCCTTATTGCCGCGACCAAGTCAGGTCGACCTTTGCGGGCGTTCGCGCCATCGCCAGCGACAGCGCGTCCGACCTGTCCAGGAACGCCCGCAGGTTCGGGACGGCATCTTGTGACGGGCACCACTCCGACCCGCGCCCCAGTGCATCAAGCGCAGGCTCGGGCGTGAAACGATAGACCAGCGCCAGTTGAAAGATCTCCTGATCCTCGCCATCGGGATAGATCACTTGACGGGTCAACGAAATCTCGAAGAACGGGTCCTCGGGAAACCACCGATACGTCCCCCATTGATAAAGAAGCATATCCGCATCGGCATGGTCGGCGACCTGCAACGCCGGCACCTCTTTGTAGAACGAGATCAGCCGGGCAAAGCCGTCCTCGGGCAAGGACCCCTCGACATCGCCCGCAAACGCGCGAAACCGGGTCAGCGCGTCGTCGCATGCGAACCCGTCAGTCACCCGCGAGTGCAGCCGACAGAGGGCTCAGCGCCACGGATGTCGACCGGCTTTCCAGTGCCCATTCGACCATGGCCGCCAGCGTGTCGGGATCGGCGGGGGCCAGCACAATCGCCTGCCCGTCCCGGCGGGCACGGGACACCGCCTGGGTCAGCGCACGGCCGACGGCAAGGCGATCCGTGCCCGGATCGATGACCCGGAACACCTGCCCCGCCGGCACGCCTTTGCGCCGCGCGATCTGCTGCGCGCTGTTGGACCCCAGCGAGAAGGTCACCATGCCATGCCCGGTCTCTCCGGCGGCAAGGATCACCTGCGCAAGCCCGATACGGCTGTTCTGAAACGCCTTGCCGTCAGGGTCGATCAGGGCCACGGCCTGCGGCACCGCTAGCAGATTGTCGATCAGCGCGCCTTCCACATCGTCGGGCCGACCGCGTTCCGGCAGGTCGGGGATCAGCGCCACCTCGTGACCGGCCTCGCGATAGGCGCGCGCGGCCTCGGTCGCCGTGGGTGCGGCGGCGGCGACGGCGAAACTGACGGGGAACGGCAGGTCGGCCAGGTCCGGCGCACCGGCAAGGGTGTTGTCGCCGTCATCGATCAGTACGACCGACAGGCGCGGCACATCCGGGGCCGCGTCGAAGGCGACCGCATTTCGGCTCAGCGCCAGCCCGTCGCGCAGAACCTCGGTCGGGGGTGCGGGGACGGCCACCGGGGGCGTGAGGGCCGCCACCGGAGCTTCGGGCGGTGTCTCGGGTTCCGGCTCTTCGACGACCGGCGGGCGATTGGTGCGCACGGAGACCTGCGGCAGGTCGGCCTCTTCTTCCTCGTCCGCACCCGAACGGCGCGTGATGGGGAGCGGGGGCTCTGGCGCCTCTTCCGCGACGGGCGGCGCCTCGGGAACCTGTGTCGCGGGGGGTTGCGGCGTGGCAACCGGGGCCGGAACCGGCGCAGGCGCTTCAAC
>JABDPT010000227.1 GCA_013042605.1 Paracoccaceae bacterium
TTCGTGCTCTGGGGCGTGCTGCGCCACATCTTCGTGACCCAGCCGCTTTGGCGCCATTATGCCGAGGTGCTGACGGTCACCTCCGCCCCGCATCTCGCCGGTGTTCAGCAACGTGACCGCGATGCCCATCGCGAGGCCGAAGGCTTTGCCGAAGCGCTCGATCTGGGTGCCGCGATATGAGGTATCTGCGCGCCGCCCCGGGCGATCCGCTGCCCTTCAAGGCCTATGCCGATTTCTTCGACGGTGACACGGCCGCCGCGCGCCGGGTGACGCTTACAATAGATGAAGTGGCGCGGGCCCTTGTGATCGAAGTGCCCGAAGAGCCCCCGGTCAGCTGGCCCTTCGACACGATCCGCGCGCTGCCCGATCAGGCCGGCGAAGAGGCTTTGATCGTGACCTCGGACGTTCAGGCGCTGGCCCGCCTTACGGTGTCCAACAGCGAAGCGCTGCGCGAGATCATCACCCGCAGCCCGGCCCTTGACCGCCGCCCGCCTGTGCGCGGCATGCGCCGGGTCATCGCCTGGGCCATGGGTGCCGTGGCATCGGTGGCGTTGATCGTGACGGTACTCGTGCCATTGATCTCCGATCAGTTGGCCGCGTTCCTGCCGCCCGAGGGCGAGCGCGCGCTTGGCGACACGACGCTGCAACAGGTGCGCGAGGCGCTCGACGGCACCGGGTTCGGGGCCTTGCGCATCTGCGAAAACAGTCAGGGTGTGGCCGCATTGGCCGTGATGGAAGACCGTTTGTTAGCCGGTCAGGATCTTCCCTATCCGCTGACCGTGACGGTTCTGGATCACTTGCTGATCAACGCCTTCGCGCTTCCCGGCGGCCATGTCGTGTTCTTTCGCGGGTTGATCGACGCGGCCGAGGCCCCGGAAGAAGTGGCGGCGGTCTTTGCGCATGAGGTGGGCCATGTGGTGGCGCGCGATCCCACGCGGATTGCCCTGCGCAGCGCCGGGTCCATCGGGGTGCTGGGTCTGCTTCTGGGCGATTTCGCCGGGGGCGCGGTGGTCCTTTTCCTTGCCGAGCGACTGATCCAGGCCGATTACACGCAATCCGCCGAAGCCGGGGCGGATGTGTTCGCCCATGATATGCTCGCCCGGGCGCAGGTTTCGCCCGCCGCGCTTGGCGACATGTTCGAACGTTTGCGCGCCGAACATGGAGATGCGGACGGAATTGTCGCGCATTTCCTGTCGCATCCCGCGCTTGGGGACCGGATCGCGGCGGCAGAGGCGGCGGGGACCGCGATGTCCGGGCCGACGCGCCCGATCTTGTCGGAAGAAGACTGGGCCGATCTGCAGGCGATCTGCGAGTAACCGGGCGACCCGTTGCCGGGGTTGCCTGCCTGAGGTATCGCAGGGACAGGTGGCGATGGGGGATCAATCATGAACGGGTTAAGACTGTGGCTTGCACCTTTGGCGCTGTGCGTTCTGGCGGCCTGTGCGCAGGAACCGCCACCGCTTGACCCCGCGCCCGAACCGATCGGCGCGTTTCGCATGGGCTTTCCCATCGTCGTGGCCAATGACGCCCAGAAAGGCCCGGCGTCCCGCGAGGCCACCGAAGATGAACTCGCCGCCGCTGTCGAGGCCGCCGTGACCGAACGGCTGGACCGGTATGATGGCGACGGGCTCTACCACGTGGGCCTGCGGGTCGAGGCCTATGTGCTGGCGCAACCCGGCATCCCGGTGATCTTCTCTCCGCAATCGGTGATGCTGCTGGCGCTCAATGTCTGGGACAACGCCACGCAGGAACGGCTGAACGAAGAGCCGATCCGCATTACCGCCTTCGAAGGCGGGCAGGGAGGGGGACCGTTCGTGCCCTCGGGCCTGATCAATTCACGGGAAAAGCAGCTTGCCAATCTGGCCCGGACCGCGGCCCGTCAGGTGGAAGTTGAACTGCGCAAGCGGGCGGATGACTGGTTCGTTTTGCCGGACGATCACGAGCGGGTCGCCTTTGACCGGACGCTGCGCGACCGAAGCACTGGCGACACCGATGCCGAAGCGTCGGCGCAAGAGGCGGCATCGGGCAACTGACGCTTGATTTTCCGTCGCCGACTCAGTAGCTAGCGCGCGGTTATCCAACGGGCCCGCGTGGCCCCCCAGATTGACGAGGCAGGGCGCCCCATGGCGAAGGAAAAGTTTGAACGCACGAAACCGCATGTGAACATCGGCACGATTGGCCATGTTGACCACGGCAAGACCACGTTGACGGCAGCGATCACGAAGTATTTCGGTGATTTCCAGGCCTAT
>JABDPT010000228.1 GCA_013042605.1 Paracoccaceae bacterium
GCCAGTCCCCGCTGGCGTGATTGCGGTTGCCCATGACCGAAAGCCGCCATGCGCCATTGATGTTGCGAAACGTGCAGGCGCTCCAGTCGCGCCCGGCAAGCTCGGCAACCCGCGCCTCAAGTTGCGCGGCAATATCGGCCAACACCGCGTCGTCTTCATCCTCTTCCCGGTAAGCCTCGCGGATCGTGGCCCAGCCCTGATATTCGATCATGGGTCGTTAGCTCTCTGGCGGTTCGCGGCCATGCGCGGCCCACATCGAGCGCCGCGCATAGTCCTGTTTGCGGATATTCTCGCCGATTTCATGCAGACCGGCGCTGCCCGGTTCTTCGCCCCCATTCGGTCAAGAGCCAGGTCACGTGGTCATCGCAGGCCGCGATAAACCCCGCGCGGGTGTAAGGCGCACCATCAAACAGGGGCGTGCAGTCAAGTGCTGTGGAGAGACCGTCAACAAGGTCGGCGAAAGCATCGACATGATCGGAAAAGAGCCATGGCAAGGGATAGACCAGCCGGATCGTATCGGCCCCGTCCTGTGCGTCGCTCTCTGACCCGCCCCGCAAAAGATAGACATTCGCAAGGTTGCCTGAATGCCACGGCGGCGCATCGCCAGGGCGGGGGACGGCATAGACGTCGTAGTGAAGGACGAACCCTTGCCCTCGCAACAGGCGGTTGAGCGGCCCGGCGGGCATCACCTGGCCAAGCGGAAGATCGACCGTGACGGTCAGTTCCATCGGATTGCCCTGCATCGCCCGCCTCTGTTGTTCCGGCCGATGCCAGCCTATCACCGGATGCGCGCGCGACGCCACCGGCCACTCGTCAGGTCGCCCAAGCCGTGCCAAACTCCGGCTAAGATAAACGAGGGATCGCCACATGGGCCACGGACATCATCACCATATCGATGCCTCGACCGGGGACCGGAGGGTCGCGCTGGCGGTGATTGTCAATCTCGCGCTTACCGTCGCGCAGGTGGTCGGCGGGATTCTGGCCGGCAGCCTCGCGCTGATCGCCGATGCACTGCACAACCTTTCGGATGCGATATCGCTGATCATCGCCTTCACCGCCCGCCGCATCGCCCGCCGGTCCGCCGATGCCGACATGACCTTCGGCTATGGCCGGGCCGAAGCGGTGGCCGCGTTGATCAACTACACCACGTTGATCCTTTTGGGTTTTTATCTGGTCTATGAGGCCGTGGCCCGACTGATCGATCCGCAAGGGGTGGACGGGTGGCTCGTGGTGGTCATCGCCGCGGTGGCGCTTGTCGTCGATCTGGTCACGGCCGGGCTGACCCACGCGATGTCGAAGACCAGCATGAACATCCGCGCCGCGTTTCTGCACAATCTCGCCGATGCGCTTGGCTCGGTGGCGGTGATCGTCGCGGGAACGCTGATCCTGCTTTACGACTGGCGGCTCGTCGACCCGCTGGTGACGTTGATGATCGCGGGATACATCCTGTGGCTGGCGGTGACCGAGATCGGCGGCGTGATCCGCTTTCTGATGCTGGGCAGTCCGCCGGACATCGACACCGCCGACGTGATCGAAACCGTGGCGGCGGTTCCGGGGGTGATGCGCGTTTATCACGTGCACCTGTGGCAGATGCAGGAACACGAGGTCGCGCTTGATGCGCATATCGTCACCGATCCCGGGGTCTGGGATCGGGCCGACGCGATCAAGGACGCGATCCGCGCCGCGCTTGCGGCACGTTTCGGCATTACGCATGCCACGCTGGATCTGGAATGCAGCCGCCATGGCGGCGATGGCCCGCAATTGGGCCATCGCTAGGCGCGGGTCCGGTCAGTTCGACCAGTTGGCCATCACGTCATAGCCGGATGGTGTGGGCATACGTTCGAGATGCTCGGCGAAATTCGCCCAGAGCGCTTTGACGTTATCGGCGCTCGCCTCGGCCGTTTCCTTGCTGTCGACCACGGCCACGACATACCCGCTGCCGTCTTCGTTGGTGACATTGATGAAATGCTGCATGCCGGGCAGGGCCATGATCTGCCCCTTGAGCTCGTGCATCAACTCGGTGGCGCTGTCACGGGCGCCGTGTTTCATCTTGTACGGAGTAATACGCGCATACATTGAACAAATCCTCCCTGATTGAAATGGTTGCGGGGGTCGTTGGGCGCCCCCACGGTGTGATCCTATCACGGGCGCGTCCGCTTGACCCGCCGCGCCGCAGCGTTCGGGGGTTATGGCGCGCTCTCGCGGTGGCTGTTAAGGGGCGGATATGGCGGGGCTGACGGACAATACGCGCGGGGCGCTTTTGATGGTGGGGGCGATGACGGCCTATACCCTCAACGACACCTGCATGAAGGCGCTGGGCGATGAGCTTCCGCTGATGCAGGCGATGTTCCTGCGCGGGCTGGGGGTGTCCTTGATCCTGCTGGTCTGGGTCGCGGCGCGGGGCGAGTTGCGCCTGTCGCTGCCGCGCACCGATCGCTGGCGGCTGGCCTGGCGCACGGTGGGCGAGGTGCTGGCAGCCTGGCTTTTCCTGACCGCGCTTTTCGAGATCCCCATCGCCAACGCAATCGCGATTCTGCAGACCGCGCCTCTGGCGGTGGCGCTTGGGGCCGCGCTGTTTCTGGGCGAGCCGCTGGGCTGGCGGCGCTTCTCGGCCATCCTGATCGGGTTCGTCGGGGTGCTTGTCATCCTGCGCCCGGGCACTGACGGGTTCGAGCCTGTGGCGGTGCTGGCGCTCTTGTCGGTGCTGGCCTTGGCCATGCGCGATCTGATGACCCGGCGCATGGGCAAGGGGTTGCCCAGCCTGACGGTCGCGCTGATCGGCGGAACCGGGGTCGCGGTCTTTTCAGGCATCGCGTCGCTGGGCGTGGACTGGGCGCCGGTCAGCCCGCGGGCGGTACTGCTCTTGACCGGATCGGTGGTGTTCATCCTGGGCGCCTATGTCTTCAGCGTTCAGGTCATGCGCGTCGGCGACATCGGCTTCGTGGCGCCTTTCCGCTATACCAGCCTGGTCGTGGCGCTGATCGCGGGACTGGTGGTCTTCGGCGATTGGCCCGACGGCTGGACGCTTCTGGGCAGCGCGATCGTTGTGGTAACGGGGCTGTTCACGCTTTACCGGGAACGGCTGGCGGCGCGCACCGGTTGAGTGCACGCCAAACGCCCCGCCGCGGACGGAAGGTCCGGAGCAGGGGCGTTGCTCGTGTCGTGTCTTCGGTTTGTAAGTAAAGCGGCGCCGCTTCGGGTGGCGATGCTCTGAAGATGTCCTGGCGCCCTTGGATGCGGGCGCGTTTTGCGCAGTTCGGACTGACCGCACGCACCGCTTGTGACGATCCGTGTGGCAGAGCCTGTGTGCCGGTGGATCCCGGTTGAGGGCCGGAACCCGTCTGAAGCTTCGAGGGGGACTATGCCGCGCCGGGGATAACGGGCCGTAACCGGGGCGTTCGGTGCATCAGGCCCGCCGGTCGAGTCGGCCTTTGCGCGTCACGATATCCCTGTAATCCCACTGGATCACCCGGGCCTCGGCCAGCCAGCGCGCCATCAGGTCAGGGTTGATCTGATCGGGGCGATGAGGCGCAGTTCACCGGTCTGAGCCGCGTCGAACGCGGCGATCGTGGAATACCCCATGATCCGCAGTTTACCGCATCGCTCCGCATCTCCGAAACAGGCACAAGACGCTTTTCCGGCGGTAACCTGAGCAAGCGCGCCAAACCGGCCCGCAAGCTGTTGACAGCCCAAACGACTCTGCCTATACGACGCGCACTCTGGCACGGGGCAAGGCCGCCCCAGCCTATTACATGATTGAAGTGGTCACGATCCGGGCAGAACAGCCCCGATCCTCTGGAGACCCACCGCGTCGCGCCCGCGATTGAGGGCGCGCCTGCGGTCTTTCTCGTTTTGCGGACGCGCAATTCGGGGTGAGAGACGAAAACCGGGGTGCGCGCGCCCCACGACGAAGAGATTGAGCACGGGGATAGAACCGGAATGCCAACGATCCAACAGCTGATCCGCAAACCGCGGCAGCCGAAAGTAAAACGCTCGAAGTCGCTGCACCTGGAGGGTTGCCCCCAGAAGCGCGGCGTCTGCACGCGTGTTTATACAACGACACCGAAAAAGCCGAACTCGGCCATGCGGAAGGTTGCCAAGGTGCGCCTGACCAATGGCTTCGAGGTGATCAGCTATATCCCCGGTGAAAGCCACAACCTTCAGGAACACTCGGTGGTCCTGATCCGCGGTGGCCGTGTGAAAGACCTTCCCGGTGTCCGCTATCACATCCTGCGCGGTGTTCTGGATACCCAGGGCGTCAAAGACCGCCGTCAGCGCCGTTCGAAATACGGCGCCAAGCGTCCGAAGTAAGAGGAACACGACATGTCCCGCCGTCACGCCGCAGAAAAACGCGAAGTCCTGCCCGACGCCAAGTTTGGCGACCGCGTTCTGACCAAATTCATGAACAACCTGATGATCGACGGCAAGAAGTCGGTCGCCGAGCGCATCGTCTACAACGCGTTCGACCGGGTTGAAGACAAGCTCAAGCGCGCACCCGTGGAAGTGTTCCACGAAGCGCTCGACAACATCAAACCGTCGGTCGAGGTTCGCTCGCGCCGGGTTGGTGGCGCCACCTATCAGGTGCCCGTCGAAGTGCGCCCCGAGCGTCGTGAAGCGCTTGCTATCCGCTGGCTGATCAACGCCTGCCGCGCACGCAACGAACACACGATGGAAGAACGCCTCGCCGGTGAGCTGACCGATGCCGTCAACGGCCGCGGTTCCGCCGTGAAGAAGCGCGAAGACACCCACAAGATGGCCGACGCCAACAAAGCGTTCAGCCACTACCGCTGGTAATTTGATTTAGAGGCACGTTCCCATGGCACGCGACTATCCCCTGACGCGCTATCGCAATTTCGGCATCATGGCGCATATCGATGCGGGCAAGACCACCTGCACCGAGCGCATTCTGTATTACACCGGCAAATCGCACAAAATCGGCGAAGTGCATGATGGCGCGGCCACCATGGACTGGATGGAGCAGGAGCAGGAACGCGGGATCACCATCACCTCGGCTGCGACGACCACATTCTGGGAGCGCACCGAAAACGGCACGGACGCGCAGACCGAAAAGCATCGCTTCAACATCATCGACACCCCCGGCCACGTGGACTTCACCATCGAAGTCGAGCGTTCGCTGGCCGTTCTCGACGGCGCGGTTGCCGTGCTTGACGCCAATGCGGGCGTGGAGCCGCAGACCGAAACGGTGTGGCGCCAAGCCGACCGTTACAAGGTGCCGCGCATCGTCTTCGTCAACAAGATGGACAAGATCGGCGCCGACTTCTGGAACTGCGTCCACATGATCAAGGACCGCACGGGTGCGACGCCCGCGCCGATCCAGATGCCCATCGGGGCAGAGGATGAGCTTGAGGGTCTTATCGACCTCGTGACCATGGAAGAGTGGACCTGGAAGGGCGAAGATCTTGGCGCCACCTGGACGCGTCAGGACATCCGCCCCGAGCTCAAGGACCGCGCCGAAGAAATGCGCGCCGAACTGGTCGAGATCGCCGTCGAAATGGACGACGACGTGATGGAACAGTACCTGGAAGGCAATGAGCCCGACATCGACACGCTGCGCCGCCTGATCCGCAAGGGTACGCTGAGCATGGCGTTCGTGCCGGTTCTGTGTGGCTCGGCGTTCAAGAACAAGGGCGTTCAGCCGCTTCTCAACGCCGTCATCGACTATCTGCCCGGCCCGCTTGATGTGCCGGCCTATATGGGCTTTTCGCCAGATGACGAAACCGAGACGCGCAACATCGCCCGTCACGCCGACGACAGCGAACCGTTCTCGGCACTTGCGTTCAAGATCATGAACGACCCCTTCGTGGGCTCGCTCACCTTCACGCGTGTCTATTCGGGCACCATCAAGAAGGGCGACTCGATCCTCAACACGACCAAGGGTCGCAAGGAACGCGTCGGCCGGATGATGATGATGCACTCCAACAACCGCGAAGAGATCGACGAGGCATTTGCCGGCGACATCATCGCGCTTGCGGGTCTGAAGGACACCACGACGGGGGATACGCTGTCGGATGCACAGAACCAGGTGGTTCTGGAAACGATGACCTTCCCCGATCCGGTGATCGAGATCGCGGTCGAGCCCAAGACAAAGGCCGACCAGGAGAAGATGAGTCAGGGCCTGCAGCGGCTTGCCGCCGAAGACCCGTCCTTCCGCGTCGAAACCGACCTCGAGTCCGGTCAGACGATCATGAAGGGCATGGGCGAACTTCACCTCGACATCCTCGTCGACCGCCTCAAGCGCGAGTTCAAGGTCGAAGCGAATATCGGTGCGCCGCAGGTGGCCTATCGCGAGACCATCGGCCACGAGATCGAGCATACCTACACCCACAAGAAACAGTCGGGTGGATCGGGTCAGTTCGCCGAGGTCAAGATGATCATCGCGCCGACTGCGCCGGGCGAAGGCTATTCGTTCGAGTCCCGCATCGTCGGCGGTGCCGTGCCCAAGGAATACGTCCCGGGCGTCGAAAAAGGCATCAACTCGGTCATGGACAGCGGCCCGCTGGCCGGCTTCCCAGTGATCGACTTCAAGGTCGCCCTGATCGACGGCAAGTTCCACGACGTGGACTCCAGCGTTCTGGCCTTTGAAATCGCCGCGCGGATGTGCATGCGCGAAGGTATGCGCAAGGCCGGGGCCAAGCTTCTCGAACCGATCATGAAGGTCGAGGTCGTGACGCCGGAAGAATATACCGGCAACATCATCGGCGACCTGACCAGCCGCCGTGGGCAGGTGCAGGGGCAAGAGACGCGCGGCAACGCGATCGTCATCAATGCCTTCGTCCCGCTGGCCAACATGTTCGGTTACATCAACAACCTGCGCTCGATGAGCTCGGGCCGGGCGAACTTCACCATGTTGTTCGATCATTACGAGCCGGTTCCGCAGAACATCAGCGAAGAGATCCAGGCGAAATACGCCTGACCCCCGGGTCAGGCGCCCCGGACCTGATCCGGGGCCCCACGAATTAGGCAAGAGGTCGCGGATCGCATCCGGGGCAGGGCCGCAAGAGAAAGACAGGAGGCCATCATGGCGAAGGAAAAGTTTGAACGCACGAAACCGCATGTGAACATCGGCACGATTGGCCATGTTGACCACGGCAAGACCACGTTGACGGCAGCGATCACGAAGTATTTCGGTGATTTCCAGGCCTAT
>JABDPT010000046.1 GCA_013042605.1 Paracoccaceae bacterium
TCGGCTCGATCCTCGCGGGGCAGGGGCCGTTCTGGACACACGCACCCGAGCCGTTTTCGACAAGATCCGAGGTTTCGGCATGCCGGTCCTTGTAAAGCGTGTCGCGGACAACCCGCACAACGTCTTCGCCTTTCCAGACATGATCGCGGAGAAAGTCGGTTACCCTCTCCAGACTGCTGCGCGATCCGGGAACGGCGTTCCGAAGATAGAGCCTTGCATCACAAAGAGGAGCGAAGGGCAGGCCGCTTTCGCGGGCCCGGGCAAGCGCGCCCGGTTCGTCGGACCAAAACGGGCACGACGTCTCGCCATCGGGACCCGAAAGTCGCAATCCGGCCTCCGTCAGTGCGAGACGCTGACCACCCGGGTCAGGGTTCTCGATGTGGTAGGTTTCGCCGCCGATGTGCAAAAGAAACGTCGCATTGATGTTCGGATTGAGCGAGACGAGAGAGATCGTTTCGCCCGAAGCCAGCGTTGCCGTCTCTTCGCGCCGGAAAGGCTGCAACTCGATGATCGTCTTGGACGATTGGGCGTCGTATTCAGCCATTTGTTCGGGCGGCGCGGGAAAAACCTGTGCCCACGCATCTGTGCCAGGAAGGCCGAATGCCGCGATGAGCACCGCGCCTGCAAGACCGATCATTTTATCCGTACTCATGTCGCCGCTCCTTCATTCAGAAGAGGTGTTTCGCCAGTTCGAGGGCACCACGTTTCCACGGCACCCGGTGCGACACCCCCGGTGCCGCGTTCAGACGGTCGCGGTTCGCGACGTACCAGTCATAATTGCGGATCAGCGCGTCCTTGTTCGAATAGCGCGGCGCAAATCCAAGCCGGGTTTCGATCTTTTCGATGCTCACGTAGCTGTCCCGCGCCACCGTGTCGTAAATCCACGCATAAACCGGAGAGAGCCGCAGCGCCTCGAGCAGTTTCAGCGTCAGGATCGCGGGGCCTGCAGGCAGAGCGACAATGTGCTTGCCATGGCCGGCCCGATCCAGCACCGCCTGAAAATCCTCTCTGAGCGTCGTGAACTCTGCGGCGCCGACGTTGAAAACATCGTTGACGCGGTCATCTTCGAGCGTGGCGCAAAGATAGATGGCGTCGCACAGGTCTTCGACATCAAGAAGCTGATAACGGTTCGCCCCCCTGCCGATGATCGGGAAGTTCCGCCCCTCGCGCGCGAAATCATAGAGCAGTTCAAAGATCCCAAGCCGCTCGGGACCGACGAAGGATTTCGGTCGCAGGATGGGCAGGCAAAGCCCCTCTTGGCGGAAATCTTCGCAAAGCTCCTCGGCCTCTATCTTGGCCTTGCCATAGGGGCCGACACCGGACACCGGGTCGTCTTCGAGAAGTGGATGGTGATCGGGCACGCCGTAGACGGCAGTGGAGGATATGAAGACGAACCGCCGCGTTCCGGCCCGGCGGGCCGCGTCCAGCAGAACGCGGGTGCCGTCCACGTCCACCGAGCGGATCTGATCCGGCGTATAAAGCGGCAGGGCTGCCGCACAGTGTAGGACAGTACCGACACCCTCAACGGCGGTTTTCGCAACGTCAGGATCGCGGATATCGCCCATTATCGCGTCGACCGGCCCGGTCTGAGAGAACGGGAAGGGTTCGATATCAAGGCTTCGAACGCGATGACCCCGGGCGAGCAGATGGCGGATGAGATTGATGCCCAGGAAACCCGAACCGCCGGTGACAAGGAAATCAATGCTCACCTCTACACCCTGACCCGCCAGATCGCAGAGCGCGCCATGCGCGACCGACCGTCATCTGCACCCCCGGTCCTGGACCCTTTTGAGGGGCCTGAACATCGCTGTGGATAGCCCTCATCATCAACCTTTCCGTCTCTTTTCAAGCACGTAAAAGCTGTTTTCTTTTTACACGAGGCTACCGTGGGGCTGATTGACCCCGATCAATTCAAATGGGTATTCGCCCCAGCTTGCCGCGTGGGGTAGCGTGACGACGATCCGGATAAGGGAAGGGTCAGGCGGGGTGTGAATACCGTGCCACGCGCGCCTGCGGCCGGATCAGCGCATGCGTTCGACGACGCCAGCCGCGTAAGCATTGACCAGAGCGGTGTAGGCCTCATCAACCGGGACCGAGAGAAGCGACACGCGGGTGCCATCGTTTTCAAGACGACCGGCTTCGGCCACGGTCACCTTGAAGTCGAAGAAGCCGTTCTTTGTGCTGTCCGCTTCATTGCGGATCGCGACACCGCCGGCGAGCACCGAGTCGCTGCCCAGGGCCGCCTCGAAACTGTTGGACATTGAAAATTCGTCGATAT
>JABDPT010000237.1 GCA_013042605.1 Paracoccaceae bacterium
GCGCACCTGCGGAACGCTGGCCAGACGCAAGCCCGACGAGGGCAGGGCGGGGCGCGAGTGTTCCATGATGATGACGAGCGTGGGGCCAGAGCGGCTGAGCGACGGGTGTTGAAAGGGGCGCACCTTGACGCCGCGGGTCAGCATCAGGCGGCAATGCACATCCGTCACCATGTTATTGGCCGCCGCGGTTTCGGCCAGCGCCTTCGCAATGCCCTCGCGATCGGTACCGGGGTCGAGCGATACCGCGCGACAACTGTCGAAGAAGCGGTCCATGTGGTCATCGAAGAAGGCCCATTTACCGTCGTAAAGGCGCATGCCTTCCCACATGCCGTCGCCCAGAAGAAACCCGCTGTCATAGACCGACACTTTGGCCTCATCGCGGGGCAGAAGATCGCCGTTGATGTAGATCAGGATGTCCCGGTTGCGCGGGTCGTCTTCTGCGTCGTGTGTTGTCTGGGTCATCGAAGGCTCCGCCTGGTTGTGTCAGCGTTGTTCCTTGCGCGGGGTGTCGCCGTCAAGATGCGGTTGCGCAAGACCCGGCCGTGCGGATCGGTTATGATGGCCCCACGATTTCATTAAAGGAGAGTTTTCAGATGTCAGTCGCCCGCGTAACAGAGATTATCGCCTCATCCAGCAAGAGCTTCGAAGATGCCGTGGAGCAGGGTGTGGCCCGCGCCGCCGAAACGCTCAAGAACGTCGAAGGAGCCTGGGTTCAGGACCAGAAAGTGACGGTGAAGGATGGCAAGATCAAAGAATATCGGGTGAACCTGAAGGTGACCTTCATCCTCGAATAGGGCGCGCGAGGGCCAGCGCGAGAGTAAGCGTCAGCCCCGTGGCTGCCGCGATCCAGCCGAAGTACCAGAATTGCCCGGCAAGCTGGTTTTCGGCGTAGGAGGCGGCGAATTCGGCCTTGCCGAAATAGGCGGCAGCATAGGCCGCGGCGGTGAGTAACGCGGCCAGCGCCGCGAGCTTTCGGCGTGGCCAGCCCAGCACGAGAACAAGGCCTGCGAGGACAAGCCCCACGCCCGCGCCGATCCACCCGATCTGCGCGGCCCAGAACGGGTGTGCGCCAAGCGCCTGGCTGGCGCCGAACTGGGCAAGGGCGACGGTAATCGCGGCTGCGATGGCGGTGGTTATGGCGGGATGTCGCATGAGGCGGGGCTTTCGGTTGATCTGACCGACAGATGGCCCGACCGCGCGCGCCTGTCACCCCGCGGCACGCGAACGTGACGTTTGTGTCAGCGCTGGTTCAGCCGATCGACCTTGGTTTCCAGAAGTTCGACACGGCGGCGCAGCGATTGGTTTTCAAGCACGGCGTCGTTGAGAAAGCTCGTAGCCTCGATCAGGGCGCTGCGCAGGGCCGCGTTTTGTTCCTGTATGGCAACGAAAGCGGCGGAATGCTGATTTGCGAGCTCTGACATCGAGATCATTTGCTCGGACTGGCTGCGCAACGCTTCGGCCTGTTGATTGTGCAGGCAAATGGTGAAGCTGAGCAGGGCGCTGGGCTTGTTGACCAACTCGGCCCCGGTGGGTTGGGTGCATTCGGCGTTGGCGATGGCGGGGGCCAGGATCAGGGCCAGTGTGGATAAGGTCAGGCGGCGCATCGGGTCCTCTTGCGGTATGGCATTCCAGGCAAGGTTTGTCGGGTGGAGCCGAAACGCAAGCCGATAGTGGCAATGCCCGGCGTGGTTAGCGCTTGGTTTATGCCACGTTTGCCCGGGATTAACACTTTGGCGGGCATGGTGCGCGGGTCAGATTCGACCCGCTGTCATGCCGGTTGAGATCGTGACCTTACCCCGCGCGCTGCCCGGTCTCGCTGGACAGCGCCCAAAGCTGAAAGGACTTAACGATGGCTGTTTCTTATCTTTCGAAGGCACGTCAGAACCGCAAAGCCGCGCTCGCTGCAATCGGGGCGCGGACCATCCTTCTCAGCAACATGGCCAGGGAATTGAAGGACTGACGCGCAAGACTAGAACGGGTCGCTTATTTGTTTGTACCCGGTTTCGGGTTCAGATGATGCTTCCAGCGTCCGCCCTTGATCATGAGCAAGACGTCTAAGACGCGCGCTTTGAAGCCTTGCTGATCGGCGAGGCTTATCCGCTTTTTGTGGTATTCGGGTAGATTATAAATCACGGCGAAGACGTCAAACTTGGTATGGAAAGCTTCGTTAAAGCTCTTGTAATTTGCCGGGGTATTCAGACCTTGTTTGGCGAACCTGTCAAAGGGCGGATACGCGGCCGGATTCCAAAATGCGAAAACCTTTGAAACAAGCGAGCGGGATATAGCGACCTTTTGACTGCCTTTTTGGGGCAACGGCGGAAGCCCATGCCCTCCTTTGTTGCATTCAGAAGCAAGGCGACAGGCATATTCATCCACGTCTGTCGCGCGCCTGTGCGTCGGAGCTTCTTTTCGGAAGTGGCACATCACAAGCTTTTGGCGCTTCTTAATGAAATCCTCTTTCTCTTCGTCCTTCCCACCGCCGGGAATGTTGCGCGCCAAGGAATACTCCGTCAGGAAGGTTCTGAACCGCTTGTGTTCGGTCAGGACGGGCAGTGTCTCGAACGTACCGCCCTTGTTGCGGTGCGTATAGTCAGCCTCCCACGCCAACCAATTCGCGAAAGCGATGCTTTGCGCGAACTCCAAATGCTTCCACTCGCTCAAGCTCACCGCGCGAACTTCTTGTGCTTGATCCGCTTGGGTTCGATGGCGTCCGGGCCAAGGCGGCGTTTCTTGTCTTCTTCGTAATCCTCGAAGTTGCCTTCGAACCATTCCACATGCGCCTCACCCTCAAAGGCGAGGATGTGGGTGCAGATGCGGTCGAGGAAAAAGCGGTCGTGGCTGATCACCACCGCGCAGCCTGCGACATCGACCAGCGCGTCTTCGAGGGCGCGCAGGGTTTCGACGTCAAGGTCGTTGGTCGGTTCGTCGAGAAGCAGCACGTTGCCGCCCGAGCGCAGAAGTTTCGCCATATGCACGCGGTTGCGTTCACCGCCTGACAGCAGGCCAACGGTCTTCTGCTGATCGCCGCCCTTGAAGTTGAAGGCCGAGCAATAGGCGCGCGAGTTCATCTGGGCGTCGCCCAGTTGAATGATCTCGGCCCCGCCGGAGATTTCTTCCCAGACGGTTTTTTTCGGATCGAGCGCATCGCGGGACTGGTCGACATAGGCCAGATCGACCGTTTCACCATAGGAAATGCTGCCTTCGTCTGGCTGTTCCTGCCCGGTGAGCATCCGGAATAGCGTGGTTTTGCCCGCGCCGTTCGGCCCGATCACGCCGACGATCCCGCCGGGGGGCAGCGAAAAGGACAACCCTTCGATCAACTGCTTGTCGCCCATGTGTTTGGCCAGCCCGGTGACCTCGATCACCTTGGACCCAAGGCGGGGGCCGTTGGGGATGATGATCTGGGCACGGCTGAGTTTTTCACGCTCTGACTGGTTGGCCAGATCGTTATAGGCATTGATCCGGGCCTTCTGCTTGGCTTGCCGTGCCTTGGCCCCCTGACGGATCCACTCCAGCTCGCGTTCCAGCGTTTTCTGCCGCGATTTGTCTTCGCGCGATTCCTGTTCGAGCCGCTTGGCCTTCTGTTCGAGCCAGGCCGAATAGTTGCCCTCGTAGGGAATGCCACGCCCGCGATCGAGTTCGAGGATCCAGCCCGTGATGTCGTCCAGGAAATAGCGGTCATGGGTGACGATCAGGATTGTGCCCTTGTAATCAATGAGATGTTGTTGAAGCCAGGCGATGGTTTCGGCGTCAAGGTGGTTGGTCGGTTCGTCGAGAAGAAGCATGTCGGGCGCTTCGAGCAAGAGCTTGCAAAGCGCCACGCGCCGCCGCTCGCCACCCGAGAGCGTGCTGACATTCGCATCATCGGGCGGACAACGCAGCGCTTCGAGCGCGACGTCGATCTGACTGTCGAGATCCCAGAGGTTCTGGCTGTCGATCTCATCCTGAAGGGCCGCCATTTCATCGGCGGTCTCGTCGGAATAGTTCATCGCAAGTTCGTTGTACTTGTCGAGCTTGGCCTTTTTCCCGGCAACTCCGAGCATCACGTTGTCGCGGACGTTCAGGCTTTCATCAAGCTCGGGTTCCTGTGGCAGATAGCCGACCTTGGCACCTTCGGCGGCCCATGCCTCGCCCGTGAAATCCTTGTCGATCCCGGCAATGATACGCATGAGCGTGGATTTACCGGCGCCGTTGACGCCGACCACGCCGATCTTCACGCCTGGAAGAAAGCTCAGGCGGATGTTTTCAAAGCATTTTTTTCCACCGGGATAGGTCTTGGACACACCGTCCATGTGGTAAACATATTGATAGCTGGCCATGCGAAACGCTCCTGCCTGAGGCACAGGGGTGAGATAGCCAAGCCGGGCGGGAAGGGCAATCGCTTCGTGCCGCACCATTTGCGCGGCAGGTGGCGATTGGGGTATGGGCGGATCATGCTTTTTATTGCCATCATGCCGGCAGTGATCCCGGCCCTTGCCATCGCGGGCTGCCTTATGTGGCTGGCGCGGGCCTATCGCCGGGTTCCGAATGCGGCGTGGACGGCATGGGATGCCCTGCTTGCAGTTGTTGTGGGCGCGCTATCCGGTGGGGCATTTCTGTCGCTCTATTTCACCCATCAATCCCCCATCGCGCGCGAGGCCTGCCTGACCGGTATTTTCGGGTTTCAGACAAGCGTGATTGCCTTCCTTCTGGCCCTATGCCTTGTCGGCGTTCAGGTGGTGCGGTTGTGGAAGACAGATGCGGCCGTCTTTGCCGCGCAGCGGGCGTTTTTCCTCGTCGCGCTGCTGTCCTTTGCGCCAGTTGTGGCAGCATTTCTGAGATCGGCGCTGCGCTGTACGGTGTGAGCGGCCCTTTCCTTTTGGTGCATGCTCGGCCAAAACTTGGCGATGGCACCCAAGATGTCCCTCCCGCGCCGGATCGCTGCGCGCCTTGTCGGTCATGTCCTGACGTTCATTGCGCGCTTTATCACCGCCGTGCGGGCCGAGTGGAAAGGGATCGAGCCGGTTCAGCGCCAGCGCATCTATTACGCCAACCATGTCAGCAACGCCGATATGCCGATGATCTGGTCGGTGCTGCCCGTGTCGCTGCGGCGGAAGACGCGGCCTGTGGCGGCGGCGGACTATTGGCTCAAGAACCCGCTGCGGGCCTTTGCGGGGCGCGACGTGTTTCAGGCGGTGCTGATCGACCGCCGACCGGATGAGCGCACCGAGGATCCGCTGGAAAAGATCCTTGAAGCGTTGGACGAGGGTTCGTCGTTGATCATCTTTCCCGAGGGTAACCGGAACATGACCGATGATCCGTTGCTGCCGTTTCGGGCCGGGATCTATAATATCGGCAAGGCGCGGGGGCATGTGGATCTGGTGCCGACCTGGATTGCCAACCTGAACGAGATCATGCCGAAGGGCGAGGTTATTCCGCTGCCGCTGATCTGCACGGTGACGTTTGGTGCGCCCATCCACGTTGAAGAGGGCGAGGACAAGGACGCGTTTCTGGCACGCGCGGCGGCCGCACTTGTGGCGCTGGCCCCGGCGGAGAAGGGCGCATGACCGATACGACAACCGATATCGTCACGGTCAGCCTTGGGATGATCGCGCTATTGATCGCGCTGACCATGCTGGGCGAATTCATGCGAAGCCGCGTGGCCCCCGGCACCACCAACCCGGTGGTCGAAACCTTCATGCTGCGGGTTCACACCTGGTGGGCGATGGTGATCCTGCTGGCCCTGGCTTTGCTGAGCGGGCACACCGGGGTGATCCTGCTCGCGGCTTTTGCGTCCTTTGCCGCACTTCGCGAGTTCTTGACCTTCGCGCATAAGCGGCAGGCCGATCATATCTCGCTGGTGCTGGCGTTCTTCGTGATCCTGCCGTTGCAGTATATCTTCGTCGGGCTGGGCTGGACCGGGCTGATTGCGGTCTTCATTCCGGTATACGCATTCTTGCTTTTACCCATCGTGAGCGCGCTGCGCGGTGATACCGACCGGTTCTTGGTGCGGGTGGCGGAAACGCAGTGGGGGCTGATGATCTGTATCTTCTGCATCAGCCATGTGCCGGCGCTGGTCACATTCGAGATCGAGGGGTATGGCGACCGGGCGATCCTGTTGATCCTGTTTTTTGCGATGGTCGTTCAGTTGGGCGACCTGGCCGAGTATTACGCGGGGCGCCGGTTCGGGCGGCGGCGGGTGGCGCCGGACCTGTCGCCGAAGACCCGCGAAGGGATGCTCTGCGGCGTGATCGCCGCGGCGGGAATCGGCGCGCTGTTAAGCTGGATCACCCCCTTCGGCGTCGCGGGGGCCGCGGCGATGGCGGCGATGGTGTCGCTGACGGGGATGTTGGGCAGCCTGGTCTTTGCCGCGATCAAACGCGAGCGCGGGGTCAAGGACTGGTCACACCTGATTCCGGGGCAGGGCGGGTTTCTCGACCAACTCGACAGCGTGATCTTCGCCGCCCCGGTGTTTTATCACGTGACGCACTTGATTTACGCCTAAACCGTAAGATGCCGTGCCCGCGCCCCGCGTTCGATAGCGGCGGCGTGCAGGCGGTCGATGGTCAGCTCGTAACGGATTTCCTCGAGCAGGCGCAGTTCTTCTTCAAGCAGCGTGCCGTCAGCGGCGGCGACATCGCAGGCGATGGCATAGGCCGTCTCATAAAGCCGCTCGGGCAGGTTGTCGCGGACAAGGCCGAAAAGCGCATCGAGCCCCTCTTCCTCGGAAAAGAGGTCGAACACGGTTTGTGACACCACCGGGATACGGTCGGGATCATAGCCGGCGAAGACCGGCAGGTGGTTGACCATGCGTTCGATGGCCACAAGCTCGGAGGTGCGGATCGTCTCGTCCGAGGCTGATACGGCGATCATCACGGCAACAAGGGCGTCCTGGGGTGTCCAGGAATGGGGGATGGAGTTCACGGGGGGCTGTCCTTTGGCGGGTTTCGTTTGCAGAATATTGACCAGCGACGGCGCGGGCAATAGGTAGCGGGGCCTGCCGCGCAAAAGCCGCGGCGCCCATTGAAAGAAACGATCATGTCCGACCTGCGAGACGCCGCCGCCACATCGAAAGCCTGGCCCTTCGAAGAGGCGCGCCGGCTGGTCAAACGCTATGCCAAGGCGCCGCCCGAGAAGAGTTTCGTATTGTTCGAAACCGGCTATGGGCCGAGCGGTTTGCCGCATATCGGGACATTCGGCGAAGTGGCGCGCACGACGATGGTGCGGCGGGCTTTCGAGGTGTTGTCGGACATTCCCACCAAGCTGATTTGTTTTTCCGATGACATGGACGGGCTACGCAAGGTGCCCGGCAACGTACCCAACCAAGAGCAGATGGCCGAAGATCTGCACCTGCCGCTGACCAAGGTGCGCGACCCGTTCGGCACGCATGACAGCTTTGGCGCGCATAACAATGCGCGGCTTTGCGCGTTTCTCGATCAGTTCGGGTTCGAGTATGAGTTCGCGTCTTCGACCGAATACTATGCCCAAGGCCGGTTCGACGAGGCGCTTCTGACGGCGCTGGCGCGGTTCGACAAGATCATGGAGATCATGCTGCCCACGCTGGG
>JABDPT010000050.1 GCA_013042605.1 Paracoccaceae bacterium
CGCCGATGCCGTCGGCCGCCGCCTTGCGTCCCTTGCCAGCGATGCGCAGGTGCTTGTGGTCACCCATTCCCCCCAGGTTGCCGCGCTTGGCGCGCATCACTGGCGCGTGGAAAAGCAGGTGGTCAAGGACATGACCTATAGCCGTGTCGTCCCGCTCGACCCCACCGCGCGGATTGACGAGATCGCGCGCATGCTGGCCGGTGACACCGTCACCGACGAAGCCCGCGGGGCCGCGCGCGCCCTCTTGAGCGCCTAGTCCCGGTCTTTCGGGGGCACGTTGCGCAACCGTCCAAGCAGGCGCCCGATCACGAAAGATGTGCGCGGGGCATATATATAAGGCGTTCGGGTCGTCTCGGTCGGTCGCACGCGCATCCGCAGGACGCCGAAAACGATCAACACGACATGCGCAAGCGCGACAAAGACGAACATCGCCGAAGACCCGAAACTGTCGATTAGAAGCGACACGACAAGGGGCGACGCGATGGCGCCAAGCGCGTAAAGAAACACCAGCGCGGCCGAAAGCTCGACCCGCTCGTCGTTATTGGCAAAGTCATGGGCATGTGCCGTCGACACTGAATAGATCGGGAAGGTCATGAAGCCGAAGATCCCGGCCGCCAGCATGACGGCATTGGCCCCGGACCCGCCGATGGTGATCGACACCGCACTGGCCGCGACCGCCGCGACCGACAGCCAGATCAGAACCCATCGGCGATCATAGCGGTCCGCCAGCCAGCCCGTGGGATACTGGCTCAGCGCGCCACCCAGCACGAAGGCCGCCAGAAACAGCGCCAGCTGGTCGGTGCTCAGCCCGACCTCGACGCCATAGACCGGGCCGACCATGCGGAACGCCGCCGTCGTCAGGCCCGAAACCACGACGCCCGCCGCCGCAAGCGGCGATCTTTGCCACGCAAGCGCCGGACGCAGGCGCGGGGCCGTCGGGGTCGCGGGTTGTTCGACACGGGTCAGCGTCAGCGGCAAAAGCGCCGCGCAACACACGATCGCCAGAAGGTTGTAAGAGACATAGGACGCCGGTTCGAGGATGCCGATCAACAACTGCGCGCCCAGCGACCCGACGATATCGACCACGCGATAGGTGCCCATCGCCCGCCCGCGCGTTTCATTCGACACTTTCGCCTGTAACCAGCTTTCGATGATCGTGTAACAGCCCGCAATGCAAAAACCCGACAAGACCCGCATCACCGCCCAGGCCAGCGGGTCGATGATCATCATATGCGCAAGGATGCCGATGGTGCCCGCGGCGGTGAAGGCTGCGAAGGCCCGCGAATGGCCGACCGTGCCCATGACACGCGGGGCCCACCAGCAGCCGATGAAAAAGCCCAGGAAATGCGCCGACCCCAAAAGGCCCACCTCTCCGCGGGTGAACCCCTGTTGCAGGCCGGATATCGCATCGAGCGGCGCAATGCCGCCCGAGCCCAGCTGCAACAGCACAACCGACAGGAACAAGGCAGCAAAGGAAATGACAAGACGCATGGGACGATTCAGGTTGTGCGGCCCTGAACCTGCGGCAGCGATTGCGCGCATTCTGTCCACCCGCCGACGCGCCACGTGTCGTTTTTGACGCGGTTCGGGACAAGAGGGCGGTTTCGGGGATACCGGTTCTGACGGGCCATGGTATAAACCGGGTCGAGAGACGGCGACCGACCTGCTATAGGGGGTCAGGGCGGTGGCCGATTTTGGCGTTCCGGGGCGTTGACCCGGGATGGAAGCGATTCAGGAATGTCCCCCGCCCAGAGTTGTCCAACGGCCCATGCGCCTGTTGCGGAGTGATGTGTCGATGACGAAGAAGACCCCGACCATCCGGACCGACCCAGTCGACGAGGCGGGGTTTGACGCGTTGCTCAAAAGCATGAACTGGGAAGACCGGCTGAAAAAGGCCCGTGCGCAGCGGGCCGAGGTTCTGGCCGAGCGTGAAAAGTCCGACGCCGCGCCGCGCCCCAGGACAGCCAACGCCTTCGCCGATATTCCGCCCCCGCTCTTCGATCCCGAACCGCCCGAGCTGATCGATGAGGCAGAGTTGGCGGCCAAGGCCGCGAATATGCCCGAGCCCGAAGAGGTCGAGGACGCGGACGAGGATCAGGGCCAGTTCCTTGTCCTGACCAATCCCGAACTGCCGGTCGAGCTTCCCGGAACCCCGGCCGTCCCGCTTGTGTCCGAGGATGACCTGGAAGACATGGCCGATGCGCCGGACCCTGTCGAAGAGGAAGAGACGGAGGTGTCGGACCTGGCGGAAGAGGCCGCCCCGGCGGTTGTCTATGAGTTTATTCCCGGTTCACGGCCAGAGACGAAGGCGAGGCCAACGGATGCCCCCGGGCCAGAGCCCGAACCGCAGGAAGAGGTGGTTGCGGAGCCGACCGAAACGGCCTTGGCTCCAGAGCCAGAGCCAGAGCCAGAGCCAGAGCCAGAG
>JABDPT010000052.1 GCA_013042605.1 Paracoccaceae bacterium
TTGGTGTTGTTGAACGAGCTGTTCACATGCGCCACACCAGCGGCGATGTTCTTGGAGACCTTCTTCTTGGTCCGGCGTGTATCGCGTGCCATGTTCGAAACCCTCCCTTATTTCTTCTTGCCGGCGATGGGCTTTGCGGGGCCCTTGCGCGTGCGAGCGTTGGTGTGGGTGCGCTGGCCGCGCACGGGAAGGTTGCGGCGATGACGCAGACCGCGATAGCAGCCAAGGTCCATCAGGCGCTTGATGTTCATCTGCACTTCACGGCGCAGGTCGCCTTCGACGGTCAGGTTGGCGTCGATATGTTCGCGGATGGCGAGCACTTCGGCGTCCGACAGTTCATTGACCCGGCGGGTGCTGTCGATACCAACGGCATCACAGATGGATTGCGCCGAAGAACGGCCGATTCCGGTGATATAGGTAAGGGCGATGGGAACCCGCTTTGCAGTCGGGATGTTTACGCCGGCAATACGTGCCACGTGGTCTGTCCTTTCGTTGCGGGTCCGTGATCCCAGACCCTTTTTTCACAACATCAAGCCCGAGGCGGTTTTTGCCACGGGCTGCGACTTCTATCGGATGTCCGACCGGCGGGCGCGACCCACGAAATCAGACGATTCTCATGTCGAGATGGCGGTAAGTATGCCCTGCCGTGCGGGTCGTCAAGGGTGTGTCAAGGATTATCTGCCTACGCGCCCGACCCGCCAAAACGCTTCGAAGCGTTTTGCCCGGTTCCTTCGAAGGAACCGGGACGTCGCGTCAGCCCAGAACCCCCGCGATCTCGCCCGCAACCGCGTCGATCTCGCCCAGCCCGTCGACCGACCGCAACTGCCCCTTGGCATAGTAATAGCCGATGAGCGGCGAGGTCTTCTTGTAATACTCCATCAGCCGCGTGCGCAGGCTTTCCTCGTTGTCATCCGCGCGCCGCTTGAATTCCGTGCCACCGCAATTGCTGCACTTGCCGTCCGCCGGGATCGGCTTGGTGTTGTCGTTATAGACCTCGCCGCAGGACCCGCAGGTCGAGCGGGCCGTGATCCGCGCCACAAGGGCGGCATCGTCCACCTGCATCTCGACCACCGCGTCCAGCGTCGTACCATGCCGCTCAAGCAGATCGCCAAGCGCGTCGGCCTGGGCCAGCGTCCGTGGGAAGCCGTCGAAGATGAACCCGCCGCCATGGTCGCCTTCCAGCTTTTCCTCGATCAGCCCGATCACGATCTCATCGGTCACCAGTTCCCCGGCATCCATGATCGCGGCCACCTTCTGGCCCATCGCCGTCCCCGATGTGCGCGCGGCGCGCAGCATGTCACCGGTTGAGAGCTGTATCATCCCCCAACCCTCTTCCAGAATGCGCGCTTGCGTGCCTTTACCAGCGCCCGGCGGGCCGAGAAGTATGATATTCATCGTCGAGCTGTCCCCTTCTTGCCGCGACGTTTCCCGCGCAGCTGAGACTTCTCAATAAGCCCTTCGTATTGATGCGCCAAGAGGTGAGACTGAATCTGCTGCACTGTGTCCATCCCCACCGACACGATGATCAGGATCGAGGTGCCGCCGAAATAGGCCGTGATGGCCAGTTCGTTGCGCACGACCTCGGGGATCATGCAGACCAGTGCGAGGTAGGCCGAGCCGATCACCAGAATGCGTGAGACCACGAAATCGAGGTATTCCTCGGTCTTGCGGCCCGGGCGGATGCCGGGAATGAACCCGTTCTGGTTCTTCAGGTTTTCGGCCACATCTTCGGTCTTGAACGACACGTTGGCGGTGTAGAAATACGTAAAGAAGATGATCATCGCCGAGAAGAACAGCAGGTAAAGCGGCTGGCCGGGGCCGAAATACGCGAGGATCGTCGACATGATCGGGCCCGTCTGCGCGCCCGAAAAGGTGCTGATCGTCGTCGGCAACAAGAGAAGCGACGAGGCGAAGATCGCCGGGATAACACCCGCCGGGTTCACCTTGATCGGCAGGTGCGACTGACCGCCATCATAAACCTTCATGCCCACCTGACGGCGCGGATACTGGATCGGGATCTTGCGCAAGGCCCGCTCCATGAAGACCACGAAGACCAGCGTGCCCAGAAGCATCGCCGTGACACCCAGAATGACCGGGGTCGACAGTGCGCCCGACCGACCGCTTTCGAAGAACTGCGCGAAGGCGCCGGGAAGCTCGGCGATGATGCCCACGAAGATGATCAGCGAAATGCCGTTGCCCACGCCGCGCGCGGTGATCTGTTCACCCAGCCACATCAGAAACATCGTGCCACCGACCAGCGTAATCACCGTGGCCGCGCGGAAGAACCAGCCCGGATCGGTGACAAGCCCACCGGATTCCAGCGACACCGCAAGGCCGTAGGCCTGAAACGTCGCCAGAAACACCGTGCCATAGCGGGTATACTGGTTCAGCTTCATGCGCCCCTGCTCGCCCTCTTTCTTGAGCTGCTGCCAGGGCGGGTACATCGCGCCCACAAGCTGCACGATGATCGAGGCCGAGATATAGGGCATGATACCCAGAGCGAAGATGCCCATCCGGCTGATCGCGCCGCCGGTGAACATGTTCAGAACGCCGCCCAGACCGGCCGCCGCCTGTTCCATGAAGTCACGCAGGGCGTTGCCGTCGATCCCCGGCACCGGGATATAGGTGCCCAGCCGGTAGACGATCAGAAGGCCGATGGTGAAAAGAATACGCTGGCGAAGCTCTGTCGCCTTGCCGAGGGTGCCCCAGGACAGGTTCGCCGCCATTTGCTCTGCTGCAGATGCCATTCAGGTCTCTTTCGTGCAGGCGCCGCCGAACCGTTTCCCGGTCGGCGGCGCTTGGAAAACATTTGAGAGATGTAAGGGGCCGGATGCCCCTTCACAACCTCTTATTCGGCCGCCGACGCGGATGTGACGGTGAGTGAACCGCCTGCGCTTTCAACAGCGGCCACCGCCGATTTCGACGCGCCCGTGACGTTCAGCTTCACCTTGGCCGAAAAATCGCCCTTGGCGAGAATGCGCACACCGTCAAGCTTGCGCCGCACGAGGCCGGATTCGACCAGCGTGTCTTCGGTGATCTCGCCCTTGGCGTCGAGCTTCTTGGCGTCGATGAATTTCTGAATTAGGCCCAGGTTCACAACCGCGAACTTCTTACGGTTCGGCTTGTTGAAGCCGCGCTTGGGAAGACGCTGATACAGCGGCATCTGGCCGCCTTCATAGCCCTTGATCGCCACACCCGAACGGGATTTCTGGCCCTTGATACCACGGCCACCGGTCTTGCCGGTGCCAGAGCCGGGGCCCCGGCCAATGCGCTTACGGGATTTGGTCGCACCGGGATTGTCCCGGAGTTCATTCAGTTTCATGTCGCTTCTCCTTGCCGGATGCGGCCCCCAGCGACGGGAGCGGCCGACCACGGCGTTTCTTGGTTGGTTTGGGGCCGGTTTTGGCCACCGGCGGGGTATAGACGGGGTTGCATCGGGGATCAAGCTACGAATGCAGGACGTAGCTGCGCAGCCCGAAGTACAACTAGAAGAAGATGATCGGTCGAAAAATTCGTCTTTGTTGGTCTGCAAAGCTCTGCTAGGCTTTTGGCACTGTATTTTAGGTTTTCTAGTTTGCGCGGAAATTTTGACGCGCTGTTCGCACAAGTCCTTTCTTGCCCGTGTCGGCCTGCTTTGACCCGGGCGGAGTAATTTGATGAATGTATTTGACACCGGCACTATTGCCGGCTGGCTGGGTATTGTCTCGGCCGTGCTGGCAGCAATTGCATATGCACCGTACATCGTTGACACGATTGTTGGCACGACTCGGCCACATCGATCCTCTTGGTTGATCTGGACAGTGCTTTGCACCATTTCCTTTTTCAGTCAGATGTATGAGGGCGCAACCGACAGCCTGCCCTTTGCGGGCGTGATGTTGCTTGGCACACTGACAATCTCGGTCTTGTCGATCCGGCGGGGGGTGGGCGGCTATGCGTACAAGCAGGACGCCTAGCTGCTGCTCGCTGCCTCGGTTGGGTTGGCGCTGTGGTATGTGACTGAATCGGCGGCCTATTCACTGGCCCTTACAATCTCAGTCAGCCTTTTGGGCGGTGCGATGACCGTCGCCAAGACCTACCGCGCACCCTATAGCGAGACGCTTCCGAAATGGTCGCTCTCTTTCCTTGCGGCGTGGTTTGCGGTGTTTTCGGTGGGTGAGCTGAACTATGTGCTTCTGGCCTATCCGATGTATCTGGTGGTGCTGAACGGAGCGGTAATCGCTGCAGCGCTGGTCGGACGTGACCGTTGGGCGGCCTGACCGCAGTGCCGCGCCCGTTTGGCGCACAAAAAAAAACGCCTCCGTTGACCAACCCGCGTCTTCGCGCCCAAACTGCCCGAATGACCTACAGCGCCCCGCCCGACATCCTCACCCTGTCAGACGACGCCCAGCTTGCCTGGGCCGCGATCGAACCGATCTGGGACGATCTGCCGCTCAGCCCCGCCAAGCGCCTCGAAGCGTTCCTTGAGGGGCTCACCACCGGTCAGGCGGCGCTTCTCGCCATCGACTGGTGCCAGAAGGACATTCGCAACGGCGGCCATGCACAGCTTTTCCAGAACGCCTCGGGCAATCTGGTCCCGTGGGCCATCGACGGGTTCAGGTTGATCGGCGGCGATGCGTATGCCGCCAACCTGGCCGCTGCCGCGGCTCTTCTGGGGGCGGATTATCCCGTCTCGGGCGCGGCGCGCAAACGGGCGATGCAGGCCCTGACCGACGATCAGAGGCAAACCCTCGAAACCCTCAGCGACGCGTTCCTGGACCTGCTTTACGGCGCCGACACCGATCTGGAGGCTTTTCGCGCAACGTACATCCGCGCCAATCCGGCGGAGTTCATTGCGGGGGCCTGAGCGCGCAGATGCCGGAAACGAAAAACGCCCCGGGTTTCCCCGAGGCGTCCTGCCGTCCCGGACCTGATCCGGGACCTGATCTTAACGAGGTTCAGGGTCAGCCCCGCTCCTCCACGATCTCCACGAGATGCGGGATCGAGTTGACCATGCCGCGCACCGACGGCGTGTCTTCCAACTCGCGCGTCTTGTGCATCTTGTTCAGGCCAAGGCCCACCAACGTGGCGCGCTGTTTGGCCGGGCGGCGGATCGGCGAGCCGATCTGTTTGACGACGATTGTCTTGGCCATCTTCAAGCCTCCTCTGCCGCGGGCTCAGCGGGGGCCGCGTCGCCTTCGGGTTTCTTGAGGATGTCGGCCACCTTCTTGCCGCGGCGCTGCGCAACCGAGCGGGGGCTCGATTCTTTTTGCAGCCCGTCCATGGTGGCGCGGATCATGTTATAGGGGTTCTGGCTGCCGATCGACTTGGCGACGACGTCCTGAACGCCCAGCATCTCGAACACCGCACGCATCGGACCACCGGCGATGATACCGGTACCCTGTGGGGCGGTGCGCATGACCACTTTGCCCGCGCCGTGACGGCCCTGGATATCGTGGTGCAGAGTCCGACCTTCGCGCAGCGGCACGCGGATCATCTGGCGCTTGGCCTGTTCGGTGGCCTTGCGGATCGCCTCGGGTACTTCCTTGGCCTTGCCCTTGCCGAACCCGACACGGCCGCGCTGATCGCCGACGACGACGAGGGCGGCAAAGCCGAACCGCTTACCGCCCTTGACGGTTTTCGACACGCGGTTGATCGCGACAAGGCGATCGGCGAATTCGGGGTTTTCCTCGCGGTCGCGACGGCCGCCCCGTTGGTTTGGTTCTCTGGCCATGCGTGGCCTCCTGTCTATCGGCGCAAGCGCCCTGTCATCCAATCGCGGTGAGCAACGCTCCCGGATCATCGAGGGGGCGATGCCGCCCCCTGCCCTGTCTTCAGATCTTCAGCCCGCCTTCACGTGCGGCATCGGCCAAAGCCTTCACCTTGCCGTGAAACAAGAAACCGCCGCGGTCGAAATAGGCCTCTTCCACGCCCGCCTTTTTGGCGCGCTCGGCGATGGTCGCGCCGACCTTGGCGGCGGCTTCGACGTTGTTCTTGCCGACGATGCCCAGACCCTTCTCAAGCGAAGAGGCCGAGGCGAGCGTCACGCCGTTCACGTCGTCGATCAGCTGCACGCTGATGTTCTTGTTCGAGCGGTGAACGCTCAGGCGCACACGCCCGGCGTTGACCTTGCGAAGCTTGTTCCGAACGCGCAGGCGGCGCTTCTGGAACAGATCCCGTTTGCTAAGTGCCATGGTGTTGCGTCCTTACTTCTTCTTGCCTTCCTTGCGGAAGATGTACTCGTCCTTGTACTTGATGCCCTTGCCTTTATACGGCTCGGGCTTGCGCCATTCGCGGATATTCGCCGCGACCTGACCCACAAGCTGCTGGTCGATCCCTTCCACAACGATTTCGGTCTGCTTGGGCGTCGTGACGGTGACGCCGGCGGGAACCTCGAAGTTCACTTCGTGGCTCAGGCCCAGCGACAGCTTCAGGGTGTTGCCCTGCATCTGCGCGCGGTAGCCGACGCCATTGATCTCAAGCTCTTTCTTGAAGCCGTCGGTCACGCCCTGCACAAGGTTGCCGACCATCGTGCGGCTCATGCCCCACTGCTGGCGGGCGCGCTTGGACTTGCCGCGCGGCTCGATCGTGACGACATTGCCGTCAACGGAAAGCGTCACATCGTCGGTCGCGGTGAAATCGCGGGTGCCCTTGGGCCCCTTCACCGAGATGGTCTGACCCGAGACAGAGGCTTCCACCCCTGACGGCAGCTCGACCGGTTTCTTACCAATACGAGACATCTACCATCCCTCCTTAGAAGACGGTGCAGAGCACTTCGCCGCCAACATTGGCGGTGCGTGCTGCTGCATCGGACATGACGCCACGCGGCGTGGACACGATCGACACGCCAAGGCCCTGACGGACCGAGGGGATGTCTTTCACGCCCATATACACGCGACGGCCGGGTTTCGACACGCGCTTGAGTTCGCGAATGACCGGGGTGCCTTCGTAATACTTCAGGCTGATTTCGATGGCCGGGTGGCCATCCTTGCCGGTCGTCTTCTCATAGCCGCGGATGTAACCTTCATCGGCCAACACATCGAGAACCCAGGCACGAAGCTTGGACGCTGGTGTGATGACGGTGGACTTTCCACGCATCTGCGCATTGCGGATGCGGGTCAGCATATCTCCGAGAGGATCGTTCATACCTATACCCTCCTTACCAGCTCGACTTGACCATGCCGGGGATCTGCCCGGCAGAGCCGAGGTCCCGCAGCGCGATCCGGCTGACTTTCAGCTTGCGGTAATAGGCGTGCGGACGCCCAGTAAGCTGACAGCGGTTGTGAAGACGTGTCGCCGAGGAATTGCGCGGCAGTTTGGCCAGCTTGAGCCGGGCCTTGAACCGCTCTTCCATGGGCTTGCTTTCGTCATTCGCGATTTCTTTCAAAGCGGCACGCTTGGTGGCATACTTCTCCACCAGGGCCTGACGCTTCTTCTCGCGTTCGATCATTGCTTTCTTAGCCATTGCGTTATCCTCCGGCGTCAGCTGTTGAAGGGCATGTTGAAATGCTTCAACAGCGCCTTCGCTTCCGCGTCGGTCGGCGCGGTGGTGGTGATGATCACGTCCATGCCCCAGACCTCATCGACCTTGTCATAGTCGATTTCGGGGAAGACGATGTGTTCCTTGATGCCAAGCGCATAGTTGCCGCGCCCATCGAACGACGTGCCGGGCACGCCGCGGAAGTCACGGATACGCGGCATGGCCACGGTGATCAGACGGTCGAGGAACTCGTACATCCGGTCACCGCGCAACGTCACCTTGGCGCCCAGCGGCATGTCTTCACGCACGCGGAAGCCGGCGATCGACTTTTTCGCCTTCGTGGTCATCGCCTTCTGGCCGGCGATCGCGGTCAGGTCTTCCTGTGCCGACTTCGCCTTCTTGGTGTCGCGTACGGCTTCGGCGCCACAGCCGATGTTCAGAACGATCTTGTCCAGACGCGGGATCTGCATGTCGTTCTTGTAGCCGAACTCTTCTTTCATGGCGGCGCGGATCGCACCGACATACTGCGCCTTCAGGCGCGGGGTATAGGTTGCAGCGTCAAGCATCAGATCGCGTCCCCCGTGGTTTTCGCGAAGCGGACCTTCTTGTCATCTTCCATGCGGAAGCCGACGCGGGTGGCTTTGCCGTTCTTGTCGAGAAGCGCGAGGTTGCTCAGGTCGATCGGCATCGCTTGCGGGATGCGGCCGCCCTGGCTGGCCTGGCTTTGCGGTGTGTGGCGGATCGAAATGTTGATCCCGTCCACGATGGCCTTGCCGTCCTTGGGCATCACGCGGGTGATCTCACCCTCTTTGCCCTTGTCGCGGCCGGTCAGCACGACGACCTTGTCGCCTTTTTTGAGTTTCGCAGCCATCAGAGCACCTCCGGAGCAAGCGAGATGATCTTCATGAAGTTCTTGCCGCGCAACTCGCGCACGACCGGTCCGAAGATACGGGTGCCGATCGGCTCGTTGTTGTTGTTGAGGATCACGGCGGCGTTGCGATCAAAGCGGATCGCGGTGCCGTCTTCGCGACGCACTTCCTTGGCGGTCCGTACGACGACGGCCTTGCGGACGTCGCCCTTTTTCACGCGGCCACGCGGAATGGCCTCTTTCACCGACACCACGATGATGTCGCCGACCGAGGCATATTTCCGCTTTGAGCCGCCGAGGACCTTGATGCACTGAACCCGGCGAGCACCGGAGTTGTCAGCGACATCCAGATTGGTCTGCATCTGGATCATTTGGTTTCTCCCGACCTTTGGGGGGCTTTCCTAGCCGTCATCCCCAGGGTTTCGATCAAACCGGGTGCTGTGAAACGCCCGTCGTTATCGCTTTCGCGAAACGACGTTGTTAAGCGGTCACAACCTCCCAGCGTTTCGTCTTGGATATGGGCGCGCATTCCTGAATGCGGACAACGTCGCCCACCTTGAATTCGTTCTTGGCGTCATGCGCACGATACTTCTTCGAGGCGCGCACGGTCTTTTTCATCATCGGGTGCGTATAGCGGCGTTCGACCAAAACCGTGACGGTCTGTTCGTTCTTGTCGCTGGTGACGGTGCCTTGCAGGATTCTTTTGGGCATCGTTTACGCCTCCGACTTTGCCGCTTCGGCGGCTTTTTCGTTGAGAATGGTCTTCACGCGGGCCGCGTTGCGGCGCACCGCACGCATGCGCGCGGTGTTTTCAAGCTGGCTGCTGGCCTGCTGAAACCGGAGGTTGAAGGCCTCTTTCTTCAAAGCGACCAGCTCATCGCGAAGCTGGTCTGGCGTCTTGTCACGCAATTCCTGAGCGTTCATGGCTCAATCGTCCTTTCAACAATCACCGAAAGGCCCCCGTAGGGTCACCCTGATTCCGGTGGAGTAGGTGAATGAACGGTGCGTATAGGGGCCAGACTTCGACTTGGCAAGACCTTTGTCGCCGGTCGCAGCACCGCTACACTGCACTAATACTTGCGGCCAAGAGCAAGAAGACGCGTATCGGTCTCCCGCAACGACAGCTCTTCTAATTCTCGCTCAGTTTTGTAGGAAGCAATTGACCTACAGAAGTTCGGAAAGTTCTGTCCCGAAACCCTGAAACCGCATTTTCTAAGACCCTTTGTTGCGATGCTATCCATAATCGGAAATGCGTTTGGTCGATGAAAGTGAAGGTACTTGGATGCGAACGACCTACTATACCGTGCTTTTCTTGACTCATTTCCGCTGTTGTGGCCGAGCCAAGCCTCGGTCACGCTGAATAGAATGGAAACGAGTAAGGCGTGAGTGTCTACCACACGTAGGAGTATGTCTGAGTCTGAGATGTTTTCTCTTTCACTGAAGGCTGACAAATATGTGTCGAGATCGCTATCTGCTAGTGCCCGCCCAAGGGAAGCCACAAATGAGTCTGAAGGTGTGTATAAAGG
>JABDPT010000252.1 GCA_013042605.1 Paracoccaceae bacterium
ATCACGCTCAGCGCCTCGACGACGAAAAGCCCGCCGACGATGGCCAGCACAATCTCGTGCTTGGTGGCCACCGCAATCGCCCCCAACGCGCCGCCCAGCGCCAGCGACCCGGTATCGCCCATGAAGACCGCGGCCGGCGGGGCGTTATACCACAAGAAGCCCAGTCCACCGCCGATCAGACCGGCCGAGAAGATCAGGATCTCGCCCGTGCCCGGCACGTAATGCACATCGAGATATTCGGTAAAGTCGACCCGGCCCACCGCATAGGCGATCACCCCCAGCGTGCCCGCCGCGATCATCACCGGCATGATCGCCAGCCCGTCCAGCCCGTCGGTCAGGTTCACCGAATTGGCGGCCCCGACGATGACGATCATCGCGAAGGGGATGAAGATCAGGCCAAGGTTCAAAAGCACGTCCTTGAAAACCGGCAGCGCGAGGCGGAACGACAGATCGTCGGGGTGCAGCATCGACGCCCAGTACCCCGCCACCGCCGCGATGATAAGGCCGATGCCGAACCGCAGACGCCCCGGCACGCCCTTGGCATTGTTTTTCGACACTTTGGCATAGTCATCGGCAAAGCCGATCAATCCGAAGGACGTCGTCACGAAGAGGATCATCCAGATAAAGCCGTTGTCGAGCCGCGCCCAGAGCAGCGTGGCGAATACCAGCGCCGACAGGATCAGCAGGCCACCCATGGTCGGGGTGCCGGCCTTGGTCTCGATATGTCCCTGCGGGCCGTCTTCGCGAATGGGCTGCCCGTGTTTCTGGCGTCGGCGCAGCAGGTTGATCAACGGACGCCCGAAGATGAAGCCGAAGACGAGCGCGGTGAAGAACGCGCCCCCGGCCCGGAAGGTGATGTAGCGAAATAGATTGAAGAAATCGCCACCGTCGGAGAACTCTGTCAGCCAGAAAAGCATCGGTCGCGGCCCCTTGTTCAGTCGTTTGTCGGGCGCGGATGGCCCAGTTTGCGGATGGCGTCAACGACCACGCTGACACGGCTTCCTTTCGATCCCTTCACCAAAACCACATCTCCGGCATCGATCAGGCCATGGGCGCGGGCGGCAAGGTCTTCGGCGCGCGCGGCTTTGTGGCCGCGCTTGGTCTCGGGCAAGGCGTCCCACAGCGCCGCCATGCGCGGCCCGACGCAATGCACCAGTGTGATGTCGGCCATCGCGGGATGATCCGCGATCTCGGCGTGCAGCTTCTCCTCATCCGGACCCAGTTCCAGCATATCCCCCAAAACGGCGATGCGTCGCCCGCGAGCGATGCGCCCGATATCGTCGACCGGGCGCGTGGCCGCCAGCACCTCAAGCGATGCGGCCATCGAGGCCGGGTTGGCGTTGAACGCATCGTCGATCAGGTCGATCTCGTGGTCTTCGACCGGATCAAGCGCAATCGTCTCGCGCGTGCCGCGTCCGGCGGGCGGGCGCCAATGCGCGATATCGCAAGCCGCCACATCGAAATCCGCCCCGGCGACGCGCGCCGCGGCCAGAACCGCCAGCGCGTTCATCGCGAAATGCCGGCCCGGGGCGGCCACCTTGAAAAGGAACTTTTCGTCCAGAAACCGCCCGCGCACGACGCTTGACGTGTCGGTCAGCGTCAGGTCGTCAAGCCTCATCGCCGCCCCGTCGGTCGCACCGAAGCCAAGGACGGTTTCGGCATGTTCTTCCGCCGCGGCGCGCAAAATGGGGCTTGTATCCACATCCATGTTGTAGATCGCCGTGCCCCCCGGCTCCAACCCGTCGAAGATCGACGCCTTTTCGCGGGCGATCCCCTCGATGTCGTCGAAGGCTTCAAGATGGGCGGCGGCCACGCTGGTGACGATCGCCACATGCGGACGGGCCTGTCTGGCCAGTGGCGCGATCTCGCCGGGGTGGTTCATCCCGATCTCGATCACGGCGAAATCGGTCTCGACCGGCATCCGCGCCAGCGTCAGCGGCACGCCCCAGTGGTTGTTGTAGCTCGCCTCGGCCGCGTGCACGCGCCCCTGCCCGGCCAGCACATCGCGCAACATCTCTTTGGTCGAGGTCTTGCCGACCGATCCGGTGATCGCGATGACATGGGCGCCGGTGCGGGCGCGAGCGGCGATGCCCAGCGCTTCGAGCGCGTCCTGTACGTCCTTGACGATCAAAAGCGGCGCGTCCTCACCAACCCCGTCGGGCCGCCGCGACACAAGCGCCGCCGCCGCCCCTTTTTGCAGGGCATCGGCCACGAAGTCATGCCCATCGCGCACATCCTTGAGCGCCACGAACAAATCCCCCGCCATCAGGGTGCGGGTGTCGATGGACACGCCCATCGCGCGCCAGTCCGGCCCCTGCGCCTGCCCGCCGGTGGCGGCAAGCGCGTCATCGCGGGACCACAGCACGCTCACGGCATTTTCCCGTCAAGGGCCGCCACCGCGACGCTGGCCTGTTCGCTGTCATCGAAGGGAAAGACCGCGTCGCCCACGGTCTGGCCGGTTTCATGGCCCTTGCCCGCGATGAGCAGGGCATCCCCGGCCTCAAGCATATCGACGGCGCGCAAGATCGCCTCGGCGCGGTCGCCCACTTCGGTCGCGTCGGGGCAGCCTGCCAGAACGGCCGCCCGAATGGCCGCCGGGTCTTCGCTGCGCGGATTGTCGTCGGTGACGATGGCGATATCGGCGGCCTGCGCCGCCGCCTCGCCCATTGCATGACGTTTGGTCGGGTCACGGTCGCCGCCTGCGCCGAACACAACGATCAGCCGGCCCATCACATGCGGGCGCAAGGCCCTCAGAGCGGTATCGAGTGCGTCAGGCGTATGGGCATAGTCGACAAACACGGCCGCGCCGTTTTCGCGGGTCGCGGCAAGCTGCATCCGGCCGCGCACGGTGCCCAGCATCGGCAGCGCCTCGAACACTTCGGACGGCGCGCAGCCCGAGGCGATGCAAAGGCCCGCCGCGATCAGCGCGTTTTCCGCCTGAAACCCGCCGATGAGCGCCAGCCGCACCTGTCGCGCGGCCCCGTTCCATTCAAAGCGAACTTCCTGCCCCGTCGGATCGAACCGCTGGGCCACAAGGCGCAAGGCGGCACTCTCGGCCCGGCCCACGGTCAAGAGATCGCATCCCCGCGCCTCGGCAATCTCGGCCACTTCGGGGCCCATCGGGTCGTCGATATTGATGACCGCCGTACCGTCTTCGGGCAGGACCCGGTCAAATAGCCCGGCCTTGGCGGCGAAATACTCCTCGAACGAGCCGTGATAATCGAGGTGATCCTGCGAGAAATTCGTGAACCCGGCCGCGACAAGGCGCACCCCGTCAAGCCGCCGCTGGTCCAGACCGTGCGACGAGGCTTCCATTGCCGCGTGTTCGATGCCTGCCTCGGCTACTTGCGCAAGCATCCGATGCAGGGTGATCGGTTCGGGCGTCGTATGCGCCAAGGGCGCGGCATAGGACCCTTCGACCCCGGTCGTGCCGATATTCACCGCCTCGATCCCCATCGCCATCCAAAGCTGGCGCGTGAACGTGGCGACCGAGGTCTTGCCGTTCGTGCCGGTGACGGCAACCACAGCGTCGGGTTGTTGCCCGAACCAGAGGGCCGCGGCATAGGCCAGCGCCTGGCGCGGGTCTTCGGCGATGACCACGGGGCGGCCCGCATCCTCGATCTCGGCCCGCGCGATGCGCGCGCCTTCCCGGTCGGTCAGAATGGCCGCCGCGCCCATCCGCAAGGCATAGGTGATGAATTCCGCGCCATGCACCCGGCTGCCCGGCAAGGCCGCGAAAAGCGTGCCCGGCGTCACCTCGCGACTGTCGATGGCCAGCCCGGTTATGCGCACGGAGGGAAAGCCCGGGGCCGTCAGCCCGAGCTCTGCCAGAGATGTCTCTTTTGCCCGGGTGCCCATGCTCGCCTCGACCCGTTATCAGTTTGAGGTCAGTGTTACCCCAGCTTCCCCCCGGGGTTCAATGTCTGGTGCCAGACCAAGCAGGGGGGCGGTGCGGCGAATGACCTCCGCCGCGACGGGCACGGCTGTCCAACCGGCGGTGCGGCGCGGCTCTTCGCCCGAGGTTTCCACCGGCTCATCCAGCGTGACGACCAGCACATAGCGCGGCGCATCCGCCGGGAAGATGGCGGCGAAAGTGGCGATCACCTTGTCATCGTAATACCCGCCCCCGCGCGGGCGCGGCTTGTCGGCGGTGCCGGTCTTGCCCGCCACGCGGTAGCCCGTCACATCGCCGAACGACGCCGTGCCGCGCACCACAACCTGACGCAGCATATCGCGCGCCATGGCCGAGGTGCGCTCGGATACGATGCGCGGGCCGGGCACGGGGGCGGTTTGCTTGATCAGCGTCGGCGTGACCTTGGTCCCGCCATTGAGAAGCGAGGCATAGCCCGCCGCAAGATGCAGCGGACTGGCCGAAAGGCCGTGGCCGTACGAGATGGTCATGGTCGAAATTTCGGACCAGTTGCGCGGCAAAAGCGGGCGGGCGCCGGGCGCCTCGACCAATTCCACCGGCGTGGGCTTCAAAAAGCCCAGGCTGTCGAGGAAGGCGCGCTGGCGGTCGGTCCCGATCTCCATCGCGATCCGCGCGGTGCCGATATTCGAGGATTTCACGATGACATCTTCGACCGACATGCTGTTGCCGTAAAAGCGAAAATCCCGGATGCGGTGCTTGCCCCAGCGCAGCGGGCCCTTGGTGTCGATCATGGTGTTGCGCGCCACCAGCCCTTCGTCGAGCGCCTGCGCAGCGGTAAAGATCTTGAAAGTCGAGCCCAGCTCATAGACCCCCTGCACCGCACGGTTGAAAAGCGGGCTGTCCGCCGCGTCGCCTTCGGTGAGCGGAACGGGGCGGTCGTTGGGGTCGAAATCGGGCAGGCTGGCAAGGCTGATGATCTCGCCGGTATGCGCGTCCATCAGCACCGCCGTGGCGCCCTTGGCGTTCATCAGCTTCATGCCGCCGAAAAGCACCCGCTCTACCGCCGCCTGCACCGACAGGTCCAGCGACAGCTCGAGCGGCGCGCGGCCATTGCCGGGGTCGCGCAGATAGTCGTCAAAGGCCTTTTCGATCCCGGCGACGCCGACAACCTCGGCCGAATGCACGTCTTCGCGGCCAAATCCAGCCCCGCCCAGAACATGCGCGGCAAGGCTTCCGTTGGGGTAAAGGCGCATTTCGCGGGCGCCGAAAAGCAGACCCGGCTCGCCGATATCATGCACGGCTTGCTGTTGTTCGGGAGAGATTTTCCGCTTTATCCACAGGAACTTGCGGGTCTCGAACTGTTTGCGCAACCGCTCTGCGTCAAGATCGGGGAAGATCCGCGCAAGCTCGTCCGCCGCGCGGCCCGGGTCGATCATCAGCGGCGGCTGGGCATAAAGCGAATGGGTGGTGAGGTTCGTGGCAAGGATGCGCCCCTCGCGATCGACGATGTCGGACCGCTGGCCGAGAATGCTGGCCCCGCTGGCCTGTGCACGCGGTTCCACCGGGTCGGACGCGGCCATCACGCCCATGCGGCCCGAGACCAGCACGAAGGCGCAGAGAAAGAAGACGGCCAGCACCAAAAGTCGCCCCTCGGCGCGCTGGCGTTCGGCATCGCGGGTTTCCTCGTGACGCTGGCGCAGGTTCTCGCGCTCGATCACATCGGGGTTCTCGCCCTTGGCGCGGGCTTCAAGGATACGGGCAAGGGGGCGCAGCGGGGTCCGGGTCATGAATCCACCTCGTCCTGCGCGCCGCGCACATCGACCGCGCCGACGATGGCGTCGCCGGGAAGCGGCGGGAAATCGATATCAACAACGTCGCCGAACTGTTCGGGACCAAGGGGAAAAAGCCCAAGCCGGTCGAAGTTCAAGTCGGCCAGATCGCGCAGCCGGTCGGGGCGGTTGAGATAGGCCCATTCGGCCCGCAGCACGCCCACCCGTTCCCGCAGCCGCGCAATATCGCGTTGCAGGCTTTCGGTTTCTTTCAGAACGGCCTGCGTCTGGTAATTCTGGTTATAGGCCCAAAAGGCCAGGCCCATGACGCATACGGTAATAATGCCGAAAATCAGCGTCTTCATTTGAAGGTCGCTCCCCATTTGATGTGTTTTGGCAGCCCCAGATCGGTGCGGTCCGCCGGCCCCGCCGGGGCATCGGTGCGCAGACCCACCCGCAACAGCGACGACCGCGCGCGCGGGTTGGATGCAATCTCATCCGCTTCGGGCGCTATCGCCTTGTTTTTCGCATAAAATCGCGGCTCAAGCTCGGGCGCGTCGGGGGCGTATCGGCTCCCCCCTCCGCCGGTCGAACTGCGCTGTTTGAAGAACCGCTTCACGATGCGGTCTTCGAGGGAATGAAAGCTGACCACGGCCAGAAAACCGCCGGGTTTGAGCACGCGCTCGGCCGCCTCAAGCCCGTCAACCAGTTCCTCGAACTCGTTATTGACCGCGATGCGAATGGCCTGAAACGCCCGAGTGGCCGGGTGGCTCTGACCCGGGCGGCGGGGCGGCAGGGCACCTTCGACGATGCTGGCCAGTTGCGCGGTGGTGACGATCGGGGCCACGTCGCGGGCGCTGACGATGGCGCGCGCGATCCGGCGCGAGGCGCGCTCTTCCCCGTATTGATAAAGGATGTCGGCGATATCGGCCTCATCTGCGTTGTTCACGAGATCGGCGGCCGACGGGCCCGATTGCGCCATCCGCATGTCGAGCGGGCCGTCGGACATGAAGGAAAAGCCGCGCAGGGGCTGGTCAAGCTGCATCGATGAGACGCCAAGATCGAGCACCACCGCATCGACCGGCCCGTCGACCTCATCGTCAAGCGCACTGAACGTGCCTTCGACAAGGGTCAGACGGTCGCCATATTCCCCGGCCCAGTCTTGCGC
>JABDPT010000253.1 GCA_013042605.1 Paracoccaceae bacterium
GCGCAACTTGAGGCGCGGGTTGCCGAGCTTGCCGGGCGCGACTGGAGCGCCTGCACGTTTCGCAACATCAATGGCGCATGGCGGCTTTCGGTCATGGGCAACCGCAATCACGCCAGCGGGGACTGGCCCGAGGTTCTGGCGCTTTTCGAATGGATCGCCCGCGAAGCGCCGGGGTCTTATGGCCTTCTCTCCTGCCATGACGACGAAGACACGCAGGGGCGCGACAACGAGTTTCAGGTCTTCGTGCTGCGGCGCGGGACGCTGAGCCAAAGTCATGATCCGCACCTGTCGCCCTATCTGCCGATGGTCGAAGAGCCGTCGCCGGGGTCGCCCTATTTCAGCGAGACGCTGGATCAGGCGCTGATCCGCGAGGTGGTGGTGCCCATGGGCCTGCGCGATCTGAGCAAGCGCCGCTACGGGCTTGATATGTTCCGCGACTACCGGCTGGAGCTTGAGGTGGGCGAGGCTTTCGCGTTCGAGGGCGAAGAGCCGGAGGTGTCGGTCTATCTGACCCTGCATTGCCCGCGCTACGGGGCGACGATGGATGCGCTGACAGCGCGATATCCCGGCATGACGTGGGATTTGAGCCGCGTGCGCCGCAAAGGGGCGTGGGGCGACGTCCTGCGACTGGGGCAGGTCACGTTCTACCGGCATGAGGGGCGTTTTTGCGTCACGAGCTTCAAGGATCATGAGAACACCCTGCGCGAGAAACGCTTTGACGTGCGGGACCATCTGGAACATCTCAGGGCGATGGAAAGACCCAAGGCGTTCCTCGACGAGTACTGTTTCGGATTGAGCGGACAGGTGCTGGCCACGCTGGACAAGCTCTGGCCCCATATCTTCCTGGGCCTGGAATGCGAGATGTCGCCTGCGGCGGTGATCGACCTCTTCGAAAGCGATGATTTCGCGACGATCCGCAAGACGTGGCGGTTGAAGGCGCCGCTTGATACGGTGATCGTCAAGGACATGATGGATGTATATGCGGGTTGGGACGACTAGCTTGGCTTCAGGCCGGAGCGGCAGAAGAGTATCGCAATGAGCATGATCCACCGGACGATGACATTGGACGATCTTGACTGGGCGCTGACGCTTGCCGCGGCCGAGGGTTGGAACCCCGGGCATGACGACGCCCCGGCCTTTCTGGCCGCTGATCCCGAGGGGTTCTTCGTAACGGATGTCGATGGCGTGCGGGCGGCGGTGATTTCGGTGGTCAACCATGACCCCGCGACCGCGTTTCTGGGCCTTTACATCTGTCAGCCGGCGTTTCGCGGGCGCGGGATTGGCTATGCGCTTTGGTCCCATGCGCTGGCCCATGCGGGCGGGCGCACCATCGGCCTTGACGGGGTACCGGATCAGGAGGGGAATTACGCGAAATCCGGCTTTGAGCTTGCGGGCCGGACGTCCCGCTTCGAAGGCATTATCGTGGGGCAGATGTCGGAGGATATTCGAGAGGCCACCCCTGAGGACACCCTTGGGCTTGCCGCGATGGAGGCCCATTCCGCCGGCTTCGCCAAGGACGCGTTCATGGCGCGGTGGGTCATGCCGACCGCGACGCGCAAGACGCTTGTCCTTGATCGCGGGGGCGGGCCCGAGGGCATGGTCACCGTCCGCGCCTGCGGCGTGGGGCACAAGATCGGCCCGCTGGTGGCGCGCTCTGCCGGGGATGCGGTGACGTTGCTGCATGCCGCGGCGGCCCATGCGCCGGGCGGCCCGGTGATCGTCGACATTCCCGATGACAACACCGACCTTGCCCGACATTGCGAGCGCCTTGGCATGACAGTAGGCTTTTCCACGGCCCGCATGTATCGCGGCCCCGCCCCGCACCCCGGCACGCCGCACCGTACGGTTGCGACGTTGGAGCTTGGGTAGATGGTGTCGTCGCCGGATAGGTCTCGCAACGCTGAAAGGACCCCTGCCCCGTGATCGATCCGGACTTCATCGAAACCTCAAACCCCCATGGCCCCCTCGACCCCGGCCGTCTTGCGCAGTTCGAGGCGAGGCTCGGCGCACCGCTGCCCGCCGACTACGCCGCGTATCTGAGGGATCACAACGGCGGCGACCTCAAGCGCCCGTTCCACACGGCGGAACCGGACTTTTGCGTGCATCACATGTTCGGTCTGCATGACGGGCCGACCTATGCGCGCCTGACCGACTGGCACGATCTGGGCGCATGGTACGACCTTGGCGCGCGGGCGCGGCGGCATGCGCACCTGCTCGCCTTCGGCGACACGACGACCGGAGACGCGCTCTTGATCGACATGCGGGACGGGCGGATTGCCGTCTTCCTGCATGACAGTCCGGCCTCCTCCGATCTGCCCATCACGTATATCGCGTCCGGGTTTTCCGCGTTTCTCGGCAGCCTGATCTCGGAGGCCGACTACAATGCGTCCCTGTCCGAAGACGACGACTTTCAGCGGCGGCTGGCCGAGATGGAGGCGCAGCGCGCCGCAGAGGTCGCCGCATACCTCAAACGTCGGGACGAAAGCTGACCGCCCCCTGAGACACTTTTACCCGCCCTATAGGCGAGTGGATGGTTGCCGCCCTGCGCGCAGACCATTAGAACACATTCAAAATATTGCGCGGGTGGCACGACTCACCCGCCGACCAGCCAATCAGGAGCAAGGTATGGCCGACGCCGCCGTTCACGGGCACGACGAACATGACGAACGCGGGTTCTTCACCCGCTGGTTCATGTCCACAAACCACAAAGACATCGGTATTCTCTATCTTTTCACCTCCGGCGTGGTCGGCTTCATCGCCGTCGCCTTCACCGTTTACATGCGGATGGAGCTTATGGAGCCGGGCGTGCAGTACATGTGCCTCGAAGGCGCGCGGATGACCGCGGCGGCTGCCGGCGAATGTACCCCCAACGGCCACCTCTGGAACGTTCTGATCACCGGCCACGGCATCCTGATGATGTTTTTCGTCGTGATCCCGGCGCTTTTCGGCGGTTTTGGTAACTATTTCATGCCGTTGCAGATCGGCGCGCCGGATATGGCGTTCCCGCGGCTCAACAACCTGTCCTTCTGGCTTTACGTGGCCGGCACATCGCTTGCCGTCGCCTCGATCCTGAGTCCGGGCGGCAATGACCAGCTGGGGTCCGGCGTGGGATGGGTGCTGTATCCGCCGCTGTCGACCACCGAAGCAGGCTGGTCGATGGACCTTGCGATCTTCGCGGTGCACCTGTCGGGTGCGTCGTCGATCCTGGGTGCAATCAACATGATTACGACCTTCCTGAACATGCGTGCACCCGGCATGACGCTGTTCAAGGTGCCGCTCTTCTCGTGGTCGATCTTCGTGACAGCCTGGCTCATCCTGCTGGCGCTGCCGGTTCTGGCGGGCGCCATCACGATGCTACTGACCGACCGAAACTTCGGGACGACCTTCTTCGATCCGGCCGGTGGCGGGGATCCGGTGCTGTACCAGCACATCCTGTGGTTCTTCGGTCACCCTGAGGTCTACATCATCATCCTGCCGGGCTTCGGCATCATCAGCCACGTCATCGCCACCTTCAGCCGCAAGCCGATCTTCGGTTACCTGCCGATGGTCTGGGCCCTGATCGCGATCGGCGCGCTGGGCTTCGTCGTCTGGGCGCACCACATGTACACCGTGGGCATGAGCCTGACGCAGCAGACCTATTTCATGCTGGCCACGATGGTGATCGCGGTGCCGACGGGCGTGAAGATCTTCAGCTGGATCGCCACGATGTGGGGCGGCTCGGTCGAGTTCAAGACGCCGATGCTTTGGGCCTTCGGGTTCCTCTTCCTCTTCACCGTGGGCGGGGTGACGGGCATCGTGCTGAGCCAGGCTGGCGTCGACCGCGCCTATCACGACACCTACTACGTGGTCGCGCACTTCCACTATGTGATGAGCCTTGGGGCGGTGTTCTGTATCTTTGCCGGGGTCTATTTCTATATCGGCAAGATGTCAGGGCGTCAGTATCCCGAATGGGCCGGCAAGCTGCACTTCTGGACGATGTTCATCGGGTCGAACCTGACCTTCTTCCCGCAGCACTTCCTTGGCCGTCAGGGCATGCCGCGCCGGTACATCGATTATCCGGAGGCCTTCGCCTATTGGAACTATGTGTCGTCGATCGGCGCGTTCCTGGCCTTCGCGTCGTTCCTCTTCTTCATCGGAATCGTGTTCTACACCCTGCTTTACGGGAAGAAAGTGACCGAGAATAACTATTGGAACGAGCATGCCGACACGCTCGAATGGACCCTGCCATCGCCGCCGCCCGAACACACGTTCGAAACGCTGCCCAAGCAGGAGGAATGGGATCGGAGCCATTCGCATTGATCCTGACAGGACCTAACGGAAAGGGCCCCGCGTTTGCCGGGGCCCTTTTTGTTTGCGGCCTTGTCGCGGGCCGCACGGGCGCAGAGGACCGCGCCTATCACGACACCTATTACGTGGTCGCGCACGGGGACTTGGTTTTGTCGGTGGCCGTCGGGACACTTGCCGTTCTGGCGGCGTGGTGGGCGATATTCCGGCTGTCCCCTGCCCCGCCGCGCCGCCTTGGACGATCGTCTTGCTGACCTATGGCGCGGGGTTAGTGCTGACGCTGACACTGCTGCCTGCATGGATGCTGTTCGACCGGATCGAGACCTTTCTGACCTTCATCATCGTGGCGAATTGGCTGAGCCGTCTTGGCGCCGTGATGGCATTCGCAGCAACCGCCGTGACCGCAGCCACCCTGATCTGGGCCATTGCCAAGCGGCTTCTGCGCCGCCGCTGACCGGCGAGCGCACGCCGCTTGCCGGACAAATCTTCGGGGGCAGCCTTGCGATATGCCGCCCGGGCGCCGACCATAGGCGAGTTCGATGCAATGCCCCTGTCAAAGGCGCCAGATCCGGCTTTTCCTTCCGGCAGGGCGCGCTATTCTATTAACGGAATAAGTACCTGCGACCATGCCCTATCACTGGACCGAAACCACAACGCCCCGTTCGCTGACCCTGCGGCCGCATCAGTCGATGACGCCGGCGGGGTTTGTCGTGTTCATGGGGGCCACTCTGATCTTCATCGCCATGCCCTTGCTGGCGGTATTGGGCACGCCGGTGCTTTGGGGCCTCTTGCCGTTCTTCGCGCTGGCCGTCTGGGGCCTTTGGTACGCGATCTCGCGCAATCAGCGCGACGCGATGCTGACCGAAACGCTGACGCTTGATCATGACCGGATGGAGCTTGTCCGGCACGAGCCGCGAGGGGCCGTGCAGCGGTGGGAAGCCAACCCCTATTGGGTGTCGGTGCATCTGCACCCCAATACGCGCCCGGTCGAAAACTACCTGACGCTGCGGGGCAATGACCACGAAGTGGAGCTTGGCGCGTTTCTTAGTCCGGAAGAGCGTGTGGCGCTGCATGATGAGCTGACCCGCGCGCTGGATCAAGCGCGCAACGCGCCAGTGCCCTGAGCCTTTTCGACAGGATTGCACCCGCGGCACCCTGGAAATGCGGGCGTCGGGCGTGACACTGTAATAGAGCTGCTCGGCGGCTGAGCGGGGCGCCTTACGCCAGCTTGTCCTTGACCATCGGGCCGACGCGGCCGAAATCCATCTGGCCGGTATATTTCGACTTGAGCGCACCCATCACCTTGCCCATGTCGCGGATCGACTCCGCACCGGTGGACTTGATCGCCTTGTCGATGGCGTCGGTGGTTTCATCCTCGGTCAACTGGCGCGGCAGGAACTCTTCGATCACGCCGATCTCGACGCGTTCCTTGTCGGCCAGTTCAAGCCGCCCGCCCTCTTCATAGGCGCGCACGCTTTCCTGACGCTGCTTGACCATCTTGCCGAGGATCTGAAGCACCTCGTCATCGGTCACCCCGTCTTCGCGGCCTTCGCCGCGCAGCGCGATGTCCCGATCCTTGATGGCGGCGTTGATCAGCCGCAGGGTCGATAGCCGCGTGGTGTCCTTGGCTTTCATTGCAGCCTTCAGCGCGTCGGTGACGCGATTTCGCATGCCCATAGGTCTCTCTCGTCCCCAGAGATTTCGGAATAGCGACCATACCCAATGCGGATTCCAGAAACAAGGTCGATGCGATTCTCTTAAATTATTGTTTTAAATATAAAAGTCATTTTCGCCTGCTTGCTTGACGCTACGGAGAACGAGGCATAGTTTCCGGCCAGTTTGCAAATGGAGCCCGCCATGACGCCCGCCAAACCCACCGCCTGCCTCGCCCTCGCCGATGGCACGCTGTTTTACGGAAAGGGCTTTGGCGCGGTGGGGGAATGTACCGCGGAGCTCTGCTTCAACACCGCGATGACGGGCTATCAAGAGATCATGACCGACCCGTCCTATGCCGGGCAGGTCGTGACCTTTACCTTCCCGCATATCGGCAATGTCGGCGTGAACCCCGAAGATGACGAGGCAAATGAGCCTTTCGCCGCCGGGATGGTGGTGAAGTGGGACCCGACCGTGCCGTCGAACTGGCGCGCGGCCGAGCCGCTGACCGATTGGCTGGCGCGGCGCGGGCGCATCGCCATCGGTGCCGTGGACACCCGGCGGCTGACCCGGGCGATCCGCCAGCAGGGCGCGCCGCATGTCGCGCTGGCCCATGCGCCGGACGGGAATTTCGATATCGAACGGCTTGTCGCCGCGGCGCGGGCGTTTTCCGGACTCGAAGGGCTTGATCTGGCCAAGGACGTGACCTGCGCCCAGTCTTATCGCTGGAACGAAATGCGCTGGGCCTGGCCCGAGGGATACGTCGCGCGCAGCGAACCCGGACGGCGGGTCGTGGCGATTGATTACGGTGCGAAACGCAACATCCTGCGCTGTCTGGCGAGTGCCGGATGTGACGTGACCGTCCTACCCGCCACCGCCACCGCCGAAGACGTGATGGCGCATGATCCCGAGGGGCTGTTCCTGTCGAACGGCCCGGGCGATCCGGCGGCGACGGGGGAATATGCGGTACCGATGATCCGCGAGTTGCTCGACACCACGAACATTCCGGTCTTCGGGATCTGTCTTGGCCATCAAATGCTGGCGCTGGCCCTTGGCGCGCGCACGATCAAAATGAACCACGGGCATCACGGCGCGAACCATCCGGTCAAGGATCTCGAGACCGGGAAGGTGGAAATCACGTCGATGAACCACGGCTTCACCGTCGACAGCCAGACTCTGCCCGAGGGCGTGAAAGAGACCCATGTCTCGCTTTTTGACGGCAGCAATTGCGGCATCCGCATGGTCGACCGCCCGGTCTATTCGGTGCAATACCACCCCGAGGCCAGCCCGGGGCCGCAAGACAGCTATTACCTGTTCGAACGGTTCACGGCCGCGATGGAGAAACGCGCCGTCGAGGCGTGAGGCTCTCACCTGGATGCATGCATGATCCGAGCGGTGTGCCCGGCGCCTGATTGCGTGGCGTGTACGTCGGCTTCGCTGAGGTGGCTAGTGTGGAGTGCGTTTGGGGGAGGGGCGGCTAAGCGGGACGAAGCGGCCATTAGCTAGCCATTGGCCAAATCGCTGAGCGACCATGTGCCTATTTGGCAGTATAACCCCATAACCCCGCGCGGACAGGCCGTCCGCAAGGGTTAGTGACTACTCGGAGTTGAAGTTGAAAGCGTCGCGATAGATACGCCACGTTCCATCTTCCTGCCGGCGGAAGATGGTCAGAAATTTGCCCTCGACTGCATTGTTCACGTTGAAATTGCCGCGCGAGAACGCCCAGTCGCCCGTGATGACGACTTCTTCGGAGCTGATCTCCATGGAGGCAGGAGGATTTGCGAAGCGCTCAGGCGTCCCCGGAGCAAAGGTGGTGAAATCCACGGCCGGTGCACCCGGCGGCAATCGAATACCTTCTTTATCCCAAAGACCAAGCCATGTTTTCGCATCACCAGCAACGCGTGACTCTGCATAAGTTGACCAGATCTCGAGAATAGCTTGCTCATCAGAGGCGGATTCGGCCAACAACTGCGCAGGCAAAACGAACGTTGCGGCCATCGTGAATGCGGCAAAGGTTACTTTTGAGAATTTGATCACCGCTTTTCTCCTAAATATTCGTGCGATGCAGTGATGATTCCCCGGCCTTTACATATCGGTATTGATATATGTCAAACCAATCGTGCATTACGACGGGGGAGGCAACCAGAACCACCCCAATCTGTACAGCGCAAGTGATGCAGATCAATTTGGAAGCAGCTTCGCGCCTTATCGTTTCAAGACAAAAGAATGGAGTGATGACGGATGTCTACAGCACAGCTTGACACCATGATGGAGTTCTCTCAGGCGCGTGCAGAAGCCTATTTGCATATTGCTAAGACCATGGTGATGAATGAGTTTGGGCCAGCAACGGAGCACACTCACACTGAGGTTGCAGTAAGCCTAGCTACGGCGATGATGCAGCACGAGGGTTCCCAAATCGTCGCGGACGCGTTTCGTTCAGTAGAAAGCTGAGCGAATGTCTGGCCAAGCTTCGGAGCTGGACGAAGCTGCAATCGCGAGATAAATCGCAGCAAAGTGCGCATAGCGGTAATTAGCGCTGCGGACAAAGTGGTCATTTCATCTCAACCGTCAGGCAGACTTAGGGAGCATCTCGCCAATTTGACTCCGATCAATGGACGGATTTCTGAAAAACGATACGCAGCAGCTATGAAAAGAGTACCATCCCGCGGCGAGAGAGGTGTCGCGTACTTCACGTTGGCCTATATCGTCGCCTTTACGCTTTGGTTCATTTCCATCGGTAATTACGAATTCATTGTATACGTGATAACGATGGTGGGCCTCGTTCTGCTCGTCGGGCTTTCGCTTGGAAAGGCAGAGTACACTCTGGCTATGCTATTGGCGCTTTCGATTTGGGGCCTGATGCACATGGCCGGTGGCGGTGTGGCTATCGGCGATTCCGTCCTCTACAATCTGCAACTCGTTCCCATTGTGGAAACGGAACGCCTGTTCATTCTGAAATATGATCAATTGGTCCATGCTTACGGCTTCGGAATCACCGCCTGGGTATTGCATCATCTGCTCACCCGTCATTTTCCCGAAACGCGCGGAACAGCGACCGCTCTTGTCTATCCGGCATTGGCATCCATGGGACTTGGTGCGCTGAACGAAATCATTGAGTTCTCGGCAGTCCTAATGGT
>JABDPT010000054.1 GCA_013042605.1 Paracoccaceae bacterium
CGCACGAGCCATTCGTCGGTGACCGCGTTCCCTTCACAATAGCAATCAGCGATGATCCGGTATTCCAGCCGCCGCCCCGTCGGCGCGCCATACATCCCCGGCCCGGTATGGGTCGCGGTGCAAAGCAGGCGGTGCGACGACAGGAACGCCGTCGGCGACACCTCGGACCAGATCACATCTTCGCCGGGCAGTTCGCGGTCGGGAAACTCGGCCAATGTGGCCAGCGTGGCGGCGATGATCCCGTTATTGCCCTTGACCACCGAAGCCGGCGAACGGACCACCAGATCGGTTCCGTAATACTGCTTGAGCGTGTGGATGCCGCGATCTTCCCAGATGTCGCGGGTGATCCCGAGGATGAACTCTGCCTCTCCGGACCAACGGTCGTCGAACCCGGGCCGGAACGGCATCAGCGTTTGCCGTAGTAAAAGCCCACCACGTGTTCGGCCTGCGCAAAGAACAGCCACCGCCCGATCAATGCGCCGGCGATATGGCTGATGACGGCAAGGCCGGCAAGGATATGGTGGAAGGGCAGCAGGAACAGAATGATCCATGGCAGCGCGGTCATCAGGCCAAAGGCGATGAGGCGCAGCTTGTTGGCGTGGCGGCGGGCGACCACATGGACCATTTCGGTCAGCAGGTAATTGGTGCCGGTGTGGGGCGGCTCAAACGCACGCACTGCGCCCCGGTCGCCAAGCCCCGTCGCCGTGCCCATTGACGTGCCCGACGCGGCAAGGCGGGTATCGCCGGTTTGCCATGTCCAAAGCTGTCCAAGGCCCAAGAGCAGGACGAGAAACGCGCCAAGCTGGACCTGGCCCGACAGGATCGCGCCGCCGGCCACAGCGTGGGCCACGAAAATCAGCGGGGTGGACCAGTGGTTCCAGCGCGGCACGGTCTTGAGCTGGGCATAGATCATCGAGGTCGCGTAGACCGTCACCAAGGCCAGCGCCGTGCTCAACCAGCCAAGCGGCGCGATGCGGGTATCGGCAAAGACAAGCCCCAGCGCATAAAGGCCCGTCACGATCATCGTGGCCACGGCCAGCCATGCCTCGCGGCTCAACCAGCTTGAGCGCCACTGCGTGAACGCCTTGAGCGCGCGTTCGGGATGGCCGAGGTGAAGGGTCGACGCAAGAAGCCCCACGCCGGCCAGCGCGAAGGCGATCAGGTAGAAGACGAACGCCACCCAACCGGTGACATCCGGGAACCCAAGCCCCAGCCACGCCATCAGGCCGAAGCCCAGACCGGAGAGTGTCGTGAACGCGATGAGAGAGGGAGCAGGATGCATTAGCCGAGTTTTTCCAGTGTCTTGTCCAGCCAGCCCAGGAAGCCGCCCGGAACTTCTTCGGTCACGTCGAGAAGCGGGGCAAGGATGTCGGTGGGCTGATCCTTGGGCCGGGGCGGCAGGTATTTGTTGACCGGTGTGGTGCCCTGTTCGGGCATCAGATCCATGCCGCCACGCGCGGCCACCAGTTGCGACACCGCACTCTCAGGATCGGCCAGGTCGCCGAAGTGGCGGGCCCCGGTCGGGCAGGTGCGCACACAGGCGGGTTCCCGGTCGATCTCGGGCAGGTTCTCGTTATAGATGCGGTCCACGCAAAGCGTGCATTTCTTCATCACCTTCTCGGACGGATCCATTTCGCGCGCGCCGTAAGGGCAGGCCCAAGCGCACAATCCGCAACCGATACAATCGCTTTCGTTCACCAGCACGATCCCGTCTTCCACGCGCTTATAGCTCGCCCCCGTCGGGCAGACGGTCACGCAGGGCGCGTCGTCGCAATGCAGGCAGGATTTCGGGAAATGGACAAGCTGTGCGGGGCCGGTTTCGGGCTGCACCTCGAAGCTGTGCACACGGTTCAGGAAACTGCCGACCGGGTCGCCGCCATAGGCGTCGGTATCGGCCAGCGGCGCGCCGTAATTCTCGGTGTTCCAGCCCTTGCACGCGGTCACGCAGGCATGGCATCCGACACAGGTGTCAAGGTCGATGACCAGACCAAGCTTCTTCTCGGTATGGGTGGGAAGCGTGGTCATGACAGGCCCTTTTCGGTGCGCACAACGCGTACACAAACCGTACACAACCCGTACACTGAATTCGGTGAAATCGTCATGGCGCGACCTTTCTGCGGACGGTCGCCGGGGCTGGCGGCACGGGCGATTTGATCGGCGGGAAGGCGGGCTGTGCTTCGACCGGGGCGGTGACCTTTTCGATCTTCACGCGCAGGTCGAACCATGCCGCCTGTCCCGTGACCGGGTCGGAATTCGACCAGCGCAGTCCATCGGGCTTGCCCGGCAAAAGCTCGGGGATCAGGTGGTTCAAGAGAAAGCCCCTGGTCGCCTCGGGCGCGTCCTTGTCCAGCGCCCACGCCCCTTTGCGCTTGCCGATCGCGTTCCATGTCCAGACCGTGTTTTCGTTGAGCGAGGCCATATGCGCCACCGGCACCGTAATGCTGGCATGGGGCGAGGTCAGCTGTGCCCAGTCGCCGTCTTCGAAGCCATGCTCTTTCCAAAGCTTCGTGGGTACGTAAAGCGGGTTGCGCCCATGGATTTGCCGCAGCCACGCGTTCTGCGAGCCCCAGGAATGATACATCGCCATCGGGCGCTGGGTCAGCGCATGTACAGGATAATCGGCATCGCCTTCGGGCGCGTACCAGATGGGAAGCGGGTCGAGCTGCGCGCGGATACGCGCCCGCAGATGCTCGGGCGGCTGGATCGTGCCCTTGCCCTCGGCGGCAAGCTGGAACCGGCGCATCGGCTCGGAATACAGCGAAAAGAGATAGGGTGCCGGTTTGTCGACCAGCCCGATCTCGACCGACCAATCCTGATAGGCCGCATTCCAAGGCTTATAATAGTGCGCCTCTTCGGGAATATGCCCGATCCAGAAGCCGCCGTTTTCGATATAACTGTCAAGCTGCCCGTCATTGGGCGCGCCGCGCCCGTGGCTGTCGCCATTTCCGCGCCAGCCAGCCAGCGGGCCAACGCCGGGGCGGCGTTCGTGGTGCAGGATGTAATCGGCGTAATCGGCGTACTTCGCGCTGCCATCCTCGGCCACGAAACCGGGCAGGCCAAGCCTGTGGCCCAGATCGCAGAGCACCGACTGAAAGCCCCTCACGTCACGGTCGGGCTCGATCACAGGCCAGCGGATCGCATCCGCCGCCGCGTCCGCCTCGCAGATCGGGCGGTCAAGCAGGCTGATGCAGTCATGGCGTTCAAGGTACGTGGTATCGGGCAGGATCAGGTCGGCATAGGCAACCATCTCGGAACTATAGGCATCCGAATAGATGATGCGCGGGATGACATAGTCCCCGTTCTCGTCCGTATCCGTCAGCATGGCCATGGTCTCGGCCGTGTTCATCGACGAATTCCACGCCATATTGGCCATATAGAGAAAGAGCGTGTCGATCTTGTAGGGGTCGCCCGCATGGGCATTGGCGATGACCATATGCATCAGCCCATGCGCCGACATCGGATTTTCCCAGGTAAACGCCTTGTCGATCCGCTGCGGCGCGCCGTCCTCGGTCAGGCACAGGTCTTCGGGCCCATGCGGATAGCCAAGATGCGGCCCGGCCAGCGGCTGGCCCGGCGTGGCGCTGGCATGCGGTTTGGGGTGGCCGGTGGCGGGCTTGGGATAGGGCGGCTTGAAGCGAAAGCCGCCGGGCACCTCGACCGAGCCCAAGAGGATCTGCAGCAGGTGCAGCGCGCGGCAGGTCTGGAACCCGTTGGCATGGGCCGAGATGCCGCGCATGGCGTGAAAGCTGACCGGGCGGCCAATCATCTTGTCGTGCCGCACGCCGCGGAAATCTGTCCAGGGCTGATCGATCTCGATCTCTTCCTCGAACGCCACGCGCGCGATCTCGGCGGCAATGGCGCGGATGCGGTCGGCGGGCACGCCGCAGGTGTCGGCCACGGCCTCGGGGGCATACTCGTCCGAGAGATAGCGTTCGGCGATCAGGTGGAAGACGGGCACATGGGTGCTGCCCGCGTGGCGCCATTTGCCGGACAGATCGGGGATCACATCGGGCTTGTCGTAACAGCGCGGGCGCTTTTCGCGGCGGTCCCAGACCAGATCGCGCCCGTCATCGTCCTTCAGGATCAATCCATGCTCGGGGCTGGCCGGGTCCATGTTCACAAGACAGGCGGCATTGGTATAGCGGGCGAGGAAATCGAGATCGACTTTGCCGGCCTTCAGCAGGCAATGCACCAGCGACAGGATGAAAAGCCCGTCCGTGCCCGGTGTGATGCCCACCCATTCGTCAGCGACGGCATTGTATCCGGTGCGGATCGGGTTGACGCCGATCACCTTGGCGCCGCGTTCCTTCAGCCGGCCAAGCCCCATCTTGATCGGGTTGCTGTCATGGTCTTCGGCGACCCCGAAAAGCATGAAAAGCTTGGTCCGCTCCCAATCCGGCTGGCCGAATTCCCAGAACGCGCCGCCCATCGTGTAGATACCGGCAGCGGCCATGTTGACCGAACAGAACCCGCCATGCGCGGCATAGTTCGGGGTGCCATAGGCCTGTGCCCAATAGCCCGTGAAACTTTGCGACTGGTCGCGCCCGGTGAAGAAGGCGAGCTTTTCCGGCGCGGTATCGCGCAGCGGCTTCATCCAGGCCGTCGCCATCTCGAGCGCTTCGTCCCAGCTGATCTCCTCGAACTCGCCCGAGCCGCGCGGGCCGACCCGTTTCAGCGGCGCACGAAGCCGGGCGGGGGAGGTGACCTGCATGATCCCCGCAGCCCCTTTGCCGCAGAGCACGCCACGATTGACCGGGTGGTCGCGGTTGCCTTCGATATAGGCGACCTGACCGTTCTTGAGATGCACGTTGATGCCACAGCGGCAGGCGCACATGTAACAGGTGGTCTGGCGGATCTCGTCAGAGACTTTGGGCGACAGGTCGAGCGTGGGCTGTGTATGGGTCATCGGGCGGGCTCCTCCGTTCCCGCGCGGACAAGCTAGACCGGGATGGCAGGAAAGTGCCATCGCTATTTTGCCGCGCCTTTGGACTGGGGCCAGCCCCCGCCGCCCGTTCCGGGCGTCTCCCCCGGAATATTTCGGGCCAGAAGACGCGGGCGCGGCTTTCTTCTTGTTAAGAATACGCAAATCTGTGGCTTGTGACGGGGGGTGGTTTGGCGGCAGAAGGGATGAAGCTCAGGGGGAGAGACGGAAATGGACTATGTCATTGAGCCACCGGTCGCGCCGGCCGTGGCCGTCGAGGGGGGCGGGGTCTTTCCGCTGCGGCGGGTGTTTTGCGTCGGGCGCAATTATCTTGAGCATGTCCGCGAGATGGGGAACGATGAAAAGGCGCCGCCCTTCTTTTTCATGAAACCGGCGGATGCGGTCGTTCCGGGAACTGCCGGGGCAGAGGTGCCCTATCCGCCGCAAACCAGCGACCTTCACCATGAGATCGAACTTGCCGTTGCCATCGGGCGCGGCGGGCGCCGGATTTCGGCCGGGGATGCCTTGGCGCATGTCTGGGGCGCGGGTGCGGCGGTGGACCTGACCCGGCGCGACCTGCAGGGCGCGGCCAAGGCGGCGGGGCGGCCGTGGGATATGGGCAAGGGGTTCGATGCCTCGGCCCCGATCGCACCCCTGCGCCGGGTTGCGCAGGCCGGGTCGCTGGTGCAGGGGCGGATCTGGCTGGCCGTGAACGGTACGCTGCGGCAAGAGGGGAACCTGGCCGAGATGATCTGGCCGGTGACCGACATCATCGCGTTTCTATCGCAAAGCGTGGCTCTGGCCCCCGGTGACCTGATCCTGACGGGCACGCCTGCGGGGGTCGGTCCGGTCGGCCCGGGTGACCGCATCACTGGCGGCGTTGACGGGCTGCCCGAGCTTGACCTGCGGATCGCGCCGCCGGTGTGATGCGCCCTGCGACAGGGGCACGCGTTGGATTCAGGATCGCGTGTTCCTAGATTAAGGGCATGGTAGAGCCTGGCAAACAAGACAGATGACCGCGATGCCGATCATCGGCGACTGGACACCCACCGCGCGGACGGCGCCGGTGCCCACGGTATTGCCGCAGATCAACCACCTGCGGCTTGTCGCCATGCGGTGCCGGTCTTCCGCGCGGATCGATCTTTTCGAAGCCTGCGCCCTTCTCGCGCATGAACGCGAGACTGCGGCGCTGGCCTTTGCCGAGGCGCTTTTGCGCGGCCTGCGTCAGGCGCTGGGCCGTACGCCGGTGTTTCACGCCCCGGGTACGACCGAGCTGTCCTTCGACGAGGCCTGGCTGATGCGGTGTCTTGACCGTGCGCGCGCAGGGGATATCGACAGTCTGACATTTCTGCTGCGGCGGCAGGTCCGGCCCGAGGCGGCGCGGTCGCTTGGCTTTCTGATCACGAACATGGCCGAAAGGCTGGACACACTTTAGAATGATTCTACATTAGTGGCATCGGCCCCGACCGGTTCGGGGAGCAAAACATTCTTCGAAGGAGACTTGAATGACCCAGACCGCCGCAGACCTGAGCCCTTCCGCACAGGACGCGATTTGCGAGGCGTTGAACCAGAGCGTTGCCGAAACCGCGGTGACGACGATGCTGGCGCAGAACTTTCACTGGAACGTCACGGGCATGGCGTTCGGCCCGTTGCACGCCCTGTTTCAGGAGATCTATGAAGATCATTTCGTGGCGCAGGACGATCTGGCCGAACGCGTCAAGGCGCTGGGCGGGCATGCAGAGGGCATGCTGGCGGGCATGCTGAAGCGGTCGAAAGTGGCCGAGCATGACGGCCATGCGAGCGACAAGGACATGATCGCGGCGATGGTCGAGGCGCAAAAGACACTGGCGGCGACACTGGCGCAGGCCGGGGCCCTTGCGGCCGAGCATGGCGACACGCTGACCGAGGATCTGTGCATCGCGCGGGGCCAGACGCACGAGAAATTTGCCTGGCTACTAGGCGCGCACCTTCGGTGACGCGCTACGCGGCCGGATTGGGCACACCCTTCCGGTCGCATTTGCGGGCATAGGCCCTAGACCATGCACCATACTTGCCAAGCCGGTCCTGCTGGGCCTTGAGCATGCCGACAAAGGCCGCGCGGTGGCGCGGCTTTTTCAATGTTTTATAAAGCGATTTCTGTGCCTTGGTCATTGAACAGCCGATGCAATGGCCCTGTCGCTTGTACTTGCACACATCGATGCAGGGGCTTGGAACCTTGGCCATGGCGTCGCGAATCCTCTGGTCGTCTCTTCGGGTTGCGAAATAGCTGATAGAAATAGTCGGAATTGTCAATCGGGCCTCCGGTCACGTCGCCTTGACGACCGTCACCTCGGGCGCGCGGGCCGACAGGATGCCCGCTATGATCTGGGCGAGATCGCGGAATTCCTCGTCGCGCACAGACCCTTTGCGCCAGACCATCCCGATCAGGCGGGATGGCTCGACCCCCCGGATGGCGCGATCGACGACAAGCCGTTCGCGCGCCACTTCGGACCGGATGTAGAGAATCGGCAAAAGCGAGATACCCAGTCCCATGGCCACCATCTGGCGCAGGGTGTCGAGGCTGGTGCCTTCGAAATCATGGCTGAGATCCGCTTTGAATTCGTCGCTGAGACTGCGCACCTGATCATAAAGCCGGTGACCGCGTTCGAGGGTAAGAAGCGTTTCACCGCGCAGGTCCTTTCGATCAACTGGGTCCTTGGCGGTCAGGGGGTGGTCATGCGGCATTACCACGCGCAGAGGTTCGTGGAACACCGGCATGGTCACAAGATCGCGCCGGTCCAGCGGGAGCGGATAAAACAGCAGGTCCAGCGCACCGGTTTCAAGCTGATCGACAAGTGTATCGGGCAAGGCCTCGCGCACATAAAAGCGCAGGTCGGGGTGGCTTTCATGCAGGTCGGGAACGAGCAGCGGCAAAAGATAGGGGCCCAGCGACTGCACCACGCCAAGTTTGATCGTGTCGCCCAAGGGGCGGCTGGACACGCGGGCGAGGTCCTTGATCTCCTGCACATCCCGCAGGACCCGGCGCGCACGGTCGGTAATCTCGCGGCCCACCGACGTCAGCATGACGCGATTGCGGGTGCGTTCGACAAGCTGCGCCCCAAGCCGAAGCTCAAGTTCCTTGAGCTGTGCGCTGAGCGTGGGTTGGGTGACATTCACCATCTCTGCGGCACGGCGGAAATGCAGCGTGTCGGCGACGGCAACGAGGTAACGCATTTGCTGGAGCGTGGGCATGGGGTGCGCGATCTTTGATAGAGCTTCTCTATCAAAGTAGCATCATCTTTCGATTTTACCAATCAGTGCCTGCGCCCTAAGTGCTCTTCCAACAAAGCTGGGACAGAACGTGAAGCGCTTCAGGAATATCAAGATCGTTTGTTGTGAAACGCACTGCGCACCGGATGCGCAGCAGCGGGGGCATTGGCCGGACAATGCCAATCGTGCGCGCGCGACGCTGATGGATGTGGTCGAACCCCCCGTCGCGTTGACCGATTAGACAGGGACGGACGACACCCCATGCAGCATTTCTTCAAAAGCCACGGCGCGCAGCGTGCCGAAGTCTGTCTGGCAGAGTTCACGGGCTGTGTCCGGCTCTTGCCGGATGGCGCGCTGTCGGACCGGGGATGTGCCGTGATTGACGATGAGATGGGCGCCTTGCGCCGCCGCATTGATGCGGCGCAGGCGGATCTGGAACTGTCGCGGGACGAACTGGGCAAGGCTGATGCTGCGCTGCGCCGTTATCTGGCGGCGGTGGCCGAGCTTGACGCAGACGAAAGGGACGCCGTCATCGCCGACATCGGGGCCGCGATTGCCGAACACGAAGCGGATACCCTGGCGCAAGACCGGGCCGAGGCGTGGCTGTCGGATCTTGTGGAAGCGTCGATGGCCTTGTCGGGCAAATTGAGTGACCGCACCAAGACGGCTCTGGCGGATGATGCGCCCCGCCGGGCGCTGATGCGGGCAATCAGTGAGATCAGCGTCATGCTTGGGGCCATGACCGCCGCCGAACGCACCGCGCGGGAAGAGGCACAGGCCGCCGTGGCGCGAACCCATCCCAAGGCGCTCAGCCGGTTGCAGGCCGATCCGCGGGTCACGGCGGCGTTGCAGAGCGTGCATTCCGCGCCTATGCCGACCGGGCAGCTGCGTGAGCGGTTCAGGGAAATCTCAAGACCGGACATGCGGCGCGTTAATGCCGCGTCCGGCAAGTCGCAGCACTGGCACTAGGGGCGCGGGCGCATGGCAACACATGGTACAGATGACGCGGGCAAGGCGCCCTGGCTAACGGTGGCAGGCATGGCGCCGGTGCTGTTGGCGCTGGCGCTATTCGCGGCCTTGTTGCAGGCGATCCCGGCGGTAAGCGCGGGCGAAAGCCTGCGTTTCGCGTGGGACTGGGTTCCAAGCCTGGGCATATCGCTGTCGTTCCTGATCGACGGGCTCAGCCTGATCTTCGGCCTGCTGATCACGGGGATCGGCGCGCTGGTCTTCCTCTATTCGTCGAAATATCTCGCCGGACATGCGCATTTCACGCGGTTCGCCCTGTTCCTGGCGCTTTTCATGCTGTCGATGCTGGGGCTGGTGCTGGCCGATAACCTTTTGACACTCTTCGTCTTTTGGGAGCTGACCACGATCACGTCCTACCTGTTGATCGGGTTCGATCATGCAACCGGCAAGGCGCGGCGCTCGGCACTTCAGGCACTGCTTCTCACCGGGACGGGCGGGCTTGCCCTGCTGGCCGGTTTCATCCTGATCGGCACGGTGGCGGGTACGTTCGAATTGAGCGAGATCCGCGCGCAAGGCAACGTGCTGCAGGACCATGCGCTTTATTTGCCGATCCTGATCCTCGTGCTGGCGGGTGCCTTCACCAAATCGGCACAGTTCCCGCTGCATTTCTGGCTTCCCAATGCGATGGCGGCGCCGACGCCGGTGTCGGCCTATCTGCACTCGGCGACGATGGTGAAAGCGGGCGTCTACCTGATGGCACGGATGCATCCCAACCTTGGCGGAACGGATGTCTGGTTGTGGACGCTGACGATTGCGGGCGCGGTGACGGCGGTCTTCGCAAGCGTCATGGCGCTTAAGCAGACGGACTTGAAACAGGCGCTGGCTTATACGACGTTGATGGCGCTGGGCACGCTGACGCTGTTTCTGGCGGCGGATGTGGGCTACGCGATCACCGCGGCGATGACGTTCCTGATCGTGCATTCGCTTTACAAGGCGGCACTGTTTCTGGTGGTGGGCATTATCGACCACGGCACCGGAACGCGCGATGTCTATAAACTCGGCGGCTTGGCCAAGGCGATGCCGATCACGGCGATTGCCGCCGGGATTGCCGCGCTGTCGATGGCCGGGTTCCCGCCGTTTCTGGGCTTCATCGGTAAGGAACTGAAATATGCCGGGGCGCTGGCCGTCCAGTCCGAGCCATTCCTCGTGGCGGGTGCCGTGCTTTTGGCGAATGCGCTGATGCTTGCAGTGGCGGGGATCGTGTCCTTCTCACCCTTCTGGCGGCGCAAGCACCTTGCCGATGATCTCAACGCGCACGAAGCGCCCTGGCCGATGCTGGTCGGGCCCGTGGTGCTGGCCGCGCTTGGGGCGGTCTTCGGCATCTTCCCTGACCTTCTGGCCTATTCGCTGGTCAATCCCGGCGTCGCCGCGATCCTTGGGGACGATGTCAAACCGGCCGAGCTGAAGCTTTGGGCCGGGGTGAACCTGCCGCTGATCCTGTCGCTGGCGACCTTTACGCTTGGGATCGTGATCTACATCTATCGCCAATCCCTGCGCGACAGGCTGGCGGCCATGGGCGAGCGGGCGATCAGCTTAGATCGTGGTTGGGACCGGGTGCTTGGCGGGCTCAAGGCGACGGCGGCCTGGCAAACCCGCGTGATCCAGTCGGGAGTTCTGCGGCACTATCTGTTCATCACCTTCGCGACGCTCTTCGTGGCCGTGGGTGGCACGCTTCTGGCGCGGGGCGGGTTCAATGTCGATGTGTCGATGCCCGACATGCTGCTCAAGCATTGGGTCGTGATCCTGCTGATTTTCGCGGGTGCGATGCTGACGCTGACGACATCAAGCCGGATCGCCGCGATTGCCGGGCTGGGCGCGGTCGGTATCGGCGTGGCACTTATCTTCATCATCTTCGGCGCGCCGGATGTGGCAATCACCCAGCTTCTGGTCGAAACGCTTGTGGTCGTTCTCTTCGGGGTCGCGGCCCTCAAGCTGCCCAAGCTCGACCCGGGCGGGGAAAAGACGCACCGCCCGCTCGACGCGCTGCTGGCCATCGGGATCGGCGTTGTCGTGACGCTTGTCCTGCTGATGGTGACCGACGGGCCGCTGGACCGCCGCCTGACCACCTATTTCGAAACCGCAAGCTGGCCGGACGCCTTTGGCCGCAACATCGTGAACGTGATCCTTGTCGACTTCCGCGCGCTGGACACGTTCGGAGAGATCGCCGTGGTCGTGATCGCGGCACTTGGGGCCTTTGCCCTGCTCAAGGGCCGCAAGACCGAGGAGGAAAAGCCATGAACTCGATCATCCTTCTGGCCGGGACGCGGCTCTTGGTGGCGCTCTTGCTGGTGTTTTCGATCTTCATGCTGCTGCGCGGGCACAATACGCCCGGCGGCGGGTTCATCGGCGGGCTGATCGGGGCCACGGGGTTCGTGGTTTATGCAATTGCCTGCGGTACCGAACAGGCGCGGCTCGCCCTGCGCGTTCCGCCCGAAAACGTCGCCATGGTCGGCCTTGGCATCGCGCTTTTCGCCGGGGTGATGGCGATCTTCTTCGGGGATGCGTTCTTTACCGGTCAGTGGCTTTTCATCGGCGCGACCGAGGATGACAAGGGGCTGCCGCTGTCGTCGGTGCTGGTCTTCGATATCGGCGTCTACATGGTGGTCATGGGGTCGATCCTGACGCTGACCTTCGCGCTGGAAGAGGGGGTCTGATCCGATGGAAGTGATGCTTGCGGTCCTCGTCGGCGTGCTTGTCGCCGCCGCCGTCTATCTGATGCTGGCGCAAAACGTGCTGCGGTTCCTCTTCGGGCTGATCCTGATCTCGAACGCCGCGAACCTGACGATCTTCGCTGCGGGTCGCGTATCGACGGGCCAGCCGCCGCTGATCCCCGAGGGCGCGGACGCGCCGATCGGGTTTGTCGCCAATGCCCTGCCGCAGGCGCTTGTGCTGACGGCGATCGTGATCGGCTTCGGCCTCTTCGCCTTTGCCTTGGTACTGGCCTTCCGCGCCTATGAGGCGCTTGGCACGCTCAACAGCGATGAGATGCGCGTAGCCGAGCCCATGGAGGATCGTCCGTGAGCTGGCTTCTTGCCTTTCCGATCATCATTCCGTTTGCCACGGCGGTGATCGCGTTCCTAAATCGGGACAAACCCACGGGCCGCTGGTGGTCTGTGTTGGGTTCGCTTCTGCTGCTGCTGGCGTCGGGCGCGCTTATGGTGCGCGTCCTGCAAGAGGGCGTGGTCGCGGCGCAGATGGGCCAGTGGGCCGCACCTTTCGGCATCACGCTGGTCGCGGACCTGTTGTCGGCGGTGATGGTCGTCATCACGGCGATCACCGGGCTTGCGGTGGCGGTCTATGCGCTGGCCGATATCGACACGGCCAAGGAAAAGCTGGGCTATCACGCGCTGTTCCAGGTGCTGATCGCGGGTGTTGTGGGCGCGTTCCTGACCGGCGACCTTTTCAACCTTTATGTCTGGTTCGAGGTGATGCTCATCTCGTCCTTCGGCCTGCTCATCCTTGGCGGATCGCGCGAACAGATCGACGGCGGCATCAAATACGTGGCCCTCAACCTTGTCTCGACGATCTTGTTCCTGTCGGGCGTGGGCCTGCTTTACGGGATGACCGGTACGCTCAACATGGCGGACCTGAGCCTTGCGGTGGAAGAGGTCGAAAATCAGGGCCTGCTGACCGTCATCGCGGTGATGTTCATGGTGGCCTTCGGGGTGAAGGCGGCTGTCTTCCCGCTCTTTTTCTGGCTGCCCGCGTCTTACCACACGCCCGCCTTCAGCGTGTCGGCGGTCTTCGCGGGTCTGCTTACAAAGGTTGGGGTCTACGCACTTATCCGGATGTTCACGCTGGTCTTCGACCATGACATCGGGTTCACCCATACGATCCTTTTGTGGGTGGCGGGGTTCACGATGGTCACCGGCGTTCTGGGGGCGGCGGCGCAACAGGATTTCCGAAAGATCCTGTCGTTCCACATCGTCAGCCAGATCGGCTACATGATCCTTGGTCTGGCGCTTTACACCCCGCTCGCGATCGTTGGCGCGGTGTTCTATCTGGTTCACCATATCGTGGTGAAGGCAAACCTTTTCCTTGTCGCGGGTGTGGCCCAACGGCTGACCGGGTCGACCGACCTGCGCAGGATCGGCGGGCTTTACAAATCCGCGCCGTTCCTTGGCTTCCTCTTCCTCATCCCGGCGTTTTCGCTGGCCGGGTTCCCGCCGCTCTCTGGGTTCTGGGCCAAGTATCTGCTGGTGAAGGCCGCTTTGGATATCGATGCATGGTTCATTGCTTTCGTGGCATTGGCGGTTGGTCTTCTGACCATCTTCTCGATGACGAAGATCTGGGGAGAGGCGTTCTGGAAACCGCATCCCGACGGGGTCGAGCCCAAGCTGAACAAGATCGACCGCGCCGATCTCTGGCCGCTTCTCCTGCCCATCGCGGGTCTGGCCACGCTGACCGTGATCATCGGGTTGAGCCCTGAGCCCTTCGTCCAGTTTGCCGAGCGTGCGTCGGATCAGCTTTTGAACCCGCAGGCTTATGTCGCCGCAGTTCTGGGGGGTGCGTCATGAATATCTTTGCGCTGAATATCGTGCTGGCCGTGGTGTGGTCGGGCCTTTGGGCCGACTTCAGCCTGTTGCAGATGGTCGTCGGTTTCCACGTGGGCTTTGCGGCGCTTTGGCTGGCCCAACCGCTCTTCGATACGCCCAGCCCCTATTTCCGCCGGGCGTATCGGACGGTGCGTCTTATCCTGTTCTTCCTTTATGAACTTGTGGTGTCGAGCATTCGGGTCGCATGGGACGTCGTCACGCCCACGCATCTGAGCAGGCCCGCGATCATCCGCATGCCGCTTGATGTCGAAAGCGATCTTGAGATCCTGCTGGTGACGAACCTGATCTCGCTCACGCCCGGAACGCTTAGCCTTGATGTGACACCGGACCGGTCCTTCCTGATTGTGCATGCGATGTTCGCCGATGATCCGGAGGCGCTGGTGGCCGAGTTGAAAAACGGGATGGAACGCATGGTCAAAGAGGTGTTCGAATGACCCCGACAGAATTTCTCTACCTCGCCGTGGACGGTGCATTCGTGATGGTGATGGTGTCCATCGCGCTTGGGTTCTACCGCATCGCCGTGGGTCCGACGCTCGCCGACCGGGTCGTGGCGCTTGATATGATGACCGTCTCGATCGTGGCGTTCTGCGGGCTTTACGCGATCTTCGCTGGCGTCGAGGCGTTTCTTGACGTGGCCATCGTGGTGGCGCTGATCGGTTTTCTGGCGACCGTCGCATTGGCCCGTTTCGCCGAGCGCATGATGCTTCTGCGCCGCACGCCCAACCCGAAGGAGGGCACGGAATGATGGAGATTGTCGCGGGTATTCTGGTGCTGTTGGGCGGCGCCTTTGCGATCATCGCGTCGCTGGGGGTCGTGCGCTTGCCGGACGTGCTGACGCGCATGCATGCCTCGACCAAGGCCGGCACCTTGTCGTCGAGCCTGATTCTGGCGGCGGTGGCGATTTACTTTGGCGAGCTGAGCGTCGTGTCCAAATGCGTGGCCGCCGTTCTGTTTCTGTTGCTGACGGCACCGCTGGCGGCGCACATGATCGGGCGGGCAAGCCTCGACCCCAAAGACCACCCGCGCACCTAAAGCCGGTTCGTTAGGGCGGCCGCCCAAAGCGCCAGATGCCCGGCGCGGGTCTGACGATAGACGCCGGTCTTGCGCAGCAGGCGACCCTTTCGGACAAAAGATGCGTCGCGGACCGCGCGGAAGGTGGCGAGTGTTTCAAGCGCCGCGTCGGTCAGCAGCGGTGATATCGCCTGAAGCGCGGTCAGGTTCTGATCGGTCCAGCTGCGATAGGTTCCGTTGCAGAGGCGATGCAGGCGGGACAGTCGCGCGGGCACGCCAAGATTGCTGCCCACCAGATTGCGCCCGTGCTGGCGATAGAACACCTGCGGATTGGTGTCGAAGATCACTTGCCCGCCCGCCCCTGTAATCACCTGATAGCACCACCAGTCATGCGCGGGCACCGGCCCGTCATAGCGCGCGGCCACGCGCATCAGGTCAAGTGCTGCACGGTTGAGCACCATCGTGTTGCCGCCCGCGATGCTTTGCACAAGCGCGTTGGAAAAGCCCGGTGGATGCCTGAAATCGGGGCTGTGTCCCCGAATGTTCAGCCGGTCATCGGTGACGATCGTACGCCCGCAATAAAGCGCAGGTCGCCCGGCGGGAACACGCGACAGATGCGTCAGCGCATGGGTGAGTTTTTCGGGTCGCCAGACATCATCCTGATCGCAAAAGGCGGCATATTCGGCGCGCGGATCGCAGGTTTGAAGAAGCGACAGGAAATTGCGGGCCGCCCCCCGGCCGGGGCCATGGGTCAGGCGGATGTCATAGCCCGGCATCGTGGCCGCGAACCGTTCACAGATCGCGGGCCCATCGTCGGAAGACCCGTCATCGGAGATACGCAAGGACCAATCGCCATGGGTCTGCCGCGCCAGGCTTTCCAACTGGTCAGTGAGATGCGCGGCACCATTGTGCAGCGCCATGAGAATCGCGACCCGCGCGGTCGGAGACCGTGAGCGGTTGGGCGTCGCGGAGCGCTGTGACCGGGCCGCATCTTGGTAAATGGATGGGTAATGTTTCAATGCGATATCCGTGGCAACGGGCGATTCCCGATTTGTTCTGCCACTGTGACGCGAAGCGATTAACACCTGATGAGCACGCTCTCACTTGCCCTGCGCAAAGACCGGATTGCGCGGTTTGTCGATGTCGCCCGCGGCGAAGGGCTTGTCACCGCGCTGCGCCGCGCCCGCCAGCACCTTGGCCTGATCCGCGCGGGTCAGATCGGCGGCGTTGTCGCACCCGCGCCCGCCCCGGCGGCCACGCGGTACGCGCTTGGCCCCGCATGGCGCGATCTGGCCCGGAAAGAGGCGTTTCACCTGACCCACCCTCCGGCCTATCTGCGACGTCGGCGGCTGGTGGCGATGCTCGGCGATCTGAACCTGCCGCAATGCCGGAAATACCGGGTCGAACAGCTTGATGAACTGTGGCGCACGCGCGACGTCGAATATCGGTTTTCGCATTACGAAGACGTGCCGCGCGCCTGTGACCTGCTCAATGAGTGCACGCATCTGATGCTTTACCGGCTGGGGCGCAGCGATCTTGCGTCGATGTATCTTTACGAAGCACGGCGGCTGCGGTTGCCGGTGGTTTATGACATCGACGATCCGCTGTTTTCGGTGTCGGCCTATGCGACCTATAGCAATATGGGCGCGCTCGATCCGGGGCTTCAGACCCATTTTCTGACCCAGGCGCCGCTTTACCTCGACGTGATGAACATGGCCGACCTGTTGTCGTTCTCGACGCCGGGGCTTGTCACCCATGCGCAGCAATACACCGCGCGCCCCGCGCTTTTGCGGCGGAACTTCGCGGATCGTCAGACGCTTGAGGCAGGCAAGGCGGCGATGGAAAGCCGCCCCGTGCGTGAGGGTTTCACCGTTGCTGTCGCTAGCGGGTCGGCGGGGCATGATGCGGATCTGGCGGTTATTCGCCCGGCTTTGCTCGCCTTTCTTGAGGCGGACCGGACACGGCGCTTGCTGGTGCTGGGACAGCTCGACATGGGCGCGGTGCCCAACGCGCTTTGCGCTCAGATCGAAACGGTCGGCTTTCGCGATTACCCCCGCTATCTGGCGAGCCTTGCGCGGGCCGATTGCGCGGTGATGCCGCTGACGGATGACGCGTTCAACCGGTGCAAGAGTGCCGTGCGCGTGCTGGATGCCGCGGCGGTAGGCGTGGCGTCGCTGGTGTCGTCGGTGGGCGATCTGTCGTCGGTTGTCGAAGACGGCGTGACGGGTCGCGTGATTGGCGATGACGCGGGATGGGGCGCCGCGCTTGACGATATGGCCCGCGATCCACGCGCGGCGCGGGCGATGGGCGCGGCCGCACGGACCGCGCTGGAAAAGCACTGGGGGGCGCAGGCCGGTTTTCCGGTCATGGACCCGCGCCTTGCCGAATGGGTGATCGCATGAGCGGGCCGGGCCTTCATGTGCTTGTCGTGAACGTCTTTTTCGCACCGCATACCTATGGCGGCGCAACGATCGTGGCCGAAGCGGTGGCGGGCCATCTGCGCCGGGATCACGGCGTGACGGTTTCGGCGATTTCGGTGATGTCGCGGGCGGATCTTGCGCCTTACGCGGTTTTACGGGCCGAGCGGGACGGCGTGGTCAACCACCTGATCAACCTGCCGCCGGGGCGCAGCTATGCCGAACACTATCGCAACCCGCGCGTGGCCGAACGGATCGCCATGCTGACCCGGCAACTCGCGCCGGACATCGCCCATGTGCATTGCGTGCAAGAGATCGGGGCCGACGCGATCGGAGCCATTCGGGGTGCGGGCGTGCCGGTGATCTTGAGCGTGCATGACTTCTGGTGGCTCTGTGAGCGGCAATTCATGCTGCGCCCGGATGGCCGGTATTGCGGCCAGCACCCGATCCGGATCGAGGACTGCCGCGGATGCGTCGACGATTACGCCCGGGCACAGGCCCGGTTCGAGGCGCTTGGCGCGGCAGCGGGCGCGGCCGATTGCGTGACCTATCCCAGCCGGTTCGCGCGCGCGCTGTGCGAAGCGTCCGGACTTGTGCCCGGACGCGGTGTGGTCTGGTCGA
>JABDPT010000256.1 GCA_013042605.1 Paracoccaceae bacterium
GGACAGCTCGTCCCTGATCCCGGGGCATGGCGGCTTGTTCGACCGGTTCGATGCGCTGCTTGGGGCGTCGGTTTTCCTGTTACTGGTCGAACAGATCGTCGATTTCCCGCCGCCGCCGATCCTCTGACATGGTGCGCCGGGTCTCTATATTCGGGTCGACGGGGTCCATCGGCTGCAACACGGTTGGCCTGATCGCGGCAGAGCCTGACGCGTACGACGTGGTCGCCCTCACCGGCGGGCGCAATGTCGCGAAACTGGCCAAACAGTCGCGCGACCTGAACGCGGATCTGGCCGTGACAGCGCATGACGACTGCTATGGTGATCTGAAGGATGCCCTGGCAGGCACGGGTGTCGAGGTTGCCGCCGGGGCAGAGGCGCTGACCGATGCGGCCGAGCGCCCGGCGGACTGGGTAATGTCGGCGATCGTGGGCGCGGCGGGCCTGCCGCCGGGGCTGACCGCGCTTCGGCATGGCACGACGCTGGCGCTTGCCAACAAGGAAAGCCTTGTGACGGCGGGGCGGTTGCTGATGCAGACGGCAAAGGATCATGGCGCCACCGTGCTTCCCGTCGACAGCGAGCATTCGGCGGTGTTTCAGGGACTTGTCGGCGAAGATATCGCGGCGGTCGAACGTGTGATCATCACCGCATCAGGCGGGGCTTTCCGCGACTGGCCGGACGAGAAGCTTGCCTCCGCCACACTGGCCGAGGCGTCATCGCATCCAAATTGGGACATGGGCCAGCGGATCACCATCGACAGCGCAAGCTTGTTCAACAAGGCGTTGGAGCTGATTGAAACTCATGAATATTTCGGGATCGATCCGGATCGGATCGAGGCGCTCGTGCACCCGGAATCGCTTGTTCATGCGCTTGTCGGGTTCCGCGACGGGGCGCTGATGGCGCATATCGGCCCGCCGGATATGCGGCATGCCATCGGCTATGCGCTTCACTGGCCAGACCGGCGCGACCTTCCGGTTGACCGGCTTGATCTGGCCCAGATCGGCCAGTTGACCTTTCGCGCGCCGGATGAGCGTCGCTATCCCGCGCTGCGGCTGGCGCGCGAGGTGATGAAGGCGGGCGGCCTGTCGGGCGCGGTGTTCAACGGCGCCAAGGAATGCGCGCTCGATGGCTTCATCGCCGGGCGGATCGGCTTTCTGGATATGGCCGAAATTGTGGAAGACGTGCTTACAAAAGTGACACGCGATAGCCATATGATGGCCGAATTTACTCTGGAAAACGTCACCGAGGCAGACAGGATGGCGCGAAGCGTCACAATGGACATCATACAAAGCAGGCAGGGCTAGGGGCTTATGGATATTCTGGGACTGATCCCATCGTTTGGCGGATTACTTTTCACGCTCGCCGCGTTCGTTATCGCGCTTTCGGTGATCGTCGCCATCCACGAATACGGACATTACATCGTCGGCCGCTGGTCGGGCATCCATGCCGAGGTGTTTTCGCTGGGTTTCGGTCCGGTCCTCTATTCGCGCGTGGATAAACGCGGCACGAAATGGCAATTCGCGGCTTTGCCGCTTGGCGGGTTCGTCCGGTTCAAGGGCGACGCCAATGCCACCAGCGCCCCGGATGGCAGCGTGGTCTCGGGCCTGACGCCCGACGAAGAACGCATGACCATGCAGGGCGCGCCGCTTTGGGCGCGGGCGGCCACGGTCGCCGCAGGCCCGCTTTTCAACTTCATCCTGTCCATCATCGTGTTCGGCGCGCTGATCATGTTCCGCGGTGTCGCCAGCGACCCACTGACGGTCGAGGCGATCGAGCCGCTGCCGTTTGAGCAGGTCGGCCTTGAGGTCGGCGATGAGATCCTGTCCATCGCGGGCATCCCGCTTGGCGAAGAGGAAGGGTTTGGCGACGTCACCGTCCAGCTTCCGCGCGAAGCGGTGCTGGATTACGAAGTAATCCGGGACGGGCAGACCATCACCGTGCCCTCGTTGCATCCGATGACTCCGCTGATCATCAACCTGCAACCGCGCTCGGCCGCGATCGATATCGATCTTGAAGTGGGTGACGTGATCACCGCCATCGAAGGCCAGGAGATTTTCTTGTTCTCCGAGCTGCGCGACGCGGTCGGTGCGTCTGACGGCAAGCCGCTCAAGCTGGATGTGTGGCGCGAGGGCGAGATGCTGGAATTCGTGCTGACACCGCGCCGGGTCGATCTTCCCTTGCCCGAGGGCGGGTTCGAAACGCGCTGGCTGATCGGCATCTCGGGCGGAGCCTATTTCAGCGCGGCAACTGTCACACCGGGCCCGATCCAGGCCGTCACCTATGGCGTGGAGCAGATGTGGTTCATCATGCGCGGATCGCTTTCAGCGCTTTACAACGTGGCCGTAGGCGCGATCTCAAGCTGTAACCTCAGCGGACCCATCGGCATCGCCGAGGTGTCGGGCGACGTGGCCAGTCAGGGTCTTGTCGACTTCATCTGGTTCATCGCGGTCCTGTCCACGGCGGTCGGCCTGATCAACCTGTTCCCGATCCCGATCCTTGATGGCGGGCACCTGGTATTTCACGCCTGGGAAGCGGTGGCGGGCAAGCCGCCCAGCGACGGGGCGATGAAATGGCTGATGTATGGCGGTCTGACAGTGGTGCTGTCGTTCATGCTGTTTGCGATCAGCAACGACATCCTTTGCCCCTGAAACAGGCGGGAATGCGCGCACGGGCAGGATTGTCGCCGAACCGGCACAGAACTGCCCGATTGCGGCCATAATCAATTTTTAATCCTTCTCCACGACTGTTGTGGCTGGAGGTCCCGATGCAGAAGAAGTTATTTTCAAATCCCGGTTTTGCGATTTTCGCCGATCTGTATTTCGATCGGTTTATCTATGCCACGCTGATTGCCGGTGCGCTTTTCTCAGGCATGCTGATCCACAGCATGTAAGCCCGCGATCACGACCCCTATTCCTCAAGACGGCGTCCGCCACGGCGGGCGCCGTTTTGCATTGCCGCCACAGGTCTGTGGCTTTTGACAACCCTTCCGATAGTCAGTAGTCAACAACGGGACATAACATCATCGGAACGGTCAGGCATGAACGACAAATTGGGGGGCGGTGCCGCAGGCCGGCGCCAGATCATGGGGTCGGACAAGGCAGGCTGGGCCGTAACTGCATCGCTGGTGCTGGCGGTGGTGTTCTCGGTCATGATGGCCGGAACAGCCTTTGCACAGGATTTCCGCTTTTCCCGGTTCGTGGTGGAGGGAAACCAGCGTGTCGATGCCTCGACCGTGCTCAGCTATGCCGATCTGCAAACCGGTGAGGTTCTGAGCGCGGCCGATCTGAACACCGCATTTCAGGATATTCTCGCCTCGGGTCTGTTCGAAACCGTGTCGCTTGACCCGCAGGGCAGCACTTTGGTTATCACAGTGGAAGAATGGCCGACGATCAACCGGATCAGCATCGAGGGCAATCGCCGCCTTGATGATGAGGACCTGCTGCGCCTTGTCCGGTCGAGCCCGCGCCGCGTCTATTCACCCACCACCGCCGAAGCGGATGCCGACGCGATCGTGACCGCCTATGAAACGCAGGGCTATCTGGCCGCGACGGTCGAGCCGCGCATCATCCGCCGGTCCGACAATCGCGTCGATCTGGTGTTCGAGATTCGCGAAGGCCGGGTCGTCGAAAACGAGCGTGTGACGTTCATCGGCAACCGCAGCTATTCCGAACGGCGCCTGCGCCGGGTGCTTGAAACCAAGCAAGCCAACTTCCTGCGCAGCATCGTGGGGCGCGACAGTTTTGTCGCCGACCGCATCGAGTTCGATCGCCAGCTTCTGACCGACTTCTACCGCGCGCGGGGCTTTGTTGATTTTGAAGTTCTCAGTGTGTCGACCGAGCTTTCGCGCGAGCGGAACGCCACCTTCATCACCTTCAACCTGCGTGAAGGGCAGTCTTATGATTTCGGCCGGATCACCGTTTCCTCGGATCTGCCGGACATCGACACGGAACGGTATCTTGACGAGATCCGCATTCGCCCGGGTCGCACCTATACCCCGGTGGCCGTGGACAGCACGATCACCCGGCTTGAGCTTCTGGCCCTGCGCGAGGGACGTGATTTCATCCGAGTCGAGCCGCGGGTGACACGAAACGATGCCGCGCTGACGCTGGATATCGAGTTCAACGTGACGCGGGGCGAACGCGTGTTTGTCGAGCGGATCGATATCGAGGGCAACCAGACCACGCTTGACCGCGTGATCCGCCGCCAGTTCCGCATCGTGGAAGGCGACCCGTTCAACCCACGTGAGATTCGCGCGGCGTCCGAACGCATTCGCGCGCTGAATTACTTTGCCGATGTGCAGGTCGCCTCTCGCGAAGGCTCGGCCCCCGATCAGGTCGTGATCGACGTCGATGTGGAAGAACGCGCCACCGGGTCGCTTGGTTTCGGGGCCTCGTTTTCAAGTGATGCTGGCGCGGGCCTGACCCTGTCCTTCTCGGAATCGAACTTCCTCGGGCGCGGCCAGTCGCTTAGCTTCGATATCAACACGACCCAGGACAGCGGCAATTCGCAGATCACCTTCGTTGAACCGGCCTTCCTTGGACGTGACCTCGCGCTAAGCCTGTCGGCTTTTCTGATCACCAGCGACACGAACAACGCCGAGTTTTCGACCGAACGGCTTGGCGGACGCGTGGCGCTTGGCTTTGCCGCGGGCGAGGATCGCCGCCTGCAACTTCGCTACGAGATCTCGCAGGACGAGGTTCTTGGCG
>JABDPT010000262.1 GCA_013042605.1 Paracoccaceae bacterium
CAATGTCACCCTTGCGCACATCTTCGCCCGCCGCGCGGGCGTTTGCGCCGGGCTTTACCGGCCCCTCGAAGGCGACATGTCCATCGCGAAGGGTCGTGTCTTCCTCCAACACGACCGTATCGACGCCCTTGGGAAGGGCGGCACCAGTCAGGATGCGGATTGCCGCGCCGTGCGGAACCGGGCCACCGTCCCGACCGGCGGCCGCCGATCCTGCGACCAGTGGCAGAACCTGCGGCCCGTCGCCGGTGGACGCGTGCGCAAAGCCGTACCCATCGACGGCAGAGTTGGGGCGGGGTGGATTGGACCTCACCGCGATATGGTCACCTGCCAACACCCGGCCCACAGCCTCGCTTAACGGAAGGGAGAGGGTCTTGACCACAGGGGCAAGGCCTGCCCGCAGGGTTGCGAGTGCTTCGTCCACCGGGACCCAATCCACGCCCGGCGGCAGCGCGAAACAGTCGTTTTTAAGTCGCGGCGGCGCAATGTCCGGGGCCGCCGCCCGACGCAACGCGGATTCGACCCCGACGCCCAGGATCCAGCCTTCCTCTTTCGCGACGTCCGGTGCGGCGTCGAATGCGGTGGCGAGGTCTGTCGGTGACAGGCGCGAAAGGGCACGGGCCAGCACCCGCACTTGCACCTCATCCTTGATGGCCTCTGGCTCGGCGGCGCAGATGGCGTTGACCGTATCGGACAAGAGCGAGGGATAGACTTCGGCCATGACGATTGCGCGGTCGGGTGTGTCAAACGGCCAGACGCAAATGTCGCGAGCGAATTGCCGGCGCAGATTGGCAAGCACCGGCAGCCCAAGCAGGGCCTGCGACCCGACGGACCCGGTGGTGTAAAGCTTCCACACAGGTTGCGCGCTTGGCACGCATTCCTCGATTGCGCGCCGTTCAGGCTGGTCATAGCCCGTTCTCGCGCGGCCTTTATCGGGCAGGCCGGTCAGAATTCGATCGGCGGGTCGGCCCCAGAAAGGCCCCGTTCCCGGGAACTGCGCGTTGATCTTTGCGGCGACCTCGAAACGGTTGTTGGCGTTGGAGGGTGCGTCTTCGATATTTTCTGAGAGCCAGTCCCAGATGGCAAAGGGATCGGACCGGCCTGTCAGGGCCTGTGCGAACCCCGCGGGGTATCCGAAGGGAAAGTCAAAGCCCGCAAGCACACGCTGGCCTCTCGCGACCGCGGTTTCGAATGCCGCGGCAAGAAAGGCGGCGGCCTCGTGTCGTGTGCGAAGATAGGTCGTTTCGTCCGTGCCGTTTTCATGCACCGCGATCCAGATGGCATCAGCCGAAGGGCGCTTGGGCGATGGGGCGGACCTTGCCGACCAATCAACGATGATGACCTTGTTGAAGGGCGTCACAGGCCAAGCTCCGCTGCGATGAAATCGGCGATGGCGGCGGTATCGTTCAGGTCGAAGACGGGGCGGTCGGGGGTACCAGATCGCGTGTCGGATGCCACCGCGCGGATTGTGCTGTCCCCGGGTGCAATCAGCGCTTGCCCGGTCGCCGACCGATGCGCTTCCAGCTTGGGGTGGCTTTCGGATTTGAAACCTTCGACAAGCACAAGGTCGACCGGTGACAAGCGGGCCAGAAACTCTTCCAGCCCGGGTTCCTTCGCGCCCCGCAATTCATGCATCAGCGCCCAGCGGCGACCCGAGGTCAGCAACACTTCTTGCGCGCCGGCCTCCCGGTGGCGATAGCTGTCCTTTCCCGGCTGATCCACGTCAAAGGCGTGGTGCGCGTGTTTCACGGTCGACACGGTTAGCCCGCGGGCGGTGAATTCAGCCACCAGCCGTTCCATCAAACCGGTCTTGCCCGAATTCTTCCACCCGACGATGCCCCAGATCTTCATACCGCGGCCTCGGCCAGAATGCGGCGGGCCGTTTCAAGATCTTCGGGCGTGTTCACGTTGAAGAACGGGTCACCCTTGCCGGTGTCGAAAAGGGCGGTCGCCGCACCGTGGCCATCCGTCCAGGCCACGACCTTGCGGACACCGTCCGCCAGAGCGGCGCGCAGGTCATCGCGCAAGGCAACAGGCCAGAGGCCGAAGGTCGGATGGCGGTTCTGGCCGCGTTCCGGGTCGGGTGTGGCCGCCAGCGCGAAGGGCAAAGCGTTCCCCATGGTCGCCGCTCTTAGCCGGTCGACGAGGTCATCGGGCAGAAACGGCGTGTCGGCGGCGGCGGTCACGATGCAGTCAGCCCCGCGCTCGGCCGCCCAGTCAAGACCGGCAAGCACACCGGCAAGAGGGCCGGGGAATTCATCCACGCTGTCCGCAATCACCGGAAGCCCAAGGCTGGCGAACCGGCTTTCGTCACCATTGGCGTTGATCGCCAGCCCATCGGTCTGCGGTGCAAGCCGCGCGATGACGTGGTCGAGGATGGTCTTGTCATCCAGCCTGAGAAGGCCCTTGTCGCCGCCACCCATGCGCCGCGCCAACCCGCCCGCAAGGATAACGCCGGGCGGCTTGGTCATGGGCGGGCCCCCTTGCGGACGTTCTTCGCGGGTTCGTCGGCCACCCGGTCAAGCTCTGCATCGCGGACAAGGCGGTCTTCGCCTGACAGACATACGAACCGCCGCCCGCGCAGCCGGCCGACAAGCGTCAGCCCGACCTCTTGTGCGATCTCGACGCCCCAGGCCGTGAACCCGGACCGCGAGACAAGGGCGGGAATGCCCATCAATGCGGTCTTGATCACCATTTCCGAGGTAAGACGCCCGGTTGTGTAGAGGATCTTGTCATGCGCCGGGATGCCTTCCGAATGCATCCAGCCCGCAATCTTGTCGACGGCGTTATGCCGTCCAACATCTTCCATATAGCAAAGCGGGCGATCCTGCTGGCACAGCACGGTGCCGTGGATGGCCCCCGCCGTCAGGTAAAGGCTTGGCGTGCGATTGATCTTGTTGGACAATGCATAAAGCCACGAGGTGCGCAGGTCGGCACGGGGCAGGGACACATCCTTCAGGCCTTCCATCATGTCACCAAAGACCGTTCCAACGGCACAGCCGCTCGTGCGGGTCTTCTTCCGAAGCTTTTCTTCATGCCGGGTGGTGCCATCGGTGCGCACGACGACCGTCTCGATCTCTTCGTCGAACTGAACGCCGGTGACGGTTTCACCCTCGGCAAGCATGCCCTGGTTCTTCAGAAACCCGACAGCGAGGTATTCCGGATAGTCCCCGATCGTCATCGCGGTCACGATTTCCTGACCATTGAGAAAGATCGTCAGGGGGCGTTCCTCGACCACGGAAATCTCGGCAGGATTACCGGCCTCATCAGTGCCCTGAACTGATCGGCTCAGGCGCGGATGATCGGGGTTCGGCGCGATCAGATAGTCGTCGGTGATCTCTAATCTGGCCATTTGATCCTGTCTGTTAATTCCAGTAGAGGGCAGAAATCACGAGCCACTTTAGGACGCGGCGATGCCTTCCTCCAGACCCAAATCATTGTACTGGCAGGGGCTTCAGGCCGGGTCGCCCTTTCTTCTGGTCGTGGCCCCATTTGCGGTTGTCTTCGGTGTCGTGGCGACCGAGGCGGGATTAAGCGTCGTTCAGACCTTCGGTTTCTCGCTTCTTGTGATCGGCGGCGCTTCGCAATTCGCGGCTCTTCAGATGATGGTCGAAAACGCGCCGGTCGGCATTGTCGTCGCCACCGCGCTTGCCGTGAACCTGCGCATGGCGATGTATTCGGCGTCGCTTGTCCCGTATCTGGGCGCCGCACCGATGTGGAAGCGCGTGTTCATATCCTATTTCAACGTCGACCAAACCTATGCAATCAGCGTGGCGAAATTCGAGGGTGTGCCGACGCTGAACTTGGGCGACCGGACTGCATTCTTCTTCGGGGTTGCGACGCCGATCTTTCCGACATGGTGCGGCATGACGCTTGTCGGCGCACTGATGGGTCAGCAGATCCCCCCGGAATGGTCGCTTGAGTTCGCAGTGCCTATCGCCTTTCTTGCCGTTATCGCCCCGATGTTGAAGTCGCTGGCGCATGTCGCGGCCGCGTTGACATCCGTGGTTCTGGCCCTGGCCCTTGTCAGCCTGCCGCTGAACACCGGGCTTCTGGTGGCCGGCGTAGTGGCGATGGTAGTTGGCGCGGGGATTGAAACGCTGATGGCGCGGCGCAGGACATGAGCTTGGGCGATGCAGAGATATGGCTGATCATCGCCCTGGTTGCGGTTGGCACGTTTCTGATCCGCTTTTCGTTTATTGGCCTGATCGGCGACCGGCAGATGCCCGAACTGGTGTTGCGGCTTTTGCGTTACACGCCCGTCGCGGTCATTCCGGGGCTGGTTGCGCCGCTCGTGGTCTGGCCCGAGGCAACTGGCGGAAGCCTCGATCCGGTCCGGATCATAGCCGCCGCCGCCACGCTTGGTGTCGGGCTTTGGAGCAAAAGCATGATGGCGTCCATCTTCGCCGGGGCGATCGTGTTTTACGGGCTGGGCGCGCTGCTGGCTTAAGGCGCGCCAGCGGCGACGATCAGAACCCCATGGTTGTCATCGGCGTCGTCATCGGTCACGACACGAGTCGCGACGCCGGACCGGTTGCCGAATTCGCGTGAGATCCGGTTCGGAAAAAAGCTGGTTCGAATGTCTTCAAAGCCGGGCAGGCGCGACAAAATGGTGCTGACCGACCGCCCGCAGAATGCCTGTGGCACGGGGCCATAGCTTTCGATTTCTGCAAGTGCCAGGGCGGCCACAGCGGGCGAAACCTCAAGCTCCTGAATGCGGATGTCGTAGGTTTGTCTCGCGTGGTAATCGATATAGACCGCTTTCACGTCATCGGTGATGCCATAAAGGACGTCATTGCGTTCTGGCGCGCGCGGGTGGCGGAAGGTGCCAGCCGGATCGAACAGCGCGCGATGCGCCCCGCTGACCATCAGTGCACTATGCGCGCCTGACCCGTCGCGGGTCGCCTGTACGGTGAACAGGGTAATTTTCGGGGGACCGTCCGCGGTGAACAGCGCGCGCGTGACGTCGCTTTGCGGTGCCACGACGGATGGGGTGCTGCAGGCCGCCAAGCAGGCCAGGACACAGCTTCCAAGGGCTATCTGAAGATACCGCATGGCGCTGGCCCGTTTGAGGGTCAGACGGCGAAGACCGCCATGAACAAGATGATCCCAACGATCACGATGACCGCGTATTTCGTGTAGCGCACGAAGCCGCCAAACGTCTTTTCCTGTGCGTCGATGTTCATGGTGCCGTGCTTGTGTTCGGACATCTTACGGATCCTGATTTGGTCGTTGTTCCCGGTGAGATACGCGATTCAACTGCGGCTGTCACGGGCTGGCATGCGCGCATTCGGCCGCAGGTCAGGTGCCATCAAGGTCTTCGACCAGCCGAAAGCCGATGCGACGGGGTTCTTCTTGCGTGCCGGGCTTGGGGACCGCGCGCAGAATAACGCTAAGCTGGCTGACATGCTGAATAAGCTGGCTGCGCGCCCCGCTGCTGTCGGTGCCGTAAAACGTGACGATATCCGGGTCGAAATAACCGATACCTTCGATCCGAAGCACACCGGCACCGCCATCGGTCATGCCAAGGGCGATCTCGTGTTCGGTGTCCAAAAGCTCTTCAAAGTTGCGGATATAAAGGATCAGCCGCTCATATGCCCATTCGGCGGGGCTTTTGTCGTTGCGTGACTTTCGGGCCATTTCCTTGGGCAAGGGCACCTGTTCGGGGGTCTTCGGGCTTTCCGGGTCCGTGTGAACGGCACGTCCGCAAGGGGCGTTATCGTCAGAACCTTCTGTCTTGGTCATCGCTCACCTGATCGTTTGCCAAAGCCACGCGCCATCTTTCCGGCGTTCGCGGCGCGCCTTTCCTTGATGCCACAAGTGCATCACATGTGCCAAAGCTTCGACAAGCGCCAGCCCGTATTCCGCCGGTTTGATCGGGCGCAGGAAGATCGGCGGAAAACACTCGGCCGCGGTATGTGGCGTTTCCAGGAACTCTTCCAGCCGGGCCAGCGCGCCGTGGTGGTTGTCAGCCAACTGGCGCATTCGCAGGGGAAGGCCGGTAAACGGCAGCTTGTGACCCGGCAGGACAAGCTGATCTTCGGTGGCAAAGGCGGAAAGACGTTCGCAGCTTTCAAGCCATTCAGCGACCGGGTCGGCCTCGGGTTCGGTCGCGTAGACCCCGAGATTGGGCGAAATCGACGGGAGGAGTTGATCACCCCCGATCACCAGCTTTCCGTCCGTCGACCAAAAGGTCGCCTGATCGGGCGCGTGGCCATGGCCAAAGCGGACATCCCAGTCGCGGCCACCAATCGTGATCTGGTTCCCGTCCGAAAGGCGCGTGAACCCAAGCGGCAGCGGCGCCACGCAATCGGCGAAGTTGAAGGGGCGCTCTGTCCGGCGCTGGGCCAGAACGTCAGGATCCATTCCGGCAGAAATGAAGAAGGACAGCGTTTGCTCGTTTGGAACCGGCTGTTCATCCAGCGTAAGCATGCGCGCAAAAAGCCAGGCTGTACGGGGGGTGATCAGTTCGGCGCCATGCTCTGACACGAACCAGCCGGCCAGTCCGATGTGATCGGGATGATGATGCGTGACGATCAGGCGTTTGACGGGGCGCCCCTGCAACGGACCTTTGAGCAGGTCGCCCCAGATCTCAATCGAAACACGGCTTCGAAAGCCGGTGTCGATTATGGTCCAGCCATCACCTTCATCGAAGGCAAAGACGTTGACGTGGTCCAGCGCCATGGGCAGCGGAAGCCTGAGCCACAGGACGCCGTCCGCAACCTCTATCGCTTCGCCCCGCGCTGGCGGGTCGGGAAAGGGGTAATGGATACGGATGCCGTCACTGTCTTTCACGCCCCCAGCACCTCTGGCTTGATCGCAAACAGATCGGCGGCGCCGGCCTGGGCTTCGGCCAGCAAGGCGGCATGTTGGGGCAGCAAGCGGGTCACATAGGCACGACACAGATCCGCGCGCGGGCCAGCGCCATCTTCGGCCATTGCCGCACGCAGATGGTAGTGCCCGCCAAGAACCCGGGCGAAGGCCCGCAGATACGGCACGGCCCCGGCAAACCGGTCATCCATATCGCCTTGAGCGACCATCCATTCGGTTGCCTCGCGCAGTGCCTCTGCCGCGGTCCATACCGCTTGGGCAACGTCCGGGAAGCGGGCACGCGCGGCTTCGGCCCCATCCTCGATCTCGTCGAGAAGGGCAAAGGCCGCATCGCCATCATCCATCAGTTTGCGTGACACAAGATCCATCGCCTGAATGCCGTTCGTCCCCTCGTATATCTGGGTGACGCGAACGTCACGCATAAGCTGGGCGACGCCGGTTTCCTCGATATAGCCCATTCCGCCATGCACCTGGATCGCGTCTTGCGCGACGGAGTGACCTGTATCCGTCCCAAAGGCCTTGGCGATCGGGGTCAGAAATGCGGCGCGGGCGCGCCAGCTGTCTTGTCCGGTTGCCGTTTCCATGTCGATGGCTACTGCACAGGCCAGCCCGATTGCCCGAGCGGCGAAGGTCTCGGCTCGCATTGAAACCAGCATGCGGCGCACGTCCGCATGTTCGATGATCGTGCCAAGCGGCCGGCCGGTGCGACCCTGACGCCGATCCTTCGCGAAGCTTTCGGCGATCTGGCAACCCGCCTCGGCAACGCCGATCCCCTGCACGCCGGTGTTCAAACGGGCGTTGTTCATCATTGTGAACATCGTTGCCAGCCCTTTGTGCGGTTCACCGATCAGCCACCCTTTGGCAGCATCGAATTCCATCACGGCGGTCGGCGATCCATGCAGGCCAAGCTTGTGTTCAAGGCTCACGACCTTCAGCGAATTCGCGGGCCCAAGCGTTCCGTCGGCGCGGGGGATGAACTTGGGGACGAGGAACAAGCTGATCCCACGACTGCCCGACGGTGCGTCCGGCAAGCGGGCCAGCACCATGTGACAGATGTTCTCGCAGAAGTCGCTATCGCCCCAGCTGATATAAATCTTCTGTCCGCTGATCCGGTACGTTCCCTCACCATCCGGTTCCGCCCGGCTACGCAATGCGCCGACATCCGACCCTGCCTGCGGCTCGGAGAGGTTCATCGTGCCGGCCCAGTTGCCGGAAATCAGGTGCGGCAGGTAAAGCTTCTGGATGTCGGCATCGCCATGCACCTCAAGCGCGTGGATCTGTGCCTGGGTGAGCATCGGGTTCAGTTGCAGCGCCATGCACGCCCCGGCCATCATTTCGTTCACAACGATCGACAGGGTGAGAGGAAGCCCAAGCCCGCCATGTTCGGGCGGGGCGGTCACCCCGATCCAGCCCCCTTCGGAAATCGCGCGAAACCCCTCCGCAAACCCCGGCGACGTACGCACGACGCCGTTTTCCAGATGCGCCGGGCGCATGTCTCCGATGCGCTGCAGCGGGGCCAGTTTTTCGGTGGCGACCTTGCCCGCCTCGGCAAGGATCGCCGCCACGACATCACCTTGGGCGTCGGCGAACCGGTCGGTTTCCTGAACTTTTTTGAAGTCGACCACGTGTTCCAGCACAAACCCAAACTCGGTAACCGGCGCGCGGTAGCTCATGGTCGTTCCTCCGTCCGACTTGGCAGCATGCCCGCGCTGAAGTATGCGCAGGCAAAGGCGTGTCTGTGACGGTGCGCCGGTCGGACGGGGACAGGCAACAGGGACGCTGCGTCAAGACATGCGCGAACACCAGACAATGCGTCTTGAGGACACCGAGGCCGGGATCGCGGCGGCTGCGGCACTGCTGCGTGAGGGTCGGCTTGTCGCCTTCCCGACCGAGACGGTCTATGGGCTTGGTGGTCTGGCCACGGATGACGGCGCGGTGGCGGCGATCTATGCGGCCAAGGGCAGGCCCGCGTTCAATCCGCTGATCGTGCACGTGGCCACGCTCGACGCGGCCAAGGAGCTTGGCGAATTCGATGCAGAATCACTTGCGTTGGCCGGGGCGTTCTGGCCCGGACCCCTGACGCTGGTGGTGCCGGCCAAACCGGGGTCCGGCCTGTCGGATCTGGTGACGGCCGGGCTGTCGACGGTCGCCTTGCGCGTACCTGCACAGCCCTTGGCGCGGCGGTTGATGGCAGAGCTCGGGGCACCGGTTGCGGCCCCGTCCGCTAATCCGTCGGGGCGTCTTAGCCCGACAACCGCAGACCATGTGATCGACCTTCTGGGCGATGGCCGGATCGCTGCCGTGTTGGATGGCGGGCCCTGTACGGTCGGCGTCGAATCGACGATTGTCACCACCTATCCCGAACCGCGCCTGTTGCGGCCAGGCGGGCTGCCCGTTGAACCGATAGAGGCGTGTCTTGGGACCAAGCTCGCCATCGGCCCCGGTGCGGGGGGCACGGTCACTGCGCCTGGGCAACTCGCGTCGCACTATGCGCCAACGGCCGCGCTGCGCCTCGACGTGACGAAGGCGAAACCGGGCGAGGTCTTGCTCGGGTTCGGGCCAGTGGATGGTACGCTCAACCTGTCGCCATCGGGCGATTTGACCCAAGCGGCGGCGAACCTCTTTTCGATGTTGCGCGAGTTGGACGGATCGGGCGCCGATGTGATCGCGGTCGCCCCCATCCCGCATACCGGGCTCGGCCTCGCAATCAACGACAGGCTGGCGCGCGCCGCTGCACCGCGTCCCTAAGCGTGGCCACCTTCCGCCGAAAGCGTGAGCGCATCGACGCCCAGTGACTTCAATGCTGCGGTCCATTTCGCGTCGTTGTCGGGGTGGAACACAACATCGGCATCCCCGTCGCAGGTCAGCCAGCCATTGTCCTGAAACTCACGCTCAAGTTGCCCGGGCCCCCAGCCCGCGTATCCAAGAGCCAGGACGACCTTTTCGGGGCCGCGCCCATCGGCAATGTCCTGAAGAATGTCCAAAGTTGCGGTCAGTCCGATCTGGTCGGTCACATGCAACGTCGAACTGTTGTTGCGATAGTCTTCCGAATGCAGAACAAAGCCGCGCCCGTGTTCCACCGGCCCGCCGAAATAGATGCACAGGTCTTTCGGCATGTTCTGGGCGTCGATCCCAAGCTGGCCAAGCAATTCCCGCGCGGGAAGTTCCGGGGTGGGTTTGTTGACGATCAGCCCCATCGCCCCTTTGGCCGAGTGTTCGCACAGAAAGATCACGCTATGATCAAAACGCGGATCGCCCATGCCGGGCATGGCGATCAGGAGTTTTCCGGTAAGGTCGTTCATGTCGGGTTCCGTAGCCTGTGCAAAAATACTGCGACCAAGGCGGGGGCGCACGCAAGTGTGCGAATAGCCACGGGGCGGGAGATGTCTCTTTATTGTGATTTCATATTCGGCCTGGGCTGCCTATTTTTGACGAATGACACGTTTCCAGACAGTTTTTGCGTGTGCGGCCGCGATTGCCGCCCTTTCGGGACCCGCCGTCGCGGAGTTGCCCGATAGCATCGTGCAGGCACAGGTTCTGTCCGGTTGGCGGATGGAGTCGGGTGAACATATGGCGGCGATTCGGCTTGAGCTTGCGCCTGGCTGGAAAACTTATTGGCGTTCACCGGGTGATGCGGGCATCCCGCCGGAATTCGATTGGTCGGGTTCTGACAATCTGGCGTCCTATCAACCGCACTGGCCGGTACCGAAGGTGTCGTATCTGAACGGGGTACGGAGCGTCGGCTACGCCGATGTCGTCGTCGTTCCGATCCGCTTCACACCCCAGCGTGCGGGCGAGGCAATCGACCTGACTGGCCAGATGCATATCGGTGTTTGCGAAAGCGTCTGTGTGCCGATGACCCTGAACATTGCTGCATCGCTTCCGGCCTCGACCGGCCAGGGCGGGAACGACACGATCCGCCGAGCCCTGGCCGACCGCCCGCTCACGCAAACCGAGGCTGGCGTCTCGAACGTCGTGTGCCGGATCGAACCCATATCGGACGGGCTACGCGTCGCGATTGATGTTGAAATGCCTGCCATGGGGAATGGTGAGGAAGCCGTAGTGGAATTCGCCGATCGCTCCGTCTGGGTCGCCGAGCCGCAAGCCGAGCGGACAGGTGGTACGCTGACCGTCATAACCGAGATGGTGCCGCAAGAGGCCGCGCCCTTCGCCATGGCGCGAAGCGACGTGCGCGTCACCGTGTTCGGAAATGGTGCGGCGGTCGATATTCAGGGGTGTCCCGGCAGCTAACCGGCCATCCGATGTCGACGCTGGAATAGACCCGCCGCAATCCAGACGCACAGAACAATCAGCGCGACCGAAACAATAAAAAGCGCGAAGGCTGCAGCGGCCGATCCCTGAGCGCTTTCGGGCAGAAGATTTGCGACCGGGCCCGGAAGCCGACCGGTCACGAGAATCGCACCCAGCGTTCCGGCGAAAGCCAGCAAAGACGCGCCACCCGCCACCGCGACGGCGATCGCGGCGCCCCTCGCGCGGCGCCCCGCGCGCCAGACACGGCGGACCGACGCGATCTGACCCGCGATATCCTGTTGCGCGGCAAGCAGGGCGGGCACGACAAGCAAGACAAGAACCAGCCCGAAGCCAAGACCATAAACCAGCGTGATCACCGTGGGCTTCAGGAACTGCGCCTGTTGCGATGTCTCGTAAAGAAGCGGGGTCAGTCCCAGCACCGTGGTCAGCGTGGTCAGAAGAACCGGTCGCAAACGATCTGCCGCCCCGTCGATGATCGCCGGAACGATCCCGCGTTTTTCGGCATATTCATCGACCGTTGTGACCAGCACGATCGAGTCGTTGATGATGATGCCGACCATGCCGATCAGGCCAACCACGCTGAACATCGACAGCGGCACATCCCACAGGTGATGGCCATAGATGGTGCCAACTAGGCCAAACGGCACGATCGAGATCACGATCAGCGGGCGGCTCCAGCTTGAGAACACCCATGCCAGCGTCAGGTAGATGCCGGCAAGACAAAGGATCAGTCCGGTCAGCGCATCGCGCAGGAACCGGTCTTCCTGTTCGGCAAGCCCGGCCAGTTCGGTGGCCACTCCATAGCGCGCTTCGATGGCGGGCAGGAACTCTTCCTCAAGCGCCGTCATCACGGCCTGCGCCCGCGCCGGATTATCTTCCGAGACGTCGCCGGTGACCGAAACAAGCCGCACCCCGTTCTCACGCCGTACCGTCGAGAACCCGCTTTGCGTTTCGACCGTCACGATATCGGCGAGGGGGACATAGGCCCCGGTCGGCGTGCGCATCCGCGTGCGGTCCAGAAAGTCGGCGGTCAGTTCCCCGGCGGGAAGCTCCACGCGAATGGTCGCCGAACGCGGCCCGTCTGGATAGGTGGCTGCCTCGATTCCGCCAAGCCGGTCACGCAGGACGCGGCCAAGCGTGTCGATCGTCATGCCCAGCGCTTGCCCTGCGGGGGTAAGTTCGAGGATCAACTCATCCTTGTCATAGGCAAGGCTGTCTTCAAGTGCCGACACCTCCGGAAATTGCGCCAGACGCGTTTTGAGGTCCTCGGCCGCCGCCTTCAGCGTTTCGGCCGACGCGCCGAAGATTTCGATATCCAAGACATCGCCACCCGGACCCGATCGCCAGCCCCTAAAGCTGAGCGTTTCAAGCATCGGGTGGCTTGGGGCGGCATCCTGCAATTCGCCCAGAAAGGCAAACGATGAATAGGGGCGCAGGTCAGCATCGATGAGTTCGATGGCAATGGATCCCAATTGCTCGGGTTCCTTGGTGTCACCCCCGGCAAGTCCGCGCCCCGTTGTGCCGCCGATTTCGGCTAGCACGTAATCCACCGGGTTGCGCCCATGCTCGGTCTCGTAGCGTGCGGCCACCTCATCCACGGCGGCCTGCAGGTTTTGCATCATCTCGAACGTGTCGTCCCGCGTGGCGCCCGGCAGCATCGCGAAATTGCCGGTGATCGAGCCCCGTTCGGGTGCGTTGAAGAACCGCCACTGCACATCGCCGCTGATGAAAAGCGACACCTGGCTGGCCAGCACGACGATCACGCCCGCCAAGACCGGATAGCGGGCCCGAATGACCCCGGCCATCAGCGGGCGGAAAAGGCTGTCTCGAACCCAGCGAAACCCCTTGTTCACCTGACGGCTTGGCCAGTCATACCAATGCTCTTTCGCCGTATGGGCCAGCGCATGGGCCATGTGATTGGGCAGGATCAGGAAGCATTCGATCAGCGACGCCGTAAGCACGACGATCACCGTGAAGGGAATGTCGGCAATCAAATCGCCGAAGCGGCCGCCCACAACGACGAGACCGAAGAACGCGATGATCGTGGTGATCGTGGCGGCAAAGACCGGTGTGAACATCCGCCGCGCGGCGTTTTCGGCGGCGGTGACGGGATCTTCGCCAAGCCGGCGCGCGCGGAAATCGGCGTGCTCGCCCACGACAATCGCGTCGTCCACCACGATGCCAAGCGTGATGATCAGCGCAAAAAGCGAGATCATGTTAAGCGTCAGACCGGCCGCATACATCATGGCAATCGCCGCCGTCATCGCCACGGGAATGCCAGCGGCGACCCAGAAGGCAGTGCGCGCATTCAGGAAAAGAAACAGCAGCAAAACGACCAGCCCAAGCCCCATCAGCCCGTTGTCGAGCAGGATGTTCAAACGCCCGGTAATCGCCTCGGCCCGCGTGCGGATAAGATCGATGGACACCCCGTTTGGCAGGGTGAGTTCAAGGTCTTCCGCCACGCCTTCGACCCGTCGCTGGATGTCAATCGCGTCGCCGCGATCCGACCGGTCGACGCGGATCGAAATCGCCGGATCCTTTCCTACGAAATAGGCGCGTTCGCGATCGACACCGCCCACGGTGACTGTGGCCACGTCGCCAATCGTCAAAGGCGCGCCATCGGTATTGGCGCGCAGCACGATCCCCGCGATGTCTTCGGCGCTTCGCTTGGCAACCCCCGTTCGGACACGCGCGGCCCCGCTGACATTCCCCGCCGGGTCTGCGTCGGCCTCCTCGGCGATGGCGTTCGCGATATCCCGCATGCTGATGTCATGGCGGATCAGCGCAAGAGACGGCACCTCGACCAGCGTCTCGGGCGCGGCAATCCCACGGATCGTGGCCCGCGTGACCCCCTCGGCAAAAAGCCGCGCCACGAATTCATCGGCGAAGCGGGCAAGCTGATCGACACCGACCGGACCCGTGATCACCACATCCGTTACACGGTCCCGCCAGGCCCCGCGTCGCACGACCGGGTCGCCGGCGGCATCGGGCAGGGTGTTCACGGTATCGACGGCGGTCTGTACGTCGTCGGCGGCGCGGCCCATGTCCCACCCCGGCTCGAACTCGATCCGGACCGAGGCGCGGCCTTCGCGGGATGTGGCCGACGTGCTTTCAACGCCTTCTACCGCGATTAGAACCGGTTCGAGCACCTGCACAATGGCTGTGTCGACATCCCCCGCACCGGCACCGTCCCAGTTTACCGAAACGGTGACGTCGTCGACGATCACGTCGGGAAAAAACTGCGCTCGCATGTTGGGAAACGCGGCGATGCCCGAGATGAGCAGAAGCAGCAGTAACAGGTTCGCGGCGGTCTTGTGTCGCGTGAAGTAAGCCAGCAGACCACCGATGGCGCCGGTGCCGCGCGGGGCCATCCTAGCCACCCATCCGAGCTTCCAACCGCGCGACGGTGCGCGCGGGCACCATCGGCTGCGAAAGCTGCGTCAGAAGGCGTTCCTTGGCGTCTGCAGGCATCCGCTGATTGCCCTCGATAAACGCCACAAGCTTGGCGCGCCTGTCGGCGTCAAGCTCTACCAGTTCGGGTTCGGCGGTTACGGAACCGGATGATGCGCTCTCGTCAGGCGGTGCCACGGGGCGCACACGGATGCCGGCGCCAAGGAAGGGCGTGCGTTCGGCGACAACGCTGCGCCCGGACAGCGCGCTGGCGCGGACGATGACGTCATCACCCTGACGCCGCAAAAGCTCGACCGGGGCCACCTCAAGCCGGTCATCTTCGGCAATCACCAGGACCGTATTGGCGGCGTCGACCGCGCTGGCTGGTAAACGGGCCACGTCGGCCAAACCAGGCTCGGCAATTCGAACGGTCACGAAATCGCCGGGGCGGAAGCCGGGTGACGCGTCGAGCCGGGCATAAAGCTGCCGCCCGGTCTGACCGTCAGAAACGACGGCGCTTTCCCGTGTGATGATCCCCGTAGCTTCGATGTCGATCCCAAGAAGATCGAGAGCGACAGTGACCGGTGCGTTAGGCAACCGTCCTTCCGCATTCAGCAACCGCGCATATTCGCGGGTGGACACGCGAAACGCCACTTCAAGAGCGGTCGGGTCGACAAGTTCGGCGATGCGTTCATTGGCTGAAACAATGCGACCTTCCACGATGGAGACGTCGCTCAGCACCCCGGAGAACTCTGCATAAATCTCGGTTTCGGTCAGGCGGCGCTCTGCTTCGGCCAGGGCTATTTCGCGGCGCTGGAGGGCTGTTCTGGCCTGATCCTGCCGGGCCTCGGCCTGTGCCACCGCCTGCCTGCGGGCCAGCACGGCCTGATCAGCGGACGAGGCGGCCAGTTCTGCGGTCTCAACGGCGGCGGCGGTGCCGACATCGCGGTTCAACAGATCCTGTTGCCGCGCCAATGCGCGCGCGCGCAATGCTGCCTGATCTTCGGCGGCAGTCAGTTCGTCTTGTGCCAAAGCCAACGTGCGGCCCGCATCCCGAAGTTCGGCCAGCGCTTCGTCAAGATCCGCCTGAGCGGTATCGCGCGCGCCTTCAGCGTTCTGTGCATCGATCCGGGCCAGAAGCGCCCCCGCTTCGACCGTGCCACCATCCTCAAGAGTGTCTGCCACCCAAACGACCTCACCCGCCACGGCGCTGCGCACCTCAAGCGTGCGGCGGCTGCTGATCTCGCCAAATGTCGTCAGGATCGGGGTGATGGTTTCGGGTTGGAAGGTCACTGTGTTGACAGCGAAAATCCGTTCGCGCGCAGGGCGTTGCGGGCTTTCATCGGCCCATCGTTCCTGCAGGGCGGTGTAGACCATGTTTCCCGCAAACGCGATCAGCCCTGCGGTAACGCAAAGCAGAAACAGGCCCATAAGGCTTCGGCGCAAAAACCGCATCGCAGATCGATCCGTTCAGACTATGACTAGTATTTAGGGCATAAGACGCCGTAACCAAACAACAATGGCGTGACAGGGCTTATACGTTGGGCACCGTCACTTCCGTCGTAGGTGTTCATCCAGTCGCGGCATTATCTCGACGAAATTGCACGGAAGGTGCCGGCTGTCGAATTGCAGCTCAAGGATTTCGTCCCAGGCGTCCTTGCAGGCCCCGGGGCTTCCGGGCAAGGCGAATAGATAGGTGCCGTTGGCGACGCCGCCGCAGGCGCGCGACTGCACCGCCGAGGTTCCGATTTTTGCCATCGAGATCATGGTGAAGACGGTGCCGAAAGCGTCGATCTCTTTCTCATAGACGTCGCGATGCGCCTCGACCGTCACATCCCGACCCGTCAAACCTGTGCCGCCGGTGGAAAGCACTGCGTCGATGTCCGGATTGGCGCACCATTCCCGTAATTTTTCTGCGATATCAGCGCGTTCGTCCGTCAGTATTTCGCGTGCGGCCACCGTGTGCCCTGCTGCTTCGATCCGCGCGACCAAAGTCTCGCCAGACTTGTCCTCGGCCAGCGACCGGGTATCCGACACGGTCAGCACGGCAATCCGCACCGGATGGAAGGCGCGTGTTTCGTCGATCCGCGACATCAGCTTTCCCTCAACCGTTTTTGCAGCGTCAAAAGATCATGCCAGGCGTCCCGCTTGGCCGCCGGGTTGCGCAACAGATAGGCGGGATGAAACATCGGCAGGACCGGGCGCCCCTGCGCTTCGGTCCAGCTGCCGCGCAATCGGGTAATGCCCTTTCGGCCCAGCAGGGCCTGACAGGATATGTTGCCCATCAGCACCAGAATATCCGGGTCGGCCAGCGCAATGTGACGTTCGACAAAAGGCATCATCATCGCCATTTCGGCAGGCTCGGGGTCGCGATTCTGCGGCGGGCGCCATGGCAGAATGTTGGTGATATAGATCGATTTGGCCGGGTCCGGGCTGGTGCGATCCATCCCGATGGCGTCGAACATCCTGTCCAGAAGCTGCCCGGCCTGCCCGACGAAAGGCCGCCCCTCGATATCCTCATCGCGCCCCGGCGCTTCGCCGACGATCATCACACGCGCCGAGGGTTCGCCATCGGCAAACACAAGGTTGCGGGCACCTCGGCGAAGTTCGCAATGCTGGAACGCCGCCATGGCGTCGCGTAATTCGTCAAGCGATTGCGCGGCTTTGGCCAGACCACGGGCGACGGCAACAGGATCCACCGCTTCGACAGGGGCCGGATCGGGGTCGGCTGACGGTGTCTTGGCCTTGGGCAGTTTTGCAGGCGCGTCATAGCGATTGACCGGCGTGTCCCCGATTGCCTCGGTCGCCCCCAATTCGATCTGCCATTCAAGAAGCGCCTGCGCGGCCACTGAGTCCATGAGCCGAAAACTAGGGCGATGCCGCGCGAAGGTAAATCCTTGTCGCCCGCCTGTGCAGTTTCTATAAGCGGCCTCGTTGGGGGACAGGACGTTACATGAGCTTTCGCGCCAGACATCTTCTCGGGATCGAACACCTGACCCAGGAAGATATCGGGTCCTTGCTGGATCTGTCTGACAGCTATGTCGCGTTGAACCGCCGGGACATGAAGCATTCCGATGCTTTGGCGGGCCTTACGCAGATCAACATGTTCTTCGAGGCGTCGACCAGAACGCAGGCCAGTTTCGAACTGGCGGGCAAGCGGCTTGGTGCGGATGTGATGAACATGGGGCTTCAGGCCTCGTCGATCAAAAAGGGCGAGACCCTGATTGATACGGCGATGACGCTGAACGCGATGCATCCCGATCTTCTGGTGGTGCGGCATCCGCATTCCGGCGCGGTCAATCTCTTGGCCGAGAAGGTGAATTGCGCGGTTCTGAACGCGGGCGATGGGCGACACGAACACCCCACCCAAGCGCTGCTTGATGCGCTGACCATTCGCCGGGCGAAGGGGCGGTTGCACCGCCTGCGCATCGCGATCTGCGGAGATATCGCGCATAGCCGGGTGGCGCGCTCGAACATCCTGCTTCTGGGCAAGATGGAAAACCGCGTGCGCCTGATCGGCCCGCCCACGCTGATGCCCGCGGGCATTGCGGATTGGGGTGTCGAGGCTTTCGATGACATGGCCGAAGGGCTTCAGGACGTCGATGTCGTCATGATGCTGCGCCTTCAGAAAGAGCGGATGGATGGCGCGTTCATCCCGTCAGAGCGAGAGTATTATCACCGTTTCGGCCTTGACGCCGACAAGCTTCGCAATGCGGCAGAGGATGCGATTGTCATGCATCCGGGCCCGATGAACCGGGGCGTTGAAATCGACGGGACGCTGGCTGACGACATCAATCGTTCGGTCATTCAGGATCAGGTCGAAATGGGCGTCGCCGTGCGCATGGCCGCGATGGACCTTCTGGCCCGCAACCTGCGCGCCGCACGGCAGGACGAAGGGGTCATGGTGTGACCGATCCGCTGGCCGTCTCTGCACATGAGCGTGGCGTCACGCGTGTTTTTGCCCTGAACCTGCCGAAAGAGCAGATCGCCACCTTTGTCAAAGAAACCTATGGCCCCGGCGACGATGACTATGACTGGCCATTGCGAAACGCCTTGGGGATCGACGCGCTTGACCATGATTTCGTCGAGGTGATCGACCTTTCGGATTTGTCCGAATACGGGCTGTTGCAATATCTGATCGACGGGCACGGGGTAGACGCAAAGCAGATCGCCCCGGACGCTGCGCGATTGTCGGCCATCACCGGGCATGTGGTGATCGTATCGTCGTCGGCCTTCGGACAGTTTGCACAGACATTGGCGCCCAAGCCGCCCCTTGACCTTGTCGCGACCTATCGCGAGGCGCCGCCGATCCCGCCGATGGACGCGCTGCCATCGGAAAGCGCGAAGGGCGCACTTGAGACAGGTGAGACAGCACAGGCCCCCGGGTCCCTCAATCGTGGCTTGCTGATCGTGGTGGTTGCGCTTGCAGTCGTCGTCTTGGCCGTGCTCTGGCTGGTCGGAGGGGGGTCATGAACCGCATCGTATTCCGCAATGCCCGCTTGATTGACCCAGAGACCGCGACCGACGACATCGGAACCCTTGTTGTCGAAGAGGGTATCATCGCGGGGCGCGAAGCGAGCGGCGATCAGGGTGGTACGACCGTGATCGATTGCGCGGGCAAATGCCTTGCGCCTGGCATCGTCGATATCGGGGCAAAGGTTTCGGAACCCGGTGAACGGCACAAGGAAAGCTTCAAGTCGGCAGGTTTGGCGGCGGCGGCGGGTGGCGTGACCACGATGGTTACGCGGCCAGATACGCTTCCGGCCATCGACACGCCCGAAGCATTGGAGTTCGTCACACGGCGGGCCAATCAGGCGGCCCCGGTGCATGTTCGCCCAATGGCCGCGCTGACCAAGGGTCGCGCGGGTCGCGAGATGGTCGAAATCGGGTTTCTGAAAGACGCCGGTGCCGCGGCCTTCACCGACTGCGATGCGGTTGTCACGGACAACAAGGTTCTGTCGCGCTGCCTGACCTATGCGCGATCGCTTGGTGTGCTGGTCATCGGCCACCCGCAAGATCCCGGACTGTCCGCGGGCGCGTCCGCTACGTCGGGCAAGTTTGCCTCGCTCAAGGGTCTGCCAGCTGTGTCGCCAATGGCCGAACGCCTTGGACTTGACCGCGATCTGGCGCTGATCGAGATGACGGGGGCGCGGTACCATGCCGATCAGATTACCACTGCCCGGGCCCTTGCCCGCCTTGAACGGGCCAAAGCGGCGGGTCTGGACGTTTCGGCAGGTGTGTCGATTCACCATTTGACGCTGAACGAGCTGGACGTGGGCGACTATCGCACCTTCTTCAAGGTCAAGCCCCCGCTGCGCTCGGAAGACGACCGGCAGGCCTGTATCGCCGCCGTTGCCAGCGGGCTGATCGACATCATTTCGTCCATGCACACGCCGCAAGACGAAGAATCCAAGCGTCTGCCCTTTGAAGAGGCGGCGTCTGGCGCGGTGGCGCTTGAAACACTGCTTCCCGCAGCCTTGAGGCTGTATCATTCCGAGCAGATCGACCTGCCGGGTTTGTTCCGAGCGCTGTCGCTCAACCCGTCAAAGCGGCTTGGGCTTGCAAGCGGGCGACTTGCGGTCGGCGCGCCCGCCGATCTGGTGCTTTTCGATCCGGATGTTCCCTTCGTTCTTGACCGGTTCAAGCTGCTTTCGAAGTCCAAGAACACGCCCTTCGATGGTGCCCGTCTTCAGGGGCGCGTTCTGGGAACATGGGTTGATGGGTTGCGCGTCTTCGGTGGCGAAGGTGCCTGAAATCACGTCGGACCCCGTGCTTTTGGCCGTTGTCGCCGTGGCGGCCTATCTGCTGGGGTCCGTGCCTTTCGGCATCGTCATGGCGCGGCTTTTCGGGCTTGGCGATCTGCGGACCATCGGCTCGGGCAATATCGGTGCGACGAATGTCTTGCGAACCGGCAACAAGCTTGCCGCGTTCCTGACACTGGTGCTGGACGCGGGCAAGGGCGGGATCGCGGTGTTGCTTGCCCGTGCGGCGGTGGGAGAGGATGCCGCGCAGGTCGCCGGGTTCTGCGCGTTTCTGGGTCACCTTTACCCGGTCTGGCTTGGATTTCGTGGCGGCAAAGGCGTGGCCACGTTCCTTGGCACCCTTCTGGCGCTGGCCTGGCCTGTCGGACTGGCGGCTTGCGCAACCTGGGCCGTGACAGCGGGTCTGTTCCGCATCTCGTCGCTGGCGGCACTTGCGGCGGCAGCCCTAACGGGGCTTTGGGCGCATCTTCTGGGTTATCCACAGATTTTGGCGCTTGTCCTGATGCTCGCCCTCTTGGTGTTTGTGCGTCACGCGTCTAACATCCGGCGCATTCTTGCCGGTGCGGAACCGCGGATCGGCAAAAAGACTTGAGAGAAGGCCGATTGCCATGATGTCGTTTCAGGATGCCGTCCGAACCTGTTTTCAAAAATACGTAGTCATCTCTGGACGTGCGCAACGGTCTGAATACTGGTGGTTTTTTCTGTTTACAGCCGTGGTCGGGTACATTCTGGGCACGCTGGATGGCATGTTCTTTTCATCCGGTCCGAACGGCGCCCCTTCGGTTTTGCAGGGGCTTTTCAGTCTGGGCACCATCCTGCCCTCGATCTGCGCGGGCGGGCGCCGGCTGCATGACCGCGACATGTCGGCCTGGTGGATGCTATTGCTGCTTGTCCCGCTGATCGGGGTGTTGGTCCTGCTGGTGATGTTCGCCCTTCCGGGAACGCGCGGTCCCAACCGTTTCGGCCCCGACCCGCTTGGCGGTGACGGCCCTGCCCCGTTGGACGAGGGCTTTGTTCGGTCGTCGATCCCCCGCAGCGGGCAGGACTGATGTCGATCGATCCGGTCTTTCTGAATGCGTTCGATGCTTTGCCCGTGGGGGGGTATGGCGCAACGGCCTATGGCCGCCGTTACAGGGTGACCAAGTCGACGTATGCGTCGGGGCGCAGTCAGAAACTGGTGGCCGAAGAACTGGGCGGGTCGGATTACATCAGTATGAATCTTTACCGGTTGGCGACCGGTGATGCGCTTCTCAAGCCGTGCGAAATGCCCGAAGACAAGGTGCGTGACTTCGTCCTGAACGTGATCGCGGACTGACGAACAGCTCAGTAGCTGTATTCGGCAAAGACCCGCGTGACATCGCCATTCCAGTCGCTGTTGTAATGCGCGATCAGATCGTCGGCGGGGACATGCCCGGTTGCGATGCTTTCAGACAGCGCGTTCAGAAAATGGGTTTCGTCCGGAATAAGCCCGCCTGCGCCAGGGCGTGCGCGCGCCTTCAGCCCGCTCTCTGCAATCGCCACAACCTCGCGGGCGAGATCGTGCATCCCGATCTTGCCGACCTTTGCCTGAAGCCCATCCACAGAGGCGGCCACCCGCAATTCTTCGCGGGTCTCGGCGGTCCAATCCTTGACCAGATCCCACGCCGCGTCCTGCGCCGTCTCGTCATATAGCAAGCCCACCCAAAGCGCGGGCAAAGCGCACAATCGACGCCAGGGTCCGCCATCCGCGCCGCGCATTTCGATGAATTGCTTCAGGCGTGCTTCGGGAAAGATCGTGGTCAGGTGATCGGCCCAGTCCGAAAGTGTCGGCGTTTCGCCAGGCAGGGCGGGCAATTTGCCAGCCATGAAGTCACGAAATGACTGACCGCGCGCGTCAATATATTCGCCATCGCGATAGACGAAGTACATCGGCACATCGAGCGCGTATTCCGCCCAGCGTTCGAAGCCAAACCCGTCTTCGAACACAAACGGCAAGGTGCCCGTACGGTCCGGGTCAAGGTCGCGCCAGATGCGACTGCGCCAACTCTTGTGACCGTTCAGCTTGCCCTCGAAGAAAGGGGAGTTCGCGAATAGGGCGGTCGCCACCGGTTGCAGGGCAAGGGCCACGCGCATCTTCTGGATCATGTCGGCCTCGGACCCGAAGTCGAGGTTCACCTGCACTGTGCAGGTCCGGTACATCATCTGTGTGCCATGGGTTCCGACGCGACCCATATACTCGGTCATAAGCCGATAGCGCCCCTTGGGCATTATCGGCATGTCGTCATGGGTCCAGTGCGGGGCGGCGCCCAAACCGATGAACCGCGCCCCGATCTCGTCGGCAACGCTGTGCACCTCGACGAGATGTTCATTCACCTCGTCACAGGTTTCATGGATGGTCTCCAACGGCGCACCCGAAAGCTCTAGCTGTCCGCCCGGTTCAAGCGAAATATTGGCGCCGTCCTTTTCCAGCCCGATGATGTTCTCGCCCTCAAAGAGCGGGGTCCAGCCATAACGCGCCTGTAACCCTTCGAGCATCGCACGTATCGAGCGCGGGCCGTCATAGGGCAGGGGTTTGAGGGTATCGCGGCAATAGCCGAACTTCTCGTGCTCGGTCCCGATGCGCCAGTCTTCCTTGGGCTTGCACCCGTCGGCAAGGTATTCGGCAAGCTGTTCGTGGCGTTCTATCGGCCCGCCGCCTGACTGTGGTATCGACATGTGCGGTGCTCCGAATTTGGCCGTGCTCTTGGCGACAGGTGAAAGGATTTGCCCGGGAAGTCAATGCAGCCGCGGCGCGTCCTTCTGCCAAAGAACCACACGCGTTCGATGCGGCCGCTGCAATTCGGCCAGCATCGCTTCGGTATTAAGGCCCGGGAGCGTTCCGAAGACATCGAAAAGCGCTTCGGCCCCTTCGGCGTGGACAGGGATGATCAGGTCATCGCCATCACGATGGGACAGCACCCATTGGGCCCGGCCCGCGCCATCGGGATCAAGGGACAGGGTGGTAACGCGATCGACGGCCAGTGTGCCCCCATCGTAGGGACCGAAATAGGTCAGCTGCCCTTCGGTGATCTGAACGATGCCGGGGCCACCGGAGCCCTGCCGGAAACGCGCGCGTTGGATGCCCGCGAAGATCAGCAAGGCACCCGCGACCGCCAGCGCGGTGCCGATGATTGCAAGCGCCCCGCTTTCGACCATCATCCAATAACTGCCAAGCACCGCCGCGCCCGCTCCGGCCAGCGCCTCTCGCCAGCGATAGAGGCGTTTTGCCACCTCTGGTCGGATGAAACTCATTGGATCGTCGAAGCCTGCGGGGTTGTTTGGATGAAGTCTAGGGCGAGATGGGTTGAGTGTCAGCCGCGATCGTAAGGCGCGCGGATTGCTTCAAATGACATTTCGGAAAAGTCATGGATTGGCTCGGTCAGTGTGACCTCGTCGTCGTCAACTTTGGCTCGCCAAAGCACGCCGCCCGTCGCCACGTGCAACGCGCCGTTCCAGAGATCGGCCCATTCCCATTTCGGCACTGCCGTTTCGGTACCGGTCTTCGGTTCGAAAAGGCCAAAAGCGCTGCTGACAAGCGCGCGTTTCTTCGAGCCAATCGCAATTGTCTGGATCAGTGAGACGTTCGGCGACAATGGCTTTTCCAGCCGAGTGTCATAGCGCGTACCGCTCGCCGTCCAGCCCCGCTGGGCCATGCGCGTGGCATAGAGGTCGCCTAAATGAAACCCGTCGGTCGAGTGTGGGAAGGCTTGTGGATCGGGGTCTTGCTGAAGTTCGCGGGTCTCGGGCGCGGGGCCGGACCCGCCGTTCAGCCAAAATGTTCCGGGTGCGGAAAACGCGCCACCGCCTTGCCACGTGCTGTCCTGAGGCAGGAAATAGAGCGCATGCAGATAAGGCGCGCGGGAAATCGCGGTCCACCAGCGTTGGCCGGTTCCGGCGAAATAGATGAAATGCGCGCCATCGGGCGACAGGTCGCAACGATGCTCATAGATGCGGCCTTTGAGCCATTGGCCCATCGTGATCTCGTCGGTGTCGCGGTTCCAACCCAGCGTTGCGACCTGTCCGCTTGGCCCCCGCCGCAGGATCATCGCCTGCGGGGATGCAGTCGCGGTCACGACAAAAAGGCGCGGCGGGGTCGTCATATCCAGTCCCCCAATGTGGACTGCCAAAGCGTGAGCGCCGCGACCGCTGCCGTATCCGCCCGCAAGATGCGCGGGCCAAGGCTGATTGCGCGTGCTTGGGGCATCGCGTGAAGGCGCGCGCGTTCTGCATCGGAAAACCCGCCTTCCGGGCCGATGAGTATGGCCCAAGGTCCCTTGGGCAGATCGGCGAGGGGCGCGAAGCTCTCCCCGACCAGCGCCTCGTCACAAAACAGAAGGTGTCGATCATGGGGCCAGTCATCCAACAGCTTTGACAGGCGCGTCAGCTCGGCCACATCCGGGATATACGTTCCACCGCATTGCTCGGCGGCTTCAATGGCGTGGGCCTGCAGCCGGTCACGGCGGATCCGCTCGGAATTGGTAAAGTCGGTCTGCACCGGAAGGATGCGTGCGGCCCCCATCTCGGTCGCCTTCTCGACGATGAAGTCCGTGCGTGCCTTCTTGATCGGTGCAAAGAGCAACCAAAGATCGGGGGGCATCTGCAAAAGGCGGGTCTGGGACGTGCAGCTCAACGCCCCGGCGCGCTTGCCCGCTTCGACCACCGTGGCCAGCCATTCGCCATGCCGCCCGTTGAACAAAAGAACCTGCCCGCCGACGGAAAGCCGCATCACACCGAAAAGGTAATGCGCCTGATCCCGCGACAGAGGAACCGTTTGCCCCTCCCCAAGCGGGTGATCTACAAACAACCTGATTTTTACAGCCGACATGGACCCGAGCATATGCCCCAGACAACCCCGACACCAGACGGGCAGGTTGCCGATGCCGTCAAGGGCAACTGGGTCGATACGATCGCGCCGGCTTGGTCGCGCCCCTATTTGCGTCTGTCGCGGGCGGATCGCCCCATCGGTACATGGCTGCTTCTCTTGCCGTGCTGGTGGGGGTTGTTGCTCGCCGCCGGGTCAACCGGGCGTTTCACCCTTTACGATGCATGGATCGGCTTGGGCTGCGCGATTGGCGCGTTCCTGATGCGGGGCGCGGGCTGTACGTGGAATGATATCACCGACCGCGACTTCGACGCGCAAGTCGCGCGCACCCGGTCGCGACCTATTCCATCCGGACAAGTCAGCGTGCGGCAGGCCTTCTCGTGGCTCTTCATCCAGTCGCTGACTGCTTTTTGCATTCTACTGACCTTCAACGTCACGGCCGTTGCGCTGGGCGTGGCGTCGCTGGCGCTGGTGGCAGTCTATCCCTTTGCCAAGCGGTTTACCTGGTGGCCGCAGGTCTTTCTGGGGCTGGCCTTCAACTGGGGCGCGCTTCTGGCCTGGACGGCACATACCGGGTCGCTGGGCACTCCTGCGGTGGCGCTTTATATCGCCGGCATCGCGTGGACGCTTTTCTATGACACGATCTATGCGCATCAGGACACCGAAGACGACGCTTTGATCGGTGTGAAGTCCACCGCACGGCTGTTCGGGGACAAGACCCATCGCTGGCTGCGGTATTTCCTGATTGCGGCGATCACCTTTATGGGGCTTGCGATGATCGACGCGTTGGCCGGTGCAACGCATGTGCTGTCTTTGGTGATCGCGCTTTGTGGCGTATGGGCCTTTGGCTGGCATCTGATGTGGCAATTGACCCGGCTTGATACCGAAAAACCCGAGGTTTGCTTGCGACTTTTTCGGTCAAACCGGGATGCCGGGCTTATTCCCGTGGGGTTTCTTGCCGCCGCACTACTCGTTTGATTGAACCTTCGGTCGCAGGGCAGTAACAAGTCCCCAGCATCCATCGCATCGACAGGCATCATGCGTCTTTCCTCAAATCTGCCCATTGTGATCGCTATGACCGGGGCCGCCGCGGCCAGCATTTCGGGTGCCATCGTTGCCGCCGACCGGATCGAGTTGAGCGCATCGCATGACATCACCTTCGCGCTTCAGGAAAACGAACTGACCTGGGCGCGCGTGGCTGTCGACGGCCTGCAGGTGACGCTTTCGGGGCGTGCGCCCGATGAGGCCGCGCGGTTCAACGCGCTGTCGGTCGCGGGTGGCGTGGTCGATGCCACACGGGTTATCGACCAGATGGAGGTCGCCCCGGGCCAGTCGATTGATCCGCCGGATTTCTCGGTCGAGATATTGCGGAATGTCGATGGCATATCGCTGATCGGGCTTATCCCGGCCGCGACCGACCGGGAAGCAGTGCTTGACCGTGTGCGCGCCATTGCCGGCGACACAAACGTGACCGACCTCTTGGAGGTTGGCGATTATCCCGTGCCGGACAGTTGGGAAGACGCGCTTGACTATGCGCTGACTGCGCTTGGTCAATTGCCGCGTTCGAAGATCTCGGTGGGCGAAAGCCGTGTCGCCATCACCGCGATTATGGATGATGCCGAAGGCCAGCGCCGGATCGAGACCGAGCTTGCGCGTGCTGCGCCCGATGGCGTGACGGCGGCCTTGGATATCAACGCGCCGCGTCCGGTCATCGCGCCCTTCACGGTGCGGTTCCTGAAAGATGCAGATGGCGCGCGTTTCGACGCCTGCACCGCCGATACGGTTGAGGCGCGGGACATGATCCTTGCCGCCGCCAATGAGGCGGGAATGGCCGCACGCGCGGACTGCCCCATCGGACTTGGCGCGCCCACGCTGGAGTGGGGAGCCGCTGTTGCCGCTGGTATCGCGGCGGTGGACAGGATGGGGGGTGGCAAGATCACCTTTTCGGATACCGATGTAAGCCTGATCTCACTCGACACGCTGCCCCTGCCGCTCTTTGACCGCGAAGTTGGTGAGTTGGAGCGTGCGCTTCCGGATGTCTTCTCGCTTTATGCTGTGCGCCCCGATCCGATCCGCGTCGATGGCACCGGCGTCGACACGGTGGATGGTGCGCCAGAGTTCATTGCAACCCGAAGCCCGGAAGGTGAGGTTCAGTTGCGGGGTCGGATCACGAATGACCGCGCCCGTGGCATTGTCGAAAGCTTTGCCCATGCCCGTTTCGGAATCTCAAACACCTATGGCGCGACAAGGCTTGATGCCGAACTGCCGCAGGGCTGGGAACTGCGGGTTCTGGCCGGGCTTGATGCGCTGTCGTATCTGAGTAACGGGTCGGTTGTGGTTCAGCCGCAATTCCTGTCTGTGCGGGGCGACACCGGCCGCCCCGATGCCAGCGCCGAAATCGCGCGCGTGTTGTCCGAGCGTCTGGGTGAGGGCGCCAACTTCGGGATTGAAGTGAGGTATCTTGAGGCGTTGGACCCGATTGCTGGCCTGCCCACACCTGAAGAATGCGTGGCCAGTCTGAACGCCATCCTGGCCGAAGAGAAGATCACTTTCGCGCCCGGATCCACGACCATCGAGGGCGATGCCTTGGCCACTGTGGACCGTCTGACCGAAGTCCTGCGCGACTGTCAGGATGTGGCGATGGAAATCGGCGGTCATACCGACAGCCAGGGGCGAGAGTCGATGAACGAACGCTTGTCGCAGGCCCGTGCCAACGCGGTACTAGAGGCGATCATGGCGCGCCGCGTGCGCACGCGAAACCTGTCGGCGCAGGGTTACGGCGAAAGCCAGCCCGTCGCGGACAATGACACCGAAGAGGGCCGCGAAGCCAACCGCCGGATTGAGTTCAAGCTCGTGGTGAGTGAAGAAGAGACCGACACGGCCGAAACCATAGAAACGCCGGAGACCCCGAATGAACAGAATTGAGTTCATCATTGCCACGGCGATCGTGCTGTTCGTGGCGTTCATGCTGGGCTGGTTCGCCTATTGGCTGCTTCACAAGCTGACCAAGGTGAACGTGACTGATATCGGCGAGTTCGATCGCATGGCCCAATCCCTGCATGATGCGGAAGAGGCGCGCGAACAGGCCATTTCATACATGCAGCAGCGCGAGGCGGAACTCACAAACCGGCTGGCCCAAACCGAGGCCGAGCTGAAGGCAGCGATGGAAGGTTTGCGCGACTCGCGGCGCGAGGCCGATGAGCTTCGCACCTATATCGAGTCGGTCAATCAGGCGGGCTAGACGTCCAGCGATCCAGCGCGGCTTCGTCTTCGTCTTTGGCCGCGACCCATGCCGTTTCGTTCGCGCCGATCTCTTTCTTCCAGAAGGGCGCGCGGGATTTCAGATAGTCCATCAGGAAATCGGCCGCCTCGAAAGCGGCGGCACGATGGGCGCTGGCGGTTGCGACCATCATGATCACTTCTCCGGGTTGCAAGGCCCCGTGGCGGTGAATGACAAGCACATCGGCAAGGTTCCAACGCGTGCGCGCCTCATCCATGATCTTTGAGATCGCGCGTTCGGTCATTCCCGGATAGTGCTCGATCTCCATCGTCTTGAGCGTCTTATCGGTGTCGCGCACAACACCTGTAAAGCTGACGATCGCGCCGATATCGTGGCGGCCTTTTGCAAAGGCGGACAGCTCTTTTCCGGGGTCAAAACTGTCGGATTGCACGCGAAGCATGGGTGCCTAGCCCCCAGTCATCGGCGGGAAAAACGCTACCTCTCGCACGCCGTCGAGAGGGGCGTCGAAATCCGATAGTTCCTGGTCAAGCGCCACGCGCAGGGACGATGTGTCTTCGAAGGCAAGCGCATAGCGTTCTTCCCGCGCCCGTAATTCGTCAACAAGGTCATTCACGGTAGCGGCCTGCGTCGAAATCCGCTCTCGGCCCAGCCCGATCCGCTCGCGCAGCCACGCAAAATAAAGAACATCGATCATGGCTTTTCCCTCAGGAACGGGAGCGATTTTCGGAAGTAATCCCACCCGGTGACAAGCGTGAGGATCGCCGCAATCCATAAAAGCACGACGCCTGCCCACCAGCTAATGATCGCGCCCTGATATTTCCAGTTCAGGCCAAGCAGGTCCTCTTCCCGACCGGTAAGAATATCGGTCACCATCTGGTCGCCCAGTCCAAAGGCGATAATCCCGAAGTAATGCTCGAACACGCCCTTGGCGAAAAGCACCGCGATGGCGACCATCTGTGCGGTGGTCTTCCACTTGGCCAGCTTGGTGACCTTGAGCGTGCCGGCGGTGTCGCCGAGGAATTCACGCAAGCCGCTGACGAACACCTCGCGAAAGAGGATGACCGTCGCGGGCAAGAGGATGTATGGATCCATCCCCGAAAACCCGGTGATGACCAGAAGCGCGATAACGACCATGGCCTTGTCGGCGATCGGATCGAGCATCGCGCCAAGTTTGGTTTCCTGTTTCCAGGCACGGGCGAGATATCCGTCGATCCAGTCGGTCAGCGCCGCGATGACAAAAAGGATCAGGGCGAACCAATCGGCCCACGGCCGGGTGAAATACAGGAACATGATCGCCACACCAGGGGCGGCGAGCAGACGAATGATCGTCAGGATATTGGGGATCGTCCATCTCATGGCCGCAGGTCTAGCCTGTCCGGGGTCCGGCGAAAAGGGCCGTGCGGGACCTAGCCCTTGTCATGGAAGTGGTCATAGATCGTTTCGGCCAAGGCGCCCGAGATGCCGTTGACGGCTTTCAGGTCTGCAAGGCCCGCGCGGCTTACCGCCTTGGCTGAACCGAAATGCGCCAGAAGCGCCCGTTTACGAGTCGCCCCGACACCCGGCACCTCATCAAGCGGCGTGGCGCCGATGGCCTTGGAACGTTTCGCGCGATGGGCGCCGATGGCAAAGCGGTGCGCTTCGTCGCGCAACCGCTGAACGAAATAGAGCACGGGATCATTGTGACGAAGGGCGAAGGGACGCTGGCCGGTACGGTGAAATTCCTCCTTGCCCGCATCGCGATCAAGCCCCTTGGCGACGCCGACCATGGCGATGTCTTCAACGCCAAGCTCGGCCATGATTTCGCGCACCGCGCTTACCTGGCCTGCGCCACCATCGATCAACAGAAGATCGGGCCATGTGCCCCCTGTCCGGTCCGGGTCTTCTTTCAACAGCCGCTTGAAACGCCGGGTCATGACCTCTTTCATCATGCCGAAATCATCGCCAGGGGTCCGATCCTCCCCCCGGATATTGAACTTGCGATATTGGCTTTTGATGAAACCGTCCCGCCCGGCGACGATCATCGCGCCGACCGCATTCGTTCCCTGAATGTGGCTGTTGTCGTAAACCTCGATTCGTTCGGGCGGCGCGTCGAGCGCAAAGGCCTCGGCCAGTCCCTTCAGCAGTTTTGATTGCGTCGCCGTTTCCGCCATTTTGCGGGCAAGGCTTTCGCGGGCATTGCGCTGGGCGTTGGCCACGAGTTCCGCTTTCTCACCCCGTTGCGGTACCGCGATCTCGACCCGGCGGCCGAGTTTCTCGCACAGAGCCTCTTCCAACAACTCGCGGTCTTCCACGTCATGGCTAAGCAAGATCAGCCGGGGCGGGTCTTTGCCGTCATAGAACTGGGCAATGAACGCCTGCAGGATTTCGGGCGCGTCCGCTCCGGCGCCCGTGCGCGGATAGAAATCGCGATTGCCCCAGTTCTGGTTGGCGCGAATGAAAAAGACCTGCACGCACGCTTGTCCGCCATCCAGATGCAACGCGATCACATCGGCCTCGGTCACGCCTTGCGGGTTGATGCCTTGCGTCGATTGCACCTGGGTCAGCGCGCGAATGCGGTCGCGCAAGGCTGCGGCGCGTTCGAACTCCATCGCTTCGCTTGCCTGCTGCATTTCATTGGCCAACTGCGTCTGTACGCCTGTCGACTTGCCCTGAAGGAAGCGTTCGGCGTCCTTTACGAGGTCGGCGTAGGCCGCTTCACTGATATGCCCGACACAGGGCGCGCTGCAGCGTTTGATCTGATAGAGAAGGCAAGGCCGCGTGCGGCTTTCGAACGTAGCGTCCGAGCAGTTGCGCAGCAAAAACACCTTTTGCAACTGGTTGAGCGTCCGGTTCACGGCCCCCGCGCTGGCAAAGGGGCCGTAATAGCTCCCTTTCTCGGATTTGCGTCCACGGTGTTTCTTGATCTGTGCGAAAGCGTGATCCTTGGCGACAAGGATATTCGGGAAGGATTTGTCGTCGCGGAGCAAAACGTTGTAGCGCGGCTTGAGCTGCTTGATGAGGTTCTGTTCCAGCAACAGCGCTTCGGTTTCGGTCTTTGTCGTCAGAAACATCATCGACGCGGTTTCCGCGATCATCCGCGCGATCCGCCCGCTGTGACCCGCCGGGCGCGCATAATTCGATACCCGAGCCTTGAGGTTGCGCGCCTTGCCGACATACAAAACCGCGCCCTTGGCGTCGAGCATTCGGTAGACCCCCGGGCTGTTGTCGAGCGTCCGGAGTTCACGCGCAATAACGGCATGCCCCGTTTCCGCTGTCGTGTCTTTGGTGTCAGGATCTTTTGACATTTTGATTCCCGGATTCGCTGCAACCATAGTGAGCCGAGGACAAGAGAAAACCTGTCCACGGTTTCTGTGGATAACTGCAGGGGTAACTTTGGCTGGTCCGGATTTTTCCCTTATTTTCAGTGGTGTTCTGGAACCTGCCCATTTTTTAGGCACAAACATAAGTGACTGATATTGCTATATATTATTATTGAAGATTCCTAAAACGATGAAAACATTAACAAAATCGTAACAGATTCGTGACGGCGTTTGGGCCGGTGTACAAGTCAACCCCCGATCCCTTGAAATTCCCTGAGATTTTTTGTCACTCAACGCCCAGAACATCGGGTGTTTCCCACGCGAGGTGCTGCCCGCCATCGACGCAAACAAGCTGTCCCGTCACCCCCGGAGCGTCGAGGAAATAGCCAAGCGCCGCGGTGATGTCGCTGGTGTTGGCACCTCGCCGAAGGATCGTCGCGGCGCGTTGTTTTGCGAAGTGATCGACGCTTTGCCGCCCGCCGCGCAGGGTTGGACCGGGGCCAATGGCGTTCACGCGGACGCGCGGGGCAAGCGCCTGGGCCGATGTCTGGGTCAGCGCCCAAAGTCCCATCTTGGCAATGGTATAGGTCATGAATTCCGGGGTCAGCTTTCGTACCCGCTGATCGATCATGTTGATGACGAGAGCCTGTGCGACCGGTTCGCCCATTTCATCCGTGGCCGGGTCGGGTGCATGCGCGGCCAGGTGCTGGGTCAGCACGAAGGGCGCGCGCAAGTTTGACTCGATATGCCTGTCCCAGCTTTCGCGCGTGGCGCTGGACAAAGTGTCGTGTTCGAAGATCGACGCATTGTTGACCAAGACGCTCAACGGCCCGCCAAGCGCGTCTGCCGCGCGCGGGCCAAGGGCAAGCACTGCGTCCTCATTCAAAAGGTCAGCACCTAACGCAACCGCCTGTCCGCCCATCGCCTCGATCTCGGCAACGACGTCCTGCGCCGGGCCTTCGGATGTGTTGTAGTGAACGGCAACCTTCATACCGCGCTGGGCCAGATACATCGCCATCGCCCGCCCAAGGCGCACGCCCGCGCCAGTGACAAGTGCGTTTCCGGTCATTACCTAGCCCCCCGCCGTGATGATGTACCAGATATAGACCGCGTAAATCCCGGTAAAAAGGATGCCCCAACGTTTGGTCATGTTGCGCGAATTCGAAAAGACAAAGGGTGCCAGAACAAGCGAGGCCCCAAGCATGACCCACAGGTCGAGCCGCAGGAAGGTCTCGTCAATGGGAATGGGTCCGACAAGGCTGGCGATCCCGATGATGGCCAGCAGGTTGAACATGTTCGACCCGATCACGTTGCCAAGGGCCACATCCGCCTGACGGCGATAGGCGGCCATTACGGTGGTCGCAAGCTCTGGAAGCGATGTGCCGATGGCGACAAGCGTCAGCCCGATCACCGTTTCGCTGACCCCGAAGGTTCGCGCGATCGAAACCGAACTGTCGACCAGAAGATCCGCACCAAGCGGCAGGCCGATAAGGCCCAGCAAGATAAAGAGCGAGATCTTCCACCAAGGCATATGCGGATCGACGCCTTCGAGGTCGTCCAGAATATCGTCAGCGCCATTGCGGTGGGCCAGCGCTTCGCGCAGTTGGTCCCCGAGGATAAGCAAAAGAACCGCCAGCAAAAGCAATCCATGCACCCACGTAATCGGTCCCGCGAAACAGACGCCGATAAACAGCAGCGTCACTGCGACCATCAGAAGATAGCTTTTTTTCGTCTCACACTCGCTGGTATGCAGTCCTGCCAGCAGCGCGGGCACGCCCAGAACCAAAAGCACATTTGCGGTATTCGAGCCGACGACATTACCGATCGCGATGCCCGGCGCACCATCGTCGATGGCTTGAATGGCGATCAAAAGCTCTGGCGCAGAGGTGCCGAAGGCGACAATGGTCAGCGATACGATCAACGCGGGCACGCCGAGGCGCAGCGACAGATTAACCGCCCCACGGACAAGCACATCGCCGGCTAACAAAAGGATCACAAGCGCCAGTCCGGCGATGACGAAATCGGGCACGCCTAGTCCCCTTTTCCGCAGGGGCAGGGCCCCGAGCCGATCCGGTGTCGCCCGCAGGCGCGGCATTTGCCTTTGCGCACCGGCTTGCTGCCGCCACCGGCACCCCGGCGCAGTCTTCCGAAGATCGCCATGGCGACCATCGCAATAAGAAAAAGGCCGACAATCTGGATCATAAGGTCAAAGGCCAAACCGCGCATAGACTGCGCGTTCCTCGACGGCATGAACGGCCTGATCGATCGCCGCCGCACCAAGTCGCGACAGAAGCGGGCGCCGAACCTGATAGGCCGCAAAGCGCACCTTGTCGCCGTACAGCTCTTTCATCTTGGGAACGACATGGCCGATGCCATCCACAAGTCCGACCTCGCGGGCCTTGTCGCCAACCCAGATATCGCCCGTGAACAGGTCTTCGTCCGCAAGGCGATCTCCGCGCCGGTCGCGGACATGATCGATGAACGTCGCGTGTATCTGTTCCTGCAAGTCTTTCAGCCGGGTGATGTCTTCGTCTTTCTCGGGCTGGAAGGGATCGAGCATGCTTTTCGATTTGCCAGCGGTATAGACCCGGCGGCTGACACCGTGACGGGCGATGAATTCATCAAACCCGAAGCTGGCAGAGATCACCCCGATCGACCCCACGATCGAATTCCGGTCGACCCAGATATCGTCTGCGGCCACCGCCAGCCAATAGCCCCCGGATGCGGCGACGTCTTCGACGAAGGCATGCACGGGAACCTTATGCTCTTCGGCCAGCCGCCGGATACGTGCCGCGATCAGCGACGATTGTGCCGGGCTGCCGCCAGGTGAATTGATGACCAGCGCGATCGCCGAAGGTTTGCCTTTGCGGAACGCGCGTTCGATCAGCGGGGCCATGCCTGCGTCGTTCAAGGCCGCCCCTCGTCCGCCCGAGGCGATCATGCCTTGCAGCCGGATGACCGCGACCAGCGGGCCGGATTTCAGGAACGGGATAAACCTTCTCATGGGCCAGCATGTAGAGCGCCGGGCGCCGGGCAACAAGACAAGTCGAAAAACTTCCGCAATTGTTGCCGGGTTGCCTTTGGCTTGCTTGACAGGCGTCGCAATCTCGCGCCCCTTTGGCGCTACGCTTCAAGGGGCAGGACGTCGTGGGTGAAGAGACATCGATAGCTATCGTAACGACGATGCGCGACGAGGGGCCGTTCATCCTTGAATGGCTCGCCCATCATAAGGCACTGGGCGTCACCGGATTTCTGATCTTCAGCAACGATTGTTCCGACGGTACCGACCGGCTTCTTGATGCTCTGGCGACGGCGGGCGAGATCGTGCACGTGCCTCAAGTTCCCACCGGTAAATCCGTTCAGTGGCCCGCCCTGCGCGCTGCCGCTGACCACCCGCTTTGCAAAGCAGCCGACTGGGTGATGTGTATCGATTGTGATGAGTTCGTGAACTTGCGCACGCCGCTGGACAGCCTTCACGATCTGATTGCGAGCCGCCCGGAAGCGGACGCCTTTGCATTGCCGTGGCGCTTTTTCGGCCATGGCGGTCACCTGGGCTTTGAGCCCGGGCCGGTTACCGAACGGTTCACCATGGCCGCACCGCAGGGGATGCTTTTTCCCGCCGCCTCCCGGTTTTTCAAGACGCTCTATCGCACGGATGCGCGCGGGTTTGCGCGACCGGGTATTCATCGGCCGAAGGCGCGCAAGTCGGCGAAGGATCTACCTCATTGGGTGGATGGCAGCGGGACGCGGTTGCCCGATGATCTGGCTTCGGACGAAACGCGAATTCTGTTGGCGCCGGATCAGACGGGTACCGACCTTGTCCAGCTCAACCATTATTCCCTTCGCTCGGCCGAGGATTTTCTGGTCAAGCGCGCGCGGGGCCTTCCCAATCGTCAGTCAAAGCCGCTTGATGCGTCTTACTGGGCAGAGCGAAACTTCAACGTCGTGGAAGATGCATCGATCCTACGGCACGCGGCGGCGCGTGTGAAAGAAGAAAAGAGACTACGTACCTTGCCCGGAGTTGAAGACGCGCATGATACCGCAGTTCGTGCCTATCGTGGGATCATCAACGACCTGCTCAAAGACGCCGATGCCGTGCACCTATACTCGCGGCTTGCGCTTCTTGCGGGTAGCGAGCCGCCGGATACCAGCACAGGCAAACGGCTTTTGACCCTCATTCACGCGTCGCTCAAACCACAAGACTGACGCAGCCCGTCACTCCAGCGCCTTTGTCGGATCGACGCCGATCTCTTCGCACATCCGCGCGGCATAGGACCCTGGCAATGGCGGGTTCTTGCGCCACCACGGCCGCGTGCCATTGGTATAAAGATGCACGGACATCGTATTGTCGGTGAAATGCCCTTCGACCCGCCCATGAGGGTCATAGAAGATATCGTTTAGCTGAAAGGGTACCGGATAAAGATAGTCATGGCTCAGCGCACGTTTGAAGTCGCCGGTCTTCTTGGCGAAATACGTGAAAGCCTGCGGTCCGAAGGCGGTACGCTCGGCTTTGTAGATGCGGGCGGCGTGGGGCATCTCTTCCGGCTGGCGGGCAAGGCGACGGCGTTGATTTTCGTTAAACCATGGCGGCGCGTCCGGCAGGTTGTCATAATAATCCAGCAGAACGTCCATCAACTCGCCCACCTGCGGGATCGAAACGACCCCACAGTTCAGTGCGCCGCGAAAGCCGTGACCGGCATAGATATGTTCCATCTCGTCGGGAAAGGGCTGGCGGCAGAACGCATCGCAATCAATCCAGATTGCGCCGGCCTTTTGGATCATCTTGTAGCGAAAGACATTCGACAGGAACGACGCGCTTGTCTGGGCGACGAGGGCGTGGTCGATCTCCATGACCTCGCTTGCGGGCCTGACGATGATGCCTTCGGGCACGTTTTCCACGTCATCGGTGCAATAAAGCGTGGTCGGGTGGCCGTGGCGAACATGGCTGAGAAGGCAAAGCTGGTTTAGGTATTGAAGCCGTGTCCCGATCCAGAGGGAGGCGACGGGGCGACGCTCGATTTCTACCATGTGGGCCTCTGCCGTATATACCAGGGCGTTTGGCCGCCCCGCGCTTGTTGACCGAAACATGCCGCAACGCCTCCGGGGTGTCCAGCGGCGCGGCTTCATCAACGCGGCGCGATGTGCTAGAAGGCTTCAAATTCCGGCGCAGAAGAATACCGGGCAGAAAGAGCATGGCAGGCACACCAGCAACGGCAGAAACGCCCGGCGTTCCAGAAGGGCAAGAGGTCTTGCCTGGACTTTGGCGCAACCAAAGCCCGCATGGCCGGATCACGGCCGTTTCGATGATGAAGGACGAAGGGCCCTACGTGATCGAATGGGTGGCGCATCACCTTGCGGTCGGCTTCACCGATTTCGTGATCTATACCAACGACTGCACCGACGGCACCGATAAGATGCTGATGCGGATGCAGGAACTGGGGCTTGTCCAACACCGTAACAATGCCATTCCCGAAGGGATGAAGCCACAGCCTTCGGCGCTCAAATATGCGCAGGTCGAACCCGAGGTCGCGGCAAGCGACTGGCTTCTGGTGTTCGATGCCGATGAGTTTCTTTGCCTGCGCCATGGCGACGGGCGCATCGACACACTGATCTCGGACATAAAGGCCACTGGCGCCAACGGCATGGTCATTACATGGCGCATCTTCGGGTCGGGCGGTGTGCATGAATGGTCGACCGATCCGGTGACCGAACAATATCTGATGGCGGCGCCCCAGATGTGGAACAAGGGTTGGGGCGTGAAGACCCTGTTTCAGTTTGACCCAGACAAATGGAAGCTGGGGATCCATCGTCCCAAGCTCAAAAACAAGGTTCTTGATACCGAGTTTCCCGACAGCGTGCGCTGGCTCAATGGATCGGGTCGCGAGATGGAGGAGTATTTCAAGTTCCGCGGCTGGCGGTCGATCGTGCGGACAGTGGGCTATGACTGGGCGCAGATGAACCACTATGCGATCAAGTCGATCGACGCCTATGCCATTCGCCGTCTGCGCGGGAACGTCAACAACAAAGCCGACAAGTACAACGCCGACTACTGGTCCTTGCAGGATCGCAACGAGGTGCGCGACGACACGATGCTGCGTTACAAACCGGAACGCGACCGCATCATCGCGGCATTGCTGTCCGACCCGGTTCTGGCCGAGTTGCATGACGCAGCGCTCACGAGAACCGAGGAAACGCTGGCGCGGATTCGCGACACAGAGGCGTATCGCGATCTGGTCGTGTCGCTCAAGGCCGCCAGTCAAGTGCCGATCACACAGGTTTCAGCGGCCCCACCAAAGCCACGCGACAAGGCCAAAATCGCATCGCTTATGTCGGATGTCGAAAAACGCGCGAGCGGGAAACGCCGCGCGGAAAAGGTCAAATCCCCCGAGGTACGCACCTTGCCGCCCGCCGATCTTTACGTGCGTGGTTCGGTGGACGTCTCGGCCGATGTCCCGCTTGATTGGGTGCAAAACCATAGTGTGCGATTACCGATGGACCCGCGGATTTTCACACCTGCCGCGCTGACCGCAATCGAAGTCGGTAAATTCCAGCGCAACCTTGCCCGAAACGTGCCGGGGCTGGTGCCCAAGGGCGGTACCTTTGTCGATTACGGCGGGGCCTGCGGGTTTCTGGCGTTTCATCTGGCACAGACGCGCCCCGATGCGCAGGTGACGCTGCACGAACCAGTGGCCGGATTTCGGGTGGCGCAGGCACTTATCGCGCAGGAGAACGAGATTACCGAGTTGGACAATTTCACGCTGGCCGGCGCAGAGAATGAGAAATTGGGGGCGATCCTGCGCAAGGACGCGCCAGCGGTGCTCGCCATCGGCGGGTCGGTGAGTATTGATGAAGTGTTGCGATCCCTTGAAGATCTGCCAGAAGAGGCGCGCCCGGGAGCGATCATTTTTCATGGTCGCGCCCTTGTCGAAGAAACCGGCGCCCTCTCCGACGCTGAGGCACGGTTTTTTGCGCTGGGCTATAATCGGCGCCTGCCGCTTGACGTAACGATGGGCGTGGGCTTTGCCCGCGAAGATGATGTCTAACGGGCCGATGCCCGACAGATGCAGCTCTGCTACGTCTGCGACGGGTCATTTCCGCGCAGGGTTTCGCGGCGTCCCCCGGCAAACTAAAGCTATGGTCATCAGTGCGCGCGGTCTTGCGCGCCATGGCCCATGCCGCCATCACAAGGAAAAGACAGGTTGAACCGCGTCGATCCTCAGCCAGAAACCTCCGAAACCTCGGCCAAGACCGAGCCTGATGCGCTTATCGTGGCCCTAGAAGGCGGCCTGATCCCAAATGCCCTTGCGGATGAGCTTTATTGGGCCGCGCGCGCCGGGCGCATTGCGGCCCTGACCGAGACCCGCGATCTGCCTGAGGTGGATGGTGAGGTGGGTTTGCTCGATCCCGCGTCGCTTCCACTGAATGCGCGCGTGATGGCCTTGCTGAAGGATGCCCGCGAGGATGGCAAGACAACCCTGTTGTCCAGCCGTGCCTATCCCGATTTGGCCGCGCGCGTGGCGGAACATGCAGGCGTTTTCGATGGCGTGCTGACCGATGACAGCGACACGCCGCTTGCCGAACAGGCGAAAGGCGACTTCGGCGTGACCAGCTACCTCTATCTTGGCCCGCGCGCCGGTGATGGGCTTTGGCAAGGTGCCGCGCATGTCATTACGGCAAACGCGCCTGCGGGGCAGCGTGGCGTGGCCAATGCGCATCCCGGTGGCGCGACGCATATCGGCGCGGCTGGCGATACGGGGCGCGAAATGTTGCGTGCCATGCGTCCGCACCAATGGCTCAAGAACCTTCTGATCTTTCTGCCGGTGCTTGCCGCGCATCAATTGGACGTGGCAACGCTCACCATAGCGGTGCTTGCATTCCTGTCCTTCTGCCTTGTCGCGTCGAGCGTCTATCTGCTGAACGACCTACTGGATCTTGCCGCCGATCGCGCCCATCCGCGCAAGCGTTTGCGCCCCTTTGCATCCGGCAACCTGCCATTGCGTTATGGGCGAAACCTTTTATTGGCGCTGCTGGTGGGAGGGTTAGCGCTTGGCATTTTTGCCGGTCCGGCCTTTGTGCTTGTCCTGCTGATCTATTACGCGGCCACCCTTGCCTATTCCTTTGCGCTCAAGAAACGCGCGGTCCTCGATATCTGCGTCCTGGCCGGGCTTTATACCCTGCGGATCGTTGCCGGCGGTGTGGCGACGGGTATTGAACTCTCGGTCTGGCTTCTGGCGTTTTCAGTCTTCCTCTTCCTGTCACTCGCGGCGATGAAACGGCAGGCCGAACTCGTCGACAACATGTCCAACGGGAAAGCCGTCGCAGACGGTCGCGGATACAGGGTCGAAGACCTGCCGCTGGTGTCGCAAATGGCGATGTCCTCGGGGTATGTGTCGGTTCTTGTGATGGCGCTCTATCTCAGTTCACCCGAGGTACAGCTTCTCTATTCACTGCCCGCCGCCCTTTGGGGCATCTGCCTTGTCTTGCTTTACTGGATCAGTCGCGCGGTCTTCAAAACCCATCGCGGAGAGATGAATGACGACCCGATCGTCTTTGCGCTGAAAGACGGCGTTAGCCGTTTGAGCCTTCTGGCCGTCATCGGGTTCGGTCTGATAGCGACGTATTCGGGGTAACCTGGTCGGACTTAAACACGTTATCCTACAGTTTCCGAATTTCATGCTATGGTCCTCAAACGACGGGGTTTTCGGGATACGTTTACGGAGCCTCGTTCAAGTGGTGCCGACATGATCACATTCGGCCCCCACGGCCTGGGAGGGTGCCGGATTGGAGACGATAAGCCTGACGATGCCCATGATGGTCGTTCTGGGCCTGCTTTTATTCACCGTTGTGCTGTTCGTTTCAGAAGTCGTGCGCATCGACTTTGCCGCGATACTCGTCATGGTTCTTCTGGGTCTGCTCAGCCAGGTTCCCGGGTTGGGTTCCCTTGCGGATGTCTCTCGCCTTTTTGATGGGCTAGCCTCCAATGCCGTCGTTTCGATCATCGCGGTGATGATTATCGGCGCGGGCCTCGACAAGACCGGCATGATGAGCAGCGTTGCTGCGCTGATCCTCAAGCGCGGCGGTAAATCAGAGGCGCGGGTCGTTCCTATCGTTTCCGGCACTGTCGGGCTGATTTCGTCCTTCATGCAGAATGTCGGCGCCGCCGCGTTATTTCTGCCGGTGGTAAGCCGGATTTCCGTTCGCACCGAAATTCCGCTTGGTCGGCTTTTGATGCCGATGGGTTTCTGCGCCATCCTTGGCGGGACAATGACCATGGTGGGATCGTCGCCGCTGATCCTGCTGAACGATCTAATCCTGACCGCCAATCGCGCGCTGCCGGACGCCCAACAGATGGAAACCTTCGGGCTGTTTTCGGTCACGCCTGTCGGCCTTGCCCTTGTCATAACCGGTATTCTTTACTTCATGCTGCTTGGCCGCTGGATCCTGCCGGGAGAACAGGTCGACGGCGACGCCACGAGCGGTCGGTCGGTGAAAGAGTATCTCAAGTCGATCTACGGCCTGAAGACCGACATCTTCGAGATCTCGATCCTGGCAGGTCATTCCTGGGAGGGCAAGACCTTCGATGACCTGATGCAGCGCTATCATGTCTACATCATCGGAAGCGCTTATCAGGGCAAGACATGGTTTGCCCCGGTCATTCAAACCGAGATCACGACGCCCTGCCGTTTGGCGTTGCTGGGTCGCGAGAAGAACATTCGTGACATGGTCGACGATGCGGGCTTTCTCTTGCATCCCGATCTGGATGTCTTCGCGGAAATGTGCGCGCCCACACGGTCCGGCATCGCGGAGATGGTTATCCCCCCGGGGTCGGCCGTCATCGGGAAATGCGCCCACGATCTTGTCTTTCGGAAGACCTATGGCGCCAGCCTTCTCGCGATCCACAGAGGTGAAGAAACGATGAGCCTTGTCGCCACGGACCAGCACGAACCGACACAGGTCGGTGAGGTTCCGTTTCTTGCAGGCGATACGCTGGTCATCCACTGCACATGGGACGCCCTGACCCGTCTGACGCAGGATCGAAACTTCGTTGTCGTAACGACCGAGTTTCCGCGCGAAGAGCTTCGACCGACCAAGGTCGGCTGGGCGGTGCTTTTCTTCGTCATCGCGCTGGGCTTGATCCTGTTCACGGACCTTCGTCTTTCGCTATGTCTCCTCACCGGCGCTGCGGGGATGATACTCACCGGGGTCATCGACATCGACGAAGCCTATCAGGCGATCAGTTGGAGTACGGTCTTCCTGCTGGCGAGCCTTATTCCGCTCGGCCATGCCGTACAGACGACCGGTACGGCGGCTTGGATCGCGCAAGAGATACTCCGACTTCTTGACGGATGGCCTGTGTGGTCGCTTCAGGCGGGGTTAGCCGTGCTCTCGACCGTGTTCACGCTGATCATGTCGAATGTCGGCGCAACGGTGCTTTTGGTTCCCTTGGCGGTATCCATCGCCCTCGCCGCTGGCGGCGATCCTGCGATCTTTGCCCTCACGGTCGCGATATCGACCTCGAACTCATTCCTCATCCCGACCCATCAGGTCAACGCGCTGATCATGGGACCCGCGGGGTATCGCGTAACGGACTTCATCAAGAGCGGCGGTATCATGACGATCCTCTTTCTGGCGGTGTCACTGGCAATGATGAACCTGGTCTTTTAAGGGCTGGCGTGCGCCCAACTGTTCCGAAAGAGAAGGGCTCTGCCTGCGCTATCGATTATGATTGGTCGAACTTGATCAGTACCGAAGCCCAGTCACTGTGCCACTCCGCGTCAACGGGGGAAGCAGACGACAAGGCTACGGCGTTGAGCAGGACCGAGCCGCTTTCCGGGACCGCTACGTCGAAACGGCCATCCTTTGAAATTTCGACCTTTCTGACCTCCAGGCCGTCGGGTTTGCTCTGGAAGACAGTTACCTGGCTTGGACGCACCGTAACGTCCTGAAAAATCCGCCCAATGATGCGAGTGTGTTCTCTGTCCAGGATGACTTGGTCAAGCACAATCTCCACCGGAGAGCCTTGATAATGGTCTTCAATCGCCGGGCTGTCCTTCGGCAAAACGACGAGCTTGGCATGCCTGGAATAGCTTTCCGAAAAGCCGGTCAACGGCAAGCCGCGGGCCAGGTGTTCGTCTTCTGCGTGTTCGAGGCCTTCCATTTTCAGATAAGACAGGAACTCGTCCCAGTCCTTGTGCACCAACCGCCGTGGTTTGGTTCTGTGAAAGATCACAGCCCCGCGTTGAGGGTCGAAGGGCACGACGGCCGCCGGGACATCGCCTATCGCGCCTTTCACCGGTCCGGCCCCGCCCCAGATCCAATCAAACGTCTCAACGGTATCAGGCACGAATGGCAGAGATACTCCGTCGAGCATCTGTCCAACCTTCAGGTCAAGCTCGAGCACGCTCTCGCCGTCGGCGCCATGCACATTGCCATCAATCCAGAACTCATGCGCATCGACTGACGGAACGATCATTCCGCTTAAGACAATTACAGCCGCCAACTCGAACCTTAGTCGCATGTCGCACATCTCCCATCGGTGTCTGCCCTCAACAGCGAGACTGCCGCGTGATCGGATGCAGAGCGTCAATCACGGTTTCTCCATCCGAAGTGATCGGCCGGGTGCATCCCGCGTGACGCGCCGGCACGTTCCTTTGGATGTCCGGCCAGTGAATTGCGGTGCGGACAATTCAGACACCGAAAGGAAAAACCATGAAGACCCAGATCTGCATCTCGATCCTCGCCGTTGCCCTGTCGGCCGGCACAGCCTTTGCCAAAGCCCACGATCAGGGCGTGGCCGATGGCTCGTTCCCCGACAGCACGTCCGACACCGTGCGCTCGATCGAAGGGCCGGGCATCAAATCCGTCGTCAGCGGCGGCGCACGCGGTGAAGGCGCGTCGGCCAACAAAGGCGGCAATCGCGTTGAGCCCGTGGTCGGCAACGGCGCGAACGGCAACTGATCCTGTTGGCC